>CAIZLN010000050.1 GCA_903933815.1 uncultured Solirubrobacterales bacterium
ACCAGGTAATCCGAAACGCCACCGCGGTTGTAGTCGTCGACTGATCGCGGACCAGAGGTGGGCGAGGAGGAAGAAGTTATGCCTCCTCGACCCGAAACGTCGTCGGCACAACTTCTTCCTCCTCGCTCACGACAGGTCCCCGTCTCGGGCCAACGCTCCGAACTTCGGGTGCGGCGGCAGCGCGGCGTCTGATTGACCGGGCCGTGGCATGGGTGGCGGTTCGTTTAGGGCCGTTTCGTCGTCGGATTGGCGTTCGTGGAGGGGTGTGGGGTACCTCCGACGACGTTTCGGGTCGAGGAGGAGGTGCCCCACACCCCTCCCGCTCGTACAATCGGATGATGCTCTCGGAGCGACAGGACACCATTCTCGGCCTCGTGGTCGAGGCCTACCTGGAAACCGGCCGCCCGGTCGGCTCAAAGGCGATCGTCGAGTCGGCGGGACTCGACTGGGCCGCCTCGACCGTCAGGGCTGAGCTGGCCGCGCTCGAAGCGGGTGGCTACCTGAGCCATCCCCACACATCCGCCGGTCGTGTGCCGACAGAGCTCGGTTACCGTCGCTACGTCGAAACCCTCGTGCCCACTTTGCCGGCGCGACGCACCGGAGCTGGAGAGATCGAGGTCTCGAGGATGCGGCGCGAAGTCGACGCTGCGATGCGGGAGACGACCGCTGCGCTATCCCACATGACCGATCTGCTGGCCCTGGTCGTCGCGCCGCCGCTCGGCACCGCCACGATCCACCGGGTCGAGGCCCTGCTGCTGCAACCTGATGTGGTCATGGTTATCGCCATCACCTCGGCCGGTGACGTAACCAAGCGCGCCTTCACCTTTCCGCGTCAACTCGACCCCGGCCTGGTCGCCTGGACTTCCAGCTACCTGAACGAGTCGCTGGTCGGGATCGAGGTCGGATCAAGGAGGATCGCCTCGAAGCTGCTCGACCCGGCGCTCGGACCTCGGGAGTCCGATTTCATCCAGCGGCTTCTGCCTGCACTGGTTGACCTCGAGCATGAAGGCGAGGCAACGCTTTATGTCGAAGGAGCCGGACGCCTGCTCGACGAGCGCCGTTCGGCCGATCTTCCACAGATCGACCAGCTGATGAATGCCCTCGAGGAGAGGGCCTCGGTGCTGCGGATGATGCGCTCGGCGATCGAGGAGCGCTCGGTGTTCATCTGGATCGGTGCCGAGAACCCGCAGCCGGAGCTGCGCTCGGTCAGCGTCGTCGGTGCCAACTACGGCCTCGGCCACCGCAACCTCGGCTCTGTCGGAGTGGTCGGCCCGACCCGAATGGATTACGCAACTGCGATCGCCTCGGTCAACGAGGCAGCCCGCGAGCTTTCGCGCTACTTCGAGAACGTCTACGCATGAGCAAGCGTGACTACTACGAGGTGCTCGGGGTTCCCCGCAGTGCCACTCAGACCGAGATCAAGAAGGCCTTCCGCGGCGTCGCCCGGGAGCTTCACCCGGACGTCAACGGCCACGACCCCGAGGCCGAAGATAAGTTCAAGGAGGTCGCCGAGGCCTACGAGGTTCTCTCCGACGAGGACAAACGCCAGACCTACGACAGCTACGGACACGACGGGCTTCGTTCCGGCGGCTTTTCCTCCCAGGCCCAGGGCTTCGGATCGATCGACGACCTGTTCAGCGCCTTCTTCGGAGGCGGCCAGGGTTTCGGCCGTCGCGGCCCTGCCCCGGGTGCCGACGTTGGCACGTCAGTCGAGATCGGACTGGAGGATGTTCTCGAAGGGGTGAGCCGCGAGGTCGAGTTCGACGTCGTCGGGACCTGCGAGCACTGCCGCGGAAACGGAGCCGAACCCGGCACCCCGATCCGGACCTGCGAGCGCTGCGACGGCACCGGTGAGCTGCGGACCGTCGCCAACACGGCCTTCGGCCAAATGGTCCGCGCCACCCCCTGCGACACCTGCCACGGAGACGGGCGGGTGGCCGAAACTCCCTGCGGCGAGTGCTCCGGACTTGGCCGTCGCCACACTTCGCGCACCTTCAAGGTCGACATCCCCGCCGGAATCGAGACCGGTCAGCGCATGCGGATTTCGGGAGCCGGCCACGCCGGCGAGCCTGGCGCACCTTCGGGGGACCTGTACGTGGAAGTCACGGTGGCCGAGAAGGAAGGCATGATCCGCGACGGCCAGGACCTGATCACCGTTGTCCCGCTGGATGCGACCAAGGCAATGCTGGGTGACCGGATCGAAGTCGAAACCATTGACGGGCCCGAGGAGATCGAGATCGAACCTGGAACTCAGCCAGGTGCCGAGAAGGTGGTCAAGGGCAAGGGTCTGCCTCGCGTTGGTGGATCCCGGCGGCGCGGTGTTCACCGGTTCGTCTTCAATGTCGTGGTTCCGGTCAACCTGAGTGACGAGCAGCTCAAACTGGCAGGTGAGCTCGATGAAACCGTCGGCGAGGCGAACCGCCAGCAGGAAGAATCCGGCCTCTTTTCGCGCATGCGGCGCGCCTGGAGTTGACGGTAATGCCCGCTCTGAAACCGATTCGGACCTGCGGGGTCGGAGCTTGATCCGGCTGGCGGTTCGCTGTCGGCCTGAGCAGGCCGAGTTCGTTCTGGCCGAGCTGTCCGTACTGGCACCCGGGGGAGTCGAGGAGGTCAACGGTGACGGCTTTGTCGAGTACGCGATCTACGGCGCTGAAGGTGAACTGCCGGATGTCGGCGAACTCGAGGTCGCGACCGGTGATGGCCTGGTTGAAGTTGTATCCAGCGAGGTGGCCGACGACTGGGCCGACCGCTGGCGGGAGTTTCACCGCCCGGTTGAAGTTGTCGGTGAGGAGGGCGAGACATCAGTCTGGTTGAGGCCTCCATGGGAGCCCGAGAGGCCGGGCGCGTTCGAAGTGGTGATTGATCCCGGACAGGCATTCGGGACAGGCGCACACCCGACTACCCGCCTGAGCCTCGGCCTGCTGCTTGACCTCCACGATCGCGGGCTGGCGGGGGGTGCTCTTACCGATCTTGGAACGGGTTCAGCGGTGCTGGCGATTGCCGCCGGGAAGCTGGGCTGGTCCCCGGTTGCCGGTTACGACCACGAAGTTGCGGCGATCGAGGCCGCCGTCGAGAACGCGGTGGTCAACTCGGTGGAGATCGATCTTCAGCGCCTTGACCTCAAGCAGGGTCTTCCGGATCTGGCCCCGACAGTCGTGGCAAACCTGACCGCACCTCTGCTGGAAATGGTCGCCTCACAGATGTCGGCCGAAAACCGCCCAACGACGCTGGTCTGCTCCGGTCTGCTCGAGACCGAACGTGAGCGGGTCGAAGCTGCTTTCGCTCCTCACGGGCTGAAGCCGGTCGAGTTTCGCGCACTGGATAACTGGGGCGGGTTGCTGCTGGAAGGCGATTCCCCGGAGGTATCGTGAGCGGCGATGGGGAACACACCGGGGCGATCGGATTCTTTGACTCCGGCGTCGGCGGCCTGACCGTGCTCCACGAATGCCTGGTCTCGCTGCCGCAGGAGGACTTCCTCTACGTCGGCGACAGCGGTCATTTCCCTTACGGAACCAAGGCGCCGGAAGAGCTTCAGGAGAGGGCTCGGGAGATCACCGGATTCCTGCTTGAAAGTCGGGTGAAAATGATTGTGGTGGCCTGCAACTCTGCCACCTCTGCAGCCGGGGGCATGATCGGTGAACTGGCAGCGGCTGAAGGTGTGCCCGTGGTCACCGTGGTTGGCCCGGAAGCCGAGATCGCCGCCGCGATAACCGATTCAGGCCGGGTCGGGGTCCTGGCTACTCCGGCCACTGTTTCCAGCGGTGCCTATCACCGTGCC
>CAIZLN010000051.1 GCA_903933815.1 uncultured Solirubrobacterales bacterium
TCACCGGAAGAGACGAGATCAGCGAGGATGACCTCTGCGGGGCCCTCCAGCCAGACTGCATCCGAACCGCCTCCAGGAAAGGTGCTGCGACTCTCCTCGTTTCCAAAACCGGGAAGCTCGCCTCCGATCGCCGCCTCAAAGCGTTCCCACCACTCCTCCCTGCCGCACCCGGCAAGGCCCGCGGACTGCAGGGGTAGCTCATGGCCTGGAACCGGCTGTACCTCTTTCACCCTCAGCTGGGGCTGTGACGAACCGTTCCAGTGGTTGATGCTCAACTCGGCCAGAACATCTACCGGGGTGTCAGCATCAACTCCAAAGCCGGTCCTGCCAAAGCTCACTCCGGCGGCACGGGCAGGTCCTGAAACAACGCTGAATCGACAGTGTTTTCCTTCGCCCATCTCGCGCAGGTCGGTGATTTTGGCCGCAGGGATGAGGAGGGTAACGGTCGGGTTGCCCTTGCCACAGGGCTCCAGAGACTCAATCTCCTCGGCGAGCGCCAGCGCAAGCTCCTCCCCACCCGAGACCGCATCGATCCTCTCGGGGGGCACAACCGGATCACTGCCGATCTGAGAGACCACCGCTGCCGCCAGAGCTTCACGGAACGCGTCAATCCGTGACGGGATGATCTGAAGGCCGGCTGCTGCCGCGTGCCCGCCGAAACCTTCGAGCAGGCTGGCAGTTGAAGCGATGGCATCGTGCAGGTCGAGTCCCGGGACGCCACGAGCTGAACCACGACCGAGATCTCCATTGATCGAGATCACTACTGCAGGCACGCCGTGACTGCGGACCAGCCGCGAGGCAACAATGCCAACGACACCCGGGTGCCAGTTCTCGCCCGCCACGACCAGAACCGCCGGTTGGTCATCACCCAGCTCACGCCTTTCAGCCTCAGCTGCCGCTTCCACCTCCCTCTCGATTCGTCGGCGCTCATTGTTGGCGCGCCCCAGTTCGGAGGCAATTTCCTCAGCCCTTTCATCCGATTCAGCCAGAAAAAGTTCGACTCCGGCGTCAGCGCGATAGATCCTCCCGGCAGCGTTTATTCGCGGGCCGAGACGGAAACCGAAATCTGTCGAACTCAGCTGAGCGGGCTGCAGGCCTGAGTCCGCAATCAGTGCTCGCAACCCGGGCCTTCGTGCTCGCCGGGCAACCTTCACACCCTCCCTGACCAGCCGGCGGTTTTCCCCTACCAGCGGCATCACATCCGCAACGGTCGCCAGGGCCACCAGGTCCAGATCAGCCTCGTCCAGGGATGGATCGAGTCCCTGCGCCCGCCTGAGGGCTGTCGCCAGCTTGGCCGCGACTGCTGCTCCGCAAAGGTCCTTGAAGGGATAGCCGGAAATCTCGGGGTGGAGAATTTCGCAGTCCGGCAGGACCGAATCTGGCCGGTGATGGTCGGTCACGACGATGCCCATGCCAAGATCCTTAGACAGCGCCACTTCCTCGATCGAGGTCACGCCACAGTCCACCGTGATGACCAGCCCGGTGCCACGAGCCGCGATTTCCCTTATCGCCTCCGGGTTCAGGCCGTAGCCGTCGGAGATGCGGTCCGGGATGAACCAGTCGCATTCGGCCCCGAGCTGCCTGAGAGCTGTGACCATGATCGTCGTGGCCGCAACCCCGTCAACATCGAAATCACCGTAGACCGTGATCTTCTCACCGCTACCCGCAGCCGTCCTGATCTGCTCCACGACCCTGGCCATCCCTCCAAACCGATCAGGATCATGGTCCTCCCTTCCATCAAGGAACTCCTTTGCGATCAGCGGGTCGGTGAGCCCGCGACGGGCAAGGGTAACTGCCAGAGGACGACTCAGCCCAAGGACCTGCGAGAGCCGCAGCGCCTCCGCGATCCGGTACGGCGGCGGCTCAAACGTGATCGATCAGTCCTGCAGCTGGAAATCGGGGTCTTCGTTGCGCTCGCCGATCCAGTAGACGAACCAGGCGCCAAGCAGAAATCCCGGGATGGCCGCAGCAAATGTGAGCATGTCCACGTCGTTCAACCCGCGCCCGAGGAGAAGCTGAACGATGGCACCAGAGACGAGTGCCCCGCCCACAGCACCGAGCAGAGCTCCGACGATTCCTCCCCAGAAGTGATCCGGCACAAATATGGTCAGATGCCAGAGTGCCAGACCCACGATCAGCCAGATGACGATTGCCATGCTTACGCCCTTCCCTTGGGACCGGTTGTGGCGGGCTCGGGGCCGCTGCCTGCGTCCCCACCTTCCTCGCCGTCGATCTTCGCAACCTCAAGTTCCTCGGCAAATGCCGGAACGTAACCCTGACTCTCCATCTGCTGGCGTCTACGGCGACGGAACGTGGGTTCACGTTCCTTCCAGAGCGCAAGTACAGGCGAAGCTATGAAAAGCGATGAGTATGTACCGGAAGTGATCCCCACCAGAATCGCGATCGCGAACGCGGTCAGAGTCTCGCCTCCGAAGATCAGCAACGCCACGACCGCAACCAGGGTCGAGACAGTCGTCGCAAGCGAACGGGTCAGGACCTCGTTCATGGAGCGGTTCACTACCTGAGAGTAGGTCGCCCTGGGCATCTTCGGGTCGTTCTCACGTATTCGGTCGAAGACGATGATCGTGTCATAGAGCGAGTAACCGAGAATCGTCAGGAAGGCTGCAACGGTCGCGCTGGACACCTCAAAACCAAGCAGAGCGTAGATGCCGAGTGCGATCAGGATGTCGTGCAAAATCGCGATCAGCACGGGAGCGGTGAACCTTCCGCCGAACCGGAGTGCCACGTATCCCGTGATCAGGAGCAGGGAGAAGAACATCGCAAGTCCGGCGCTGCGAGCAACA
>CAIZLN010000052.1 GCA_903933815.1 uncultured Solirubrobacterales bacterium
AAGGTCACCGCGCATTGCGGACACCTCCTCATCACTCAGCCTGAGTCTTGAAAGCCTGGCTACGTGAAGCACCTGTTCTCGCTCGATCACCGGCAGGAGTCTAAGGGAGGTCCTCAGTACTCGCGTGCCACGCTGCGCCAGCCGGCAACTACGGTCAGGACGGAGCCAGCGAGCGCGATGAAGAAACCGCTGCCCAGTCCTCCCTCGGGTGGCAGCAGGAGTGTGGCGATCAGGACCGGAACCAGCAGGGTTACCGAGCCTGAGAGCAGGGTTTCCCAAGCCATGGGCAGATTCGTCTGCGAGTTGAGCGCCACAACCAGAGGTACGGCGACAGCGGCTCCGCCGATGATGACCACAAGGAGCTTCACCAGCGACAGGGCACCCGCTGCCGGGCTTCCCTCCGACCACGAAAACAGCAGGGCGGCGAGCATCAACGCTCCACCCGTGCCAACCATGACTTCAGACAGGTGAACCCGAGCGGGAACGAACCGGCCAGCCCCCGCATAGGTTCGAGTCCCGGCGCCCAGCCGATTACTTTCTTCGCCTTGCTTCACCGACTCAAGGCTATCTGCCGCGTGAGCGCTCCGCCGTCCCCGGGGATGTCCTCGCCCGCAGCTGACCGCTGGAGATCAGGTAGGACAGATGGCCTCCTCCGGCGAGGGCCGCGCAGCAAAGCAAAGCCAGGAAAGGCGCTGCCTCGCGCTCTGCCTCCGGCCAGGGTGGGAAAACAAGTCGACAGAGAATCCAGAGGAATGAAACTCCACCAAGCACGGTAAGCACTGGCGCCGGCCTGAACCGGAGCTTCAGTCCGGCAAAGGCCGCGACCACGGTGGCCAGAGTGGTGGCAATGACGGCCAGCAGGAAAAGGTCAAGCCAGGCAAAGGAAACCCAGGCATCGAAACTCCGTCCCAGTCCCACCCCAACCGCACCATCGGAGACCGGCGCGGACTGAGCCAGGCCAAACCAACCGCGAAACAGAAGCAGGAAGAGCAGTACGGCTGCCACCCCGGCCAGCAGCAGCCCCGGATCTGGCCGCAGCCTTCTGGGCCTTGCGCGCTCAGGCACGGCTTCGGGCAGCCCGCAAAGTGTTTGACATCAGCATTGCGATGGTCATCGGCCCGACGCCGCCGGGGACGGGCGTTATCGCGCCAGCGACCTTCGAGACCGGCTCGAAGTCGACGTCTCCTACCAGGCCGTTCCCGGTGCGGTTGATGCCGACGTCGATTACTACGGCACCTGGTTTTACGAACTCAGGACCGATTAGCCTCGGCACCCCTACGGCAGCGATCAGGACATCGGCCCGGCGGCATACTCCGGCAAGGTCCCGGGTTCGGGAGTGGCAGGCCGTGACGGTTGCGTTGCGGTCAAGCAGCAGGCTTATCAAGGGCCGGCCGACAAGCTTGGAGCGGCCGACGATTACCGCATCAGCTCCGGTCAGATCAGTTCCGGTGTGGTCGATGAGCTCGATTACTCCCGCGGGCGTGCAGGGGATCATTCCCGGGTTACCGCCCGCAAGAAGACCCGCACTTACCGGGCTGAGTCCGTCTACGTCCTTGGCCGGGTCGATCGCCGCGACCACTTCGTCCGGATTGATGTGATCTGGGACGGGCAGCTGGACCAGGATGCCGTCAATCCCGTCATCAGCGCCAAGGTTGCTGACCAGAGCCAACAGATCCTCCTGTGAAGTGTCTCCGGGAAGTCCGTGGTGCACCGACTTCATGCCGGCCTCTTCGCAGGCGCGGTGCTTGTTGGCCACATAAACCTCTGAAGCGGGATCCTCGCCGACTATCACCGTGGCGAGAACCGGCACCCTGCCACCTCCCCCGACAAACTCGGAAACCTCGGACGCAACCCGTGCCCTTACCTCGGCCGAAACCTGCTTGCCATCAATGATTTCTGCCAGCATCTCTACTTCCTCCGGATCGGGGCGTATTCCGCCATCAGCTTTCTCTCAACACCGTCGGCCGAGAACCGCACGATTATCAGACCTCCGGGTTCCGAGCCGATTACGACCCCCTCGCCGAAGCTGGCATGCACCACATCATCGCCGACCGCCACCGCCACCGGGGTACCGGGCTCAATCGGATCGGACTGCCACCCCGGGCCACCGGATGCCCTTATCGCCCCCGGCGCGCTGTAGCTTCGAACGAAACCAGACTGGGAGTGGCCCGGAGCCGAGCCCTGATGGTGAACCAGCTGTGCGGGAAGCTCGTCGAGGAAACGGGAGGGCACGGTCGGCTCGGCCTGCCCCCCGAAGATACGGCGGGTACGTGCACCTGTCATGTAGAGCCGTTCACGGGCCCTGGTGATACCGACGTAGCAAAGGCGGCGCTCCTCTTCCTCTTCGCCCTCGTCCAGTGCGCGCGAGTGAGGGAACATGCCGTCCTCGCAACCGATGATGAAGACAACCCGGAACTCGAGTCCCTTGGCGTTATGAAGGGTCATAAGGGTCAGCAGGGTCTGCTCGCCGCTCAGCTTGTC
>CAIZLN010000053.1 GCA_903933815.1 uncultured Solirubrobacterales bacterium
CGCCGACGACGTTTCGGGTCGAGGAGGCGGTACCCCCGGTTCCACCCGTTCGGGTCGAGGAGGCGGTGCCCCCTGTCCTACGGCGGAGCGTCCGGTTGGCCTTCTGCCTGGCCGCTGAAGAGCTTGCATCGGATCCGAATGCGAGTCGCCGTTGGGTAGGCTGGGCTTTCGGCAATTGTGGGAAAGGAGTCTGATGGTGGCTTTGATCAAAGGACGGGCGGCGGATGTCGTGGATACGGCGCTCGACTTGGGGATCCTGCCCGGGTTCAGTGCGATTGGCTACCGGGCCCGAAAGCGCCTCTTTGGCTGGGGTGCCGATCGTCTTGAGGGCCGCTCGGTGATGGTCACCGGGGCGAACGCCGGCATCGGCAAGGCGATCGCGCTCGAGCTGAGTCGGCGTGGGGCGGAGGTGCACATGGTCTGCCGCAATCCCGAGAAGGGCGAGGCCGCGCGGGAGGAGATTGCGTTGGAGAGCGGGGTTGAGCCCGAACTCCACATCTGCGATCTCTCCAGCCTCGCTTCAGTCAGGGAGTTCGGAACTGCTTTTGCTGCCGGCCAGGAGCGGCTCGATGTGCTGATCAACAACGCCGGCGTGCTTCCGCCAGAGCGCAAGTACACCGACGAAGGTTTCGAGCTCACCTTTGCCACCAACGTGCTCGGCCCGTTCCTGCTGACCGAGCTGCTGTTGCCGAAGCTGCGGCAGAGCGACAATGGCAGGGTGGTGATGATGTCTTCGGGCGGCATGTACTCCTCGGGCTTCGACCTCGACGACCCCCAGCTGGAGAACAGGGAGTTCGACGGCACGAAGTTCTACGCCCAGACCAAGCGGGCAGAGGTGATGCTGGCCGACGAGTGGCAGGAGCGCGAGCCGGAAGGAGGGCCGGTCTTCTGCTCGATGCATCCCGGCTGGGCTGACACCGAGGGAGTCAGCGAGGCGCTGCCGACCTTCAACAAGCTGATCGGGCCGATCCTGAGGACCGCGGAGGAGGGCGGGGAGACCGCTGTCTGGCTGAGCGGGGCGACGGCCGAAGAGGCTCCGGGGGGCGAGTTCTACATGGACCGGAGGCCCCGCCCCAAACACCGTGTTCCCGGAACCAGGGAGTCGGCCGATGATCGCAGGCGGCTTTTTGAACTCTGCGAAGAGCTGGCTTCGGCAACTCCCGATTGACTCGTCAGTCAACAACGGGTCGCACTCGCTAAGATTCTTTCTCGATGAACAACTTTCGGCTCGCCAGTTGGATTTCAGTCGAGTCAGCCAGCCACACGCCCCTAAGGAGGCTCCCTTGAAGATATGCGTCCTGGTCAAAGAGGTGCCAGACGCCGCAGTTCAGAAGCGCATCGACACCGGCACCATGCGGCTCGATCGCAGCGGCGAGAACAATCTGAACCCGTTCGACACACATGCCATTGAGGCTGCGATGCAGCTGAAGGAAGGCGGAGACCTGCAGGTCGACGAAGTAGTCGCCGTGACGATGGGCCCCAGTACGGCCCAGCGCGCACTGCAGAAGGCCGTAGCCCTCGGTGCAGACCGTTCCGTTCATCTTTGTGATGACGCACTGGTCGGCTCTGATGTCTGCGCCACCGGCGTCGCTCTCGCCAAGGTTCTGGAGACAGAGAGCCCGGACATCGTCCTGCTCGGTCAGCAGGCTGACGATGGTGAGTGCTACGTCATGGGCGCCGTCCTGGCTGATCACCTCAAGATGCCGTCACTGACCCAGGTGGTCAAGATGGATGTTGAGGGCGACAAGCTGCGCTGCGAGCGTCAGGCCGAGTACGGCTACGACACCGTCACCCTCTCGCTTCCCGCCGTGATTTCGGTCGGAGATGCGATCAACGAACCTCGCTACCCGAGCCTCAAGGCAATCATGGGTGCGAAGAAGAAGCCGCTGGACACCAAGTCAGCTGGCGACGTTGGTCTCAGCCCTGATCAGGTCGGCGAGGCCGGATCAAGGACGAGCGTTCTGGCACTCAACCAGCCCCCCGCAAAGGAAGCTGGCGAGATGATCGAAGATGAAGACACTGCCGAGACGGTCGAAAAGATCGTTGCGTGGCTCGACGAAAGGAAGTTGATCTGATGGCCGGCATCCTCGTATACGCCCTTCATGACGATGAGGGCAACTTCAACAAGAACTCCTTTGGAGCCCTCTCCGAGGCAGCCAAGCTGGCTGGTGAGTTGGGAACCGAAGCTGCTGCTGTCGTTGTTGGTGATATCTCTGACGAAGGTGCTCAGGGTC
>CAIZLN010000054.1 GCA_903933815.1 uncultured Solirubrobacterales bacterium
ACTACTGGTACCGGCGCCACCTCGTCGTATACGAGTGGATCGCCACCCGGGTCGCCGGCCAGAAGGTGGTTGACCTGGCTTGCGGAGAGGGCTACGGGTCGTCTGTGCTCGCCGATTCCGCAGCCGACGTGATCGGGGTGGACGCCAACCCTGATGCCTTCGCTCACGCCGAAGCCAAGTACACCCGCCCGGGCCTTTCCTTTCGCCGGGACCTGGTCGAGAACTTCGACGAGCCGCGCGACGCGGTCGTCTTCCTGCAGACGATCGAGCACATTGAGGACCCCGGGCCGCTGCTCGACGGGTTCGCCCGGATCGCCCCGGTCTCCTACATCTCGACCCCGAACCTGCTTACCCTGGCACCGCCCGGCGCCGAGAAATCGGACAACCCGTGGCACATCAAGGAGTACAGACTTGAGGAGTACCGGGCACTGCTTGAACCTCACTTCTCGAGGGTCGAGGTGCTCGGACTCTCTCATTCGGCGAAGCTCAGGTGGCATGAAGTCGCGCTCTCGCTTGGCTGGGACAGGGTTCACGAAGGTCTTGCCATCAGCAAACCATTCTACGACTGGTTCACTCCGGCAATCTCCACCACCGACTTCCGGCTCAGCCCGACCAACCTCGAGAGCGCGCTGGACTTCATCGCCATCTGCCATGCCTGACGGCGCGGGCGATCTCGGGATCGTCCTGCACTCGCACATGCCCTATGTCGAGGGCTACGGCACCTACCCCTTCGGTGAGGAGTGGCTGTTCGATGCGGTGATTCACTCCCACTTGCCGGTGCTCGACGTCGCCCGCGACATCACCCTGACCGTGACCCCCGTGCTGGCGGACCAGCTCGAGGCAGAAGGTGTGCCGGAGCGGCTGCGGGAGTTTCTCGTCCAGCACCGGCTCGATGCTGCCGTGAAGGATGTTGAAACCTGCGACTCCGGGTTCAGCGAGGCCGCCTCGGCCGGCCGCGACCGCTACGCCCGCTCCCTCGATTTGCTGGACTCCCACGACGGCAGCCCGCTCGAAGCCTTCGCCGCAGCGGCAGGCTCGGGGCGGGTCGAGCTCATGGCCTCCACTGCGACCCATGCCGTGCTGCCGATGCTGGCGAGCGACCGCGGCATCGACCTCCAGGTCGGCACCGGCATCGCCTCCCACAGGCGCCGCTTCGGCTGGACCGGCGGCTTCTGGTTGCCGGAATGCGCTTACGAGCCGGGCCTGGAAGAGAAACTGGCCCGTCACGGCGTCGAGTGGTTTTGTACCGACCAGAGTGCCTTTGAGAGTGGCGACGAGGCCCTGGTCCCGGTTGGCACCGAAGCCGGCCCGGTCGCCTTCACGATCGACTGGCCGGCCGTGTCCTGGCTCTGGGACATGCAGGGCTATCCATCCTGGCCCGGATACCTGGATTTTCATTCGCTCTCGATGAACGGCGTGAGGATTTTCAGGATCGATGGCGGGCCCTACGATCGGGAGGCGGCGCATCAGCGTGCCCGGGAACAGGCTGGTGAGTTTCTCTCGGCTGCCGCCAAACGGCTTGAGGAGTTTCGGGAGCGCAGTGGCTCGACCGGCCTGATGGTCTTTGCCTGCGACTGCGAGCTGCTCGGCCATTGGTGGGCCGAAGGTCCGGTCTGGCTGGAGGCCGTGCTTGAAGGCGCTGCCGCCCACGGGATCAGGCTGACGACGCTGGGCCCGGCAGCGGCCGAACGAAGGGCTGGCATCCGACCGGAAGTCGAAGCTGCCCCGATAAGGCCAAACGGCCTCAGGGCGTCGACCTGGGGCGAGCGTAAGGATTTCCGCACATGGGACTCACCCGCCGTCGCCGACCTCGCCAGCGGAGCCCGGCGACTCGAGCTCGCTGTGAACCGGGCCGTCGCCTCGGGCATCGGCCGCGATCGGGCCGAGCGGGCGGCGCGGGAGCTGCTGGCGGTTCAGTCGAGTGACTGGGCTTTCATCGATGGCCGTCGCCAGGCCGGGGACTACGCCTTCGAGCGTTCTGTTGACCACGCCGCCGCCGCCTTCGAGGCCATAGACTCCGGCGCCGATGCTCCGATACAGCCACGAGTCCGCTCGTTGGCTCCGGACCTGGACCTGGCCTCGCTGCTGGTTCCCTGAAACACCATAGAAGGCCTCATGAACCGAATCCTCATCGTCTCCTGGGAGTACCCGCCGCTGATCGAAGGCGGCCTCGCGCGTCACGTGCGCAAGCTTTCGGAGGCACTTGTCGGCCTGGGAGTCGAGGTCCATGTGCTCACCCGAGGGGGCGAGCAGGCGACGATCGAGGAGCAGATGGGTGGCGTCCAGATCCACCGGATCGTCGAACCCGAGAGGCCTACCGACCTCGCACAGTTCGTCACCTGGGTCGAGCGCATGAACTCCGACATGCTGGCCGCCGGCGTGGATCTCGGTGACCGCTACGACTTTGACCTGGTTCACGGCCACGACTGGCTGGTCGCCTCTGCATGTGACCACCTCGCCCGGCGCTACGGCACCCCGCTGGTCACCACCATCCACGCGACCGAGTTCGGCCGCCACCAGGGCTGGGTAGAAAAGCACCCACAGGCCCACATCCACGGTGTCGAGAAGTGGATCTCCAACCGCTCCGACCGGGTCATCGCCTGCTCGCTGTTCATGAAGGAACAGATTGGTGAGATCTTTGCGGTCGAGGCCGAAAAGGTGACCGTCATCCCGAACGGCATCGACCCGGACGACCTGCCGCCGGAGGACCCTGCCGCACTCGCTGCCATGCGCAGCGAGTTCGCCGAGCCGGACCAGAATCTGGTCCTGTTGATTGGCCGCCTCGTCTACGAGAAGGGTTTCCAGCTCGCATTGGAGGCAATGCCCGAGGTGATCTCGAAGGTCCCCAACACCCGCTTCCTCGTCGCCGGCTCGGGGACCCACGAGGCCGAACTCCACAAGCAGGCCGAAGAACTCGGCCTCATGGATCACGGCACCTTCCTCGGCTGGATCGGCGACGACGTTCTCCACCTTCTCTACCGGATCGCCGACCTGACCGTGGTGCCTTCAATCTACGAGCCCTTCGGCCTGGTCGCGCTCGAAGCGATGGCCTCCGAATGCCCCTGCATCGCCGCCGACACCGGCGGGCTGAAAGAGGTCGTGCCGGTCGAAGGCGCCGGCCTGCGCTTTCGAGCGAGCGACCCGGAGCACCTGGCCGAGGCCGCGATCCAGGTACTCAGCGACGAAAACCTCAGCCGCCAGATGGTCGAAGAAGGCCTCTCCCACATCCGCCTCTTCGACTGGACCGACGTAGCCCGCCAGACCCTTGCCCTCTACGGCGAAGTAACCGCCGTGGCCGACCCCTCCTAGCCAGTAGCTCCGGAGTCAGGGAACTTCCAGCACCCCGGGCTCGCCAGGTATCGGCTCGACCGGGTCCGGCCATTTCAGGTGCTCCGGTTCGTCCCTCATGCGGAGTACCCGGGCCGGCACACCGCCAACCACCGCGTTGGCTGGCACGTCTTTGGTGACCACCGAGTTGGTGCCGACGATCGCGTTGTCGCCAACAGATACTCCACGCAGAACGCATGCTCCGTAGCCGATCCACACGTTTGAGCCGACGGTCACGTCCTTCATGTAGATGCCCTGCTGGCGGATCGGGCGCTCGGTCTCGACCACGCCGTGGTCAAAGTCGATGAACATCGTGCGGTCGGCGATCACGCATTGCTCGCCGATCCTCACATGGCGGTAGGCGGAGATCGTGCATTCCTGGCCCATCACGGTCTTGGCACCGATCTCGACCCTGCCCTCGTGGCAACGGATCTTGGTGCCGTCGCCTATCCAGACGAATCGACCAAAGCTGATCGAAGCTCCCGGGCCGGTCTGGAGCTGGAGGCCGCGGCCAAAGAAAACCGGCCCGTCGGTGCTCCAGCGGCGACCACTGCGGGTGAGGATTCTGCGCCAGAGGTAGCGGAAGAGCAACCGCGCGTATCTGGGCGTGATCATCCGTTGCCGGGCGAAGAAAGAGATTGATCGGGTCAAGACGACCGGGACTCTATTTGCCTGCCGGTTCAGGTTCTACACTGGCTGGAGAAATGCCCGAATCAGCAACTGAACTCTCACCGCTCGCCGAGCGCCTCGTCTCTGGCGACAAGCGTGCTCTCGCCCGGGCCATTACCTTGATCGAGTCCGACGACCCGGCTGGCTGGGATCTGGTCCGCGAGGTCTTCCCGCTCACCGGCAAGGCGCGCATCACCGGCTTCACCGGGCCGCCCGGGGTCGGCAAGAGCACCCTGATCGGCGCCCTGACCGCCGAGCTTCGTAAAGAAGACCGCCAGGTAGCCGTGCTTTCGATCGACCCTTCGAGCCCGTTCACCCAGGGGGCACTGCTCGGGGATCGGATTCGCCTCAGCGAGCACTTCCTCGACAAAGGCGTGTTCATCCGCTCGATGGCCTCGCGTGGCGCACTTGGTGGCCTTTCGGAGGCCGCCCTTCAGGCGGCATTGGTCATGGATGCCTCAGGCAAGGACGATGTGCTGGTCGAGACTGTCGGAGTCGGCCAGGGCGAGATCGACATCGTCGATCACGCCGACACGATCGTGCTCGCCCTGATGCCCGGGTCCGGTGATTCGATCCAGGCGCTCAAGGCGGGGGTGATGGAGATTCCGGACGTAATCGTGGTCAACAAGGCCGACCACCCGATGACCGACACGATGATTCGTGAGGTTCGTGGCGCTCTCTCGCTCTCTCATCAGCCGGGCGAATGGCGGGTGCCGATCCTCAGGACAGAAGCCGCGAGGGGGGAGGGCATCGAGGAGCTGGCCGCCAAGGTTGCCGAGCACCGGGCCTTCATCGAGCAGGCCGGCACGCTGGCCGATCGGCGGGCTCGAAACCTCCGAAGCGAGGTGCTCGGGATCGCGACCGCCAGGCTGCGGCGACGGCTCGAGGCCACTATCCACGATGATCCGGCCGTGGCTGACCTGCTTGAACGCGTCGTGAACCGCGAGCTCGACCCGTCTACTGCGGCAGCTCAACTACTGGAAGGAGAGATTGATGTCTGAAAACAGATCGGTAACCGGGGGTAGCAATCTGGCATCCGCCAACCTGCCGTCAGTCGAGGATGTGAAGGCATGGAAGGGCTATCAGCTCGACGAGATCTCCGGCCAGGGGGTAGCCAAGGTCGAGGGACTCTTCGTCGACAAGGAGAGCGGTGAGCCAGTCTGGGTGCTGGTCAAGCTGGGCCGCTTCGGCAAGACCGTGCCTGTGTCACTCAGGGAATGCGCCGCAGCCGCGGGCCGGGTCTGGGTCCCACACGACCGGGAGGTCATCCGTAACGCCCCCGCCGTCGATCCGACCTTGCCACTCAATCGAGAGCAGGAGAAGATGGTTCTCGACCATTACGGGATTCCGGAGACGGTCGGTCGCGGCGCCACGATTGCCGGACGCCCCGAGGGAGCGACAACTGCCATTCCGCCTGTCTGAGCCGCCTCGGCCGGTGCCTGAAATCGCCTGAGGTCCTGCGGTCTAACAGCCGAGGGCGCGAGCAATCACCATCTGCTGGACCTCGTCGGTGCCTTCGCCGATCGTCAGGATCTTGGCGTCGCGGTAAAAGCGGCAGACGGGGTACTCCTCGATGTAGCCGTAGCCGCCGTGGATCTGGACAGCCTCTTCGGCCGCCCGAACCGCCAGGCGGCCGGTGATCAGCTTGGCCTGGGCAGCGGTGAGGCTGAAGTCCTGACCGTTGTCCTTCTCGATCGCCGCCCGGTAGGTCAGCAGGCGGGCTGCTTCGATCTGTGAGGAGATGTCGGCGATCTTCGCCTGGATCGCCTGGAACTTGGAGATCGACTTGCCGAAGGCCTGGCGCTCCTTGGCGTACTTGAGCGCTTCGTCGAGCGCTCCCTGAGCCAGACCCACGCCCATCGCCGCGACCGAGATCCGGCCGCCGTCGAGGATCTGCAGGAACTGCTTGAAGCCTTCGCCGCGCGGGCCGAGCAGGTTGCCCTCGGGCACCCGGGCGTCTTCGAAGGTCAGCGGCCGCGTGTCCGAGGCGTTCCAGCCCATCTTGCGGTAGGGCTCGCCGATCACGTAACCGTCGATCCCGTTCGGAACGATGATGTTCGATATTTCCGGGCGACCGCGCTCGTCTTCGCCGGTGACCGCGGTGATCGTCACGCAGCCGGTGATGTCGGTGCCGGCGTTGGTGATGAACTGCTTGGCGCCGTTGATCACCCATTCGCCGTCTTCGAGCTTCGCCCGGGTCTTGGTATTGCCGGCGTCGGAGCCCGCCTCGGGTTCGGTCAGGCCGAAGGCGGCCAGCTTGCGACCGGCGCAGAGATCGGGCAGCCACTGCTGCTTCTGCTCCTCGGTGCCCCAGTTGTAGATCGGAGAGGTGCCAAGCGAAGTGTGGGCGGCGAGCGTGATCCCGACCGAAGAATCGATCCGGGCCAGCTCTTCGACCGCCATGGCGTAGGAGAGGATGTCGCCTCCGCCTCCGCCGTATTCCTCCGAGAACGGGATGCTCATCAGGCCGAGCCCGGCCATCTTTTCGACGATCTCGTACGGGAAGGACTTGGTCCGGTCGAGTTCTTCGGCAGCCGGGGCCACTTCGTTCCGGGCGAAGTCGCGGACGGTGTCTCTGATCAGGCGCTGTTCATCTGTGAGGTCGAAGTTCATGCGCCGAATCCTAGGGATGCTGCCTCGCCTCGGGCAGCCGCCATTGCGGGGGACGAAGGGCGAGCACTCCCCCGGAACCACCTGAGCCCGGCTGGACGGCGTCGACGCTCGCAGGTTCGGTCACGTACAGAAGTACGCTCCCTTCACCAGCTTCGCTTTACTCCTTGCCAGCCGCGCTCAGGAGGCCCCGGGGAAGCGCTCGCGTGGAGTCGAACCCCCGAGCCTGGCCGCGAAGTGACGCGAGTCGAGGCGCAAGGGGTGCTTCGATTCCGGTCACTTCCCCGCCGGCTGCCTTCCTGGTCGCCGGTCTGCCGGCCGGGTCAGTCCTGGCGACTGGCCCGTTCTGCCGATGAAGGTGAGCATCAGCGAAGCCGAGATCATGGCCGACCTGCGCTACCCCGCTTCTGCCCACGACAGACCGGCAGCAGCCCGCAGCCTCGGCCGGAAGACCCGCCGGTGAGCGAGGCTGGAGGAGGACCGGAGGCGGGTCGCGTCCGGGCGAGGGAGATGGCCGGACGGCTGGCTGCCTCGAATCCGGACGCGACCCGGTCCCTGACCCTCACCTGGCAGGACCCGCTCGCTTCGGCGGCCGAGGGAGCCGGCATGTCCGGGCTCGATTACATGAAGGCGATCGCCGCCGGTGAGATCCCTCCGGCGCCGATAGCGGTGCTGCTGGACATGGGTCCGGTCGAGCTCGCCGAGGGCATGGTCACCTTCTCCGGTCAACCCGGGGAGGAGCACTACAACCCGATCGGAATAGTTCACGGCGGATACGCCGCAACCGTTCTGGACTCCGCCATCGGCTGCGCCGTTCACACCACCCTGCCGGCCGGGATGGCTTACGCCTCGCTCGGCCTCGAGGTCAAGTACCAGAGGGCGATCACCCGCGACACGGGGGAGATCCTCTGCCGCGCCGAGGTCAGCTACCGGGGTCGCCGACAGGCCACAGCGGACGCCCGCCTGACCGCAGCCTCAACCGGCAAGCTGCTCGCCACCGGCACCGGGACGTGCATGCTGCTCGGCACCGATCTCACCGAGAACCAAGCAGGAAACGCTTGATCACGAAACTGCCTTTTCCGTCGATCGCAGCCCCTCCGGCCACAACCGCTCGACCCTTTGAATCGATCAGGATCTTCTCCGCAGTGCTCACTGTTCCGATGTCAGCGATGTACTTGCCGTCGCCAAAGAAGGTCGGGTCAAGCTTTCCGTTCGGCCGGAACCTGAGCAGCATGAACTTGCTTGAGAAAGCCTCCCCTTTCCAGGCGGTCACCAGGATCTTGCCGTTCGGCTGAACGGCAACTGTTCTGGCGTAGACGTAGGGAAAGATGGCGACGGAAGCAAACCCGTTCGAACCAAATCCCCGGTCAAGTCTCCCGTTTGGCCGGTAGCGCACAAGCACCACCGTCCCGCGGCCGTTGATCTGACGGTCTGCGTATCCGACCTGGACGAATCCTCCGAGCGGACTGGCAGCCAGATCACCGCCTACGGTGCGCAACTGTTTCCTGCCACCGAAGCTTGCGATGGTCCTTCCCGGAGTCGCTCTCGACCCGAACGACTTGACCGGGCGCCCCAGCGAGTCGAGTTTCGAGATGAAGAATCGGTTGCGGTCGTAACCGCCGACCACGAGGCTGCCGCTCTTGAGGCGGATGAGCCTTGAAACGCTTGCGACGTAGGGCCTGCCCCGAGGAGTGAAGAACTTGGTACCTGCGCCGACGCTAGGGCCACCGAACCTCTCAAACTGCGAGCCGTCGGAGTTTCGCCGGGCGACGTAGCCTGACTGGGTCAGCCCGTCGAACGGGGCCACGCTCTTTCGGTCCTCACCGGTGGTAAAGAACCCCCCGCCTGGGATCAGCGTCAGGGAGCGCGGTCTTGCGAAGCTCAGCCCCCGGTGCCCCCCAGGCGGTAATTCCCCGAAATCGAAATCCGGGTCGGTGAAGCCCAGATCCACGCTCCCGTCGTCATTCAACTGGATGAACATCTCATAGATCGAGGCATGGAGCCCGCCGAAGGAAAAGCGGTTCGTCTGCGTAACCAGCAGGATCTTGCCGTCGGGCCTGACCGCGATATCTCGAACCCGCGGCGCCTCTATCGCCGGCGACGGTACGTACCCGGGCGCCTTTGAGGTGTTCAGATCCCGCAACCTGACTGAGCCCCCCGCACCGAAAGAAGCATCCGGAGTTCCATCCGGCAGGTATCGCTGGACCAAAAGCTCGTATCCACTTCCGCCACCAACCAGGGTTCGGCCCTGTCGGTCTTCCGTGAGGGCAGACGCCTGTCCGGCGTACTCGGTCATCGCAAAGGCCTTCTCCAGAGATCCTCCGTGTCTTGCCACCACGGTTCCGTTTCGACCGAAGGTCGGATCCAGCCTTGCTGCCCGGGCGATAGAAGCCGAGCAGGCGAGCGTGGTGAAGGCTACCACTGCCAAGGTCAGGGCCAAAACTCTTGATGTCGATCTCATATCACCCACCAACTGTAGAACCCGCTTGGTCGGGTAAAGTTCCGGCCTTGCGCTCTCCAGGAGGCGAGTCAGGGGTGGGACCCCTTGCGGCGAAACCCAGGGTCACCGGCTTACGGCTCACCGGGGCGTGGATCCTCGCACGACAGAGGGACACGTCCACGTTCGGCAGGGGTCGCATCGATGAAGGCGATGTCGTTGCCAGCACCGCATTCGATCGAAGTATCCATGAGGTTGTCGACAGCCCTTATGGAGTCGCGGTCGTTGCCGCCGCTGAAAGTGTCGGCATCCGTGCCGAGCGTGACGCTCCCGGTGAGAACGTCGATGCCCGAGTTTCCGTAAAGAAAGTCATCGCCCTTACGACCAAGCAGACTGTTGTCACCGCCGCCGCCGGTGAGGGTATCGGCAGACGAAGTTCCTTCAAGGTTCTGGATGCTTGCAAGGTCACCCAGATCGGCGGCTCCGCCAGGGCACCAAGGTCCCTGGTTTCGCTGACCGAACTTGGCCTCGGCCAGCGAGGCCGAGACACCGGTGCCATCCGTGTACTGGGCCCAGGAGGCGTTGTTCTCTTCGGCCGAGCCGCCGCCTGCGAGTTCGTCTCCTTCACACAGGGTCGTACTCAAGAGCAGGTCTGAGTCATTTCCTCCGAAGAGAGAATCCCTGCCCTGGTTGTTGATCAGACCGTCATCGAGGTCAAGGCCCTGCAGCAAGTCGTCGCCTGGTCCGTCAACCAGGACGTCATAGCCGGTCTCAGAGCCCTGGAGCCGGTCGCCCCCCTCGCCTCCGAGCATCATTATCGAGGTGCCCTTCGGGAAGCCGGGGTTCGTTGCGAACAGGTCGTCGTCGCCGTTCATTCCAGCGATCATCACGGTGTCGAGGATTCGATCGAACGAGCAGGTCACTTTCTTGGTCGGCGCATTTGCCTGCGAGTAGTCGCAGCCCGGTGTGGCCTCCAGGCCCACGGTGTCAAAAGAACCGAGGTCCAGTTGAAACTCGATCGAGTCGGGACCCGGGCTCGAGATGTATCTGGCGCTGAGGTTGTCAGGTCCGGTGCTGCCGAGCGCGTAGAGCTGCAGGTACGGGTTCGCAGTGAGTCCGGTCCTCTCGGCCGCCATGAAGCCGATCGCGACCTTGCTGGCATCTCTTGGCAGCACTGCCAAGGGACTGGACCATTGCTCGTTACAGGAAATCTGGGAAGAGCCGTTTACGCAGTAGTCGATGCTGGCGTCGCCTTCGATGATGTTGGTACCGGCCCCTGCGTCGATGTTGTCTCCACTTGCCCCACCGAAGATCCAGTCGTCTCCGCTCAGGCCCTTGATCACGTCGGCGCCACCGCCCCCGTCGATGAGGTTTGCTCCGTTTGAGCCAACGATGTAATCCGCGAATGGCGTGCCGATGACGTTCTCAAACTGACTAAGGAGCGTCTCATTCGTCTCTTGAGGCCCATCATCGCCACCGCCGTTTCCGGCTACCCCGTTCCTTGCGACGTTGTCCACCAGGTCGACGTAGACTCCGCGCCCATCCGCTGACGGCGGGAAGTTGATCAATCCGGTCAAAGCTGGGACATCGCCGGTGAAGCCAGGGGTAACCCCTGTAGCGAAGCTGATCGTGTCGACTCCGGCAACGGATCCCGAGTCTATGAGCTCGTCGATCGTTCCGTCGCCTCTGATTGTGTCGCTGCCTCCTTCGCCGTCGATTTTGTCGTATCCGTGGCCTCCTGCAAGCAGGTCATTGCCTGTTCCCCCGGCCAAGGAGTCGTCGCCGATTACTCCATAGATGCGGTCGTTACCAGCCTGGCCGTTCACGGTGTCATTGCCAGCTTCTCCGAACAGCACATCATCGCCAGGGGTGGGAGGACCCATCGGTTGCGAAAGCAAGCTGACAGTTCTCACCGACGTCCGAAGGGCCATCTTTATCGCCTTTGCCGCGGACGGATTAGCTGCCTGCGCGGCAACGGCCTCCTGAGGCGAGGGCGTAGCAGCATCGAGAGCAGCCGTCGATAGCTCTGGATCAAAGGGCTCAAGAGCACGCCGTAGCTCTGATCCGGCCTTTGTGTAAGGGTCCGGTGCCGCTCCTCCGATCAGGTGATCGTCACCGGACCCGCCGAATACCGCGCCGGACCCGTTCGCATACACGAGGTCATCTCCGGCACCGCCATAGACTCCGGACGCGCTGGTTGCTCCGACGATGATGTCGTTTCCAGAACCGCCTTCAACCAGAGTCGTCGTGCTGTCGGCGACGATGAGATCGTCGCAAGGCGTTCCCAGGATCTTGGAACCTGGATCATCGGACTCAGTGAGTATCCGGACTTCACAACCGGTTGCCTCTCGGGCGGGAAGAACTGAGTCGGCGGCCGTCCCCGCAGCCGGCACGCCGAGCAAGGACACAGTGGCGGAGCAGACAGCCGTCATGACAACGACCAGATGCCGGCGACCTTGCGGCCCGGTCCCAACAGCGGTTGCTCTCATAGCTCCTCCTTGATTGATGGTCGACCTCGACCGAGTCCGTCCTCAATGCCCATTTGATAGCAGCTCGTCTGTCAAGTTTCGAAGGAACGGAGCCCTTGACGAAGCCTCCTTTGGCGCTGGAGAAATCAATCAGGCTGGCCGACAAGCTTGGTCGGATCCCGTCGTGGGTTGTCTGATCAATTGGATCGGGTCACCGGCGCGATGCATTTCGAATTCTGCTGACGCCACGATTAGCGCTATCGAGAGGCCGGCGCGACTCTCCGAACGGGCACATTATGTGGCCCGGAGAGTCATGTTCCATGATGCGCTGATTCCCGTCTCATTCATCATCTGGTTGGTCAGGCCCCCTCGCCCACATCACGCAAGCGCGGGAACCGGTCAATGCCTGTGGCTGATCAACAGGATGTGCCGTTTCAGCATCCTGACCAACGGGGCTGGACCAGGAAAGAATCTGGCGCTGATCGGCACCGAGGTGGTATAACCCTTGAAAGGGTCCGCTTTCCCTTGCGAGGGCCTTGCGGCTCTCTCTTGGGACAGGGGGAAGGATGCAGGCCCCTTTGACATAGCGAGCAAGGAAGGCAAGAAATGAAGGCAGAGACGCCGAGGTCCAACCGATTCGCGATCGCCGTCTCGGTCTTCTTCGTTGGCGGGTTGGTCGCGCTTACCGGGGCCGGTGGACAGGTTGATAGTGATCCCTGGATAGATGATGGCCAGCTCGCGACTCTCTACGAAGCTCTCGGACCTGAATCCGAGAAGATGTGGCCCGAAGAGTACGCGTGGGTCTTTTACCGGGAGCCGGGCAACCCCCAAGCGGGTGTGGAGATCGGCTTCACCGAGAGCGCCGAAAGCAAAGTAGATTTCCTGGCGAAGAGTTTTCCTCGCCCGGATCTCCTGTTTCCGATAGAGGTTCCCGTCTCGGATCGAGAGATGATCGAACGAGTTCGGTCTGTCGTGGACGACCGAGCGGCTGCGACCCGAGGGCAAGGCCCACTCGGGGAATTCTCAGCCGGGTTCGATGTCATGGAAGATCTCAGGACCGGTGAAGTCGTGGTCCAGGCTGTCAGTACAAGCGAGGCCTTCAGGGATACCCTGCAGGAACACTACGATTTCCCAGTCCGATATCAGTCTGGCGGGATCGGACATATGGGAAGCTGTACGAGTCGACTTGACTGTGATGAGCTTCGCGCGGGCATTCAGTCTCGCAGAGTTACAAACCCCACTTCCAACAGGTGTTCTTTGGGTTTCTCGGTAGTTTGGGATGGCAATGTTCAGATGCTTTCGGCTGGGCACTGCACCTTGCCTTCGTCTGGTCCAGACGGAGACCTCAGGTACATCGGGGAGAAGCGGTACCACGGTCCCGGTTCCGCAGCGTTCGGAGAAGTAAAGGAAATTGACTTCGGTGACGGCATCGATGTCGAGCGGATCAGCCGTTATGCGAACCCTGGATTCATCGCGCGGGGTTGGATTTACAACTTCGATTGGCAACAGGACCTGCGGGTTCTTTCAGAAGGCTCCTATGCGGCCCTTGTAAACGGGAGCAACGCGTGCCGTTCTGGCGTTCGCACTGGGCGGGCTTGCGGTTCGATCCTCAACAAGCATTATTCGCCAAGTGCCTACGCTCTGGCTGGGTTGACGGACTTCGTCAAGTTTGATGCATGTAGTGGCACAGGGGACAGCGGCGGTCCCGTCTACAACGGCAATAAGGCACTGGGCGTCTACGACGGTTGGATCGATCCAGTCATAGGTGATTGTGATGATGGAACCGTAACCCAGTCCTATTTCGGTCCCATCGACAAGGCTCTGAACGCGGTGGGAGCAAGTTTGCTCATTGCCAACCCCGGACCATAGGCAATGAGCGCTCCTCGACATAGACGAGTGTGGGTGGTGGTGATTGCAACTCTGTTGCTGGTTGGTTCTCTGAGCGGACCGCTCATCGCCAGCACCGCCGTTGCCTCACCCGCCAAATGGACAGGGGCGAAATTCCTCGAGTCGAAGGCCTGGCTCATGGACATGCCAGACATGGCGGCGAGCCCGGCCGGACACGTTGTTCTCGCCTACGGGCGCTACAAGCGTCTTGAGAACATGCACGCACAGGATTCGCGTTCGGGGCGAGTCGTGGTGCGAGTGAAGCCAAGGCGGTCCGATCGGTTCGGAAGTCCCACCTTCAGAGGACCCGCTGGCTCTCACTTCGCCAAAATCGAGGTGACGCCCTCAGGCGAGATCATTTTGCTCTGGCAGCAGCGTGGCGGCTTGCTTTTCGCGAGCTTCGGAAGGTTCGGAAAGCCATGGTCGAAGCCGACCCGCATTCTTGGTCTTCAACCCGTCGATGGCTATTTTCTGTCAACCGGTCCCGATGGCACGGCCGCGATCATGGCGGGCGGCGGGTCTGGCGCGCCGACTCACACAGGAGACCTGTACGTGGCAACAAGAGCCCCGAACGAACCATTCGGCGAATTTCAGATGATCACCGAGCCAGGCTACGACCTGGGTGGAAGATCGGCTATCTCGGCGGGAGTTGACGGTCACGCAACGGCTGTGTGGACGGCCAGGTGCCCTCTTGGGGTTCCACTCGCAGATATTGCTGATACGCAGTTCGCGGACGTATCCCCGGGGAGCCTGAGCTCGCCAATCGACATTCCGGGCTTCAAGTGCCCGTTGTTTGATGTGGAGCTGGCTCAAGACCGAAACGGCGTTCAGTACTACAAGTCAGGTGGCTTTGAGAACGAGTTCGGGGTCAGGGTGGCCAGCCGGATGCCGAACGGGAATTTCTCGGCGGCGCAGACGATGGAGAGCGGCGACTATCTGGTGGGGCGAAGCATCCTCTCCGTCAGCGCCACCGGATTCGCGACAGTCCTCTGGGATGTTCAGCGGCAGGCAGCAATCTGGAGAACGGGGTACCAGTTCTCACGTGCCTGGAACGGCGGGCTCTTCTCACAACCCAGGCTCATCAAGCCGAATCCGTACCGGTGGTACACGTATCTCGGTGATGTCTCGACCCGTCCAAGCGGGAGCGTTGACGCCATTTGGATAGATGGCAAAAGTTCCGTCATTGCGTTCAGCAGAGGAAGGCCCGGCACACCCGTCATCGGGCCGAGCTTCCGCAAGAAAATCCAGGCGCCGCTGGATTGCCTTCCTGACATGAAGGTTCTCGACGGTCAATCCCCGAGGTATTTTGCTTGGTGGTCGCTCCAGAGAGTCAGTAGAAACTGTGAGATTCGGGGGATCGAGTGGGTCAACCGAAGATGATTCCGGCCGATGGGTCCCGTGTTCGATCCGGGTTCAGCTGCCGGCGAGGTCTCTGCTCAGGGCGACCAGCAGGTGGACGCCGAAGCCGGTCGGTCCTTTGCCCCAGTACTCGCGGCCGGTGTCCCAGGCGGTCCCGGCGATGTCGAGGTGGGCCCAGGGCTTCCCTTCCGTGAACTCCTCGAGGAAGGAGGCGGCGTAGATCGTGCCCGCCTTGCGCTGGGCGGAGGCGTTGACCAGGTCGGAGATGTCGCCTTTGGTCAGTTCCTTGTACTCGTCGTGGAGGGGCAGGCGCCAGACCAGCTCGCCGGACACCTCACCGGCGGCCGTGACCTCTTTCGCGAGCTCGTCGTCGTTGGAGATCAGGGCCGCGTAGGTGGAGCCGAGGCCGATCAGCACGGCACCGGTCAGGGTGGCGAGGTCGACCATGCGGTCGGCTCCCTGCCGGGCGCAGTGGACCAGGGCGTCGGCGAGGATCAACCTGCCTTCGGCGTCGGTATTGGTGACCTCGACCGTCTTGCCGTTGAGCTGGGTGATGATGTCGCCGGGCTTCAGAGCGGTGCCGGAGGGCACGTTCTCGGTCGAAGGCAGTACGGCAATCAGGTCGATCTCGAGGCCCAGCTCGGCGACCGCCGCGACCGCCTCCAGAACCGCCGCGCCGCCGGACATGTCCATCTTCATCTCATGCATGCCGGCCGACGGCTTGATCGAGATTCCGCCGGTGTCGAAGGTGACCGACTTGCCAACCAGGCCGAGCTTCTCGCCACTGCCGCGACCGGTGTACTTGAGCGTGATCAGGCGGGGTTCGACGTCTTCACCACCCTTGGCGACCGCCTCGAGGCCGCCCATACCGGCGGCGATGATGCCCTTGCGGTCGAGGACATCGACCCCCACCGAGTCGAAGCCGTCGGCGATCTCCTTCGCCCTGCCGGCCAGATATTCGGGGGTGGCGACGTTGGCGGGCAGGCTCTGCAGGTAGCGGGCCCGGTTGCCGGCATTGCCGACCACCTCGCCGATCCTGACCGCCTCGCTGATGTCAGCGGCAGAGGAGATCTCGACCGCCTTCAGCTCGGGCGCGGCCTCTTCACCGTCGGAGCCGCTTTTGAACCGGTCGAAGCTGAAGGATGCGAAGGCCGCGCCTTCGACCAGCGCGGCCGCGACGGCCTGGGCGTCGGGGCCGTTGTCTCCGGCCTCGGGCAGGATCCAGCCGAGGGCCTCGCCTTTGACCTTCTTCAGCGCGGAGTGGGCGACCGCTCCGGCGACCCGGGCCCGCTCGGCCGTGAAGTCTTCCTTAGCACCGAGTCCGACCACAACGACCCGCTCCGGCTTGCCGGGAAAGACGGTTACCGAAGACTTGAAGTCCGCTGATGCGTCCTTCGCGCCCGGGGTGCTGCCGAGCGGCTCGGTCAGTAAGTCGCCTTCAAACAGGCCGACCGCGACCAGGTCGGCGTCGAGCTCGGACAGGGCAACATCGCTTGCGTAGGCCTTCATGACAGGCAGTCTAGATACCGCGCAGGCACCTCCGGCCGGTATCTTGGCCATGTTCTCCAACTATTTTGACCTACGAAAGGCGGCAGATGCCCCGCACAGTGATCCTCTCCTCCGCACGCACCCCCTTCGGCAAGATGGGCGGGGCGCTTGCTCCGGTAGACGCAACCGAGCTCGGTGGCGTTGCGATCGCCGGTGCGCTCGAGCGGGCCGGAGTCAGCCCTTCCGAGGTCGAACTGGTCAGCTTCGGCCAGGTGCTTCAGGCCGGGCAGGGTCAGATCCCTTCGCGCCAGGCCCAGATCAAGGGCGGCATACCGAAGGAGATCCCTTCGGAGACCGTGAACAAGGTCTGCGCCTCCGGAATGCGTGCGGTCGGCCTGATCGACCTGGCGATCCGCGCCGGTGATATCGAGGTCGGAGTCGGCGGCGGCATGGAGTCGATGAGCAACGCCCCGTACCTGCTACCCGGAGCCCGCTTTGGATACCGGATGGGTGACGTCAAGACGGTCGACGCGATGACCCACGACGGCCTGACCAACCCCTTCACCCACCTTCAGATGATCAATGAGGCCAGCGAGGTCTCGAATCACCTCGGGGTCGAGCGCCACGACATGGACCGTTTCGCCGCCCGCTCGCATGAGCTCGCGGTCAAGGCCCAGGAGGCAGGAATCCTCGGCGAAGAGATCGTGCCGGTGACGGTCAAGGGTCGCAAGGGCGACACGGTCGTCGACACCGACGAGGCGATCCGCCCCGAAGCCACCCACGAGAGCCTCGGCAAGCTGCGTGCGATCGGTGGCGAAGACGCCACCCACACCGCCGGCAACGCCCCCGGAGTCAACGACGGCGCCGGTGCGCTGGTGCTGGCCTCAGAGGACTGGGCGAAGGCCAACGGCAAGGAGATCATGGGAACGATCGTCGGCTACGGCCAGATCGGCGACGAGTTCGCCTGCCTCGCCAAGACCCCGGCGCTGGCCGCCAAGGCCGGCCTCGAGAAGATGGGCCGCACCGCCGACGAGGTGGATGTCTGGGAAGTCAACGAAGCTTTCGCCTCGGTCTCGCTGAACACCGTGAGCATGCTCGGCATCGACGAAGACAAGGTCAACGTCAACGGTGGCGCGATCGCCCTCGGACACCCGATCGGTGCCTCCGGCGCCCGCATCATCGGCGCCCTGGTCCGTGAGCTCCAGCGCCGCGGCGGAGGACTCGGCTGCGCCGCGATCTGCTCCGGCGGAGGCCAGGGCGACGCGATCTTCGTCGAGGTTTAGGCCGCGGGTGGGGGAGGGGCG
>CAIZLN010000055.1 GCA_903933815.1 uncultured Solirubrobacterales bacterium
CAGTAGGACTGGATGGTGGAGATTCCCATCTTCGAGATTGTCTTGAGCAGTCCCTTTCCGATCCCCTTGACCACGTTCTGTCGGGCACGCTCGGGAGACTCTGTATCGGGAACCCTGCCCTCGAGGACGAGCTCGTCGACCGTGTCCAGCATGAGGTATGGATTGATCGCGCTGCAGCCGTAGCCGATCAAAGTCGCCATGTGGTGGACCTCCCGCGGCTCACCGGACTCGAGGACCAGACCGGCCCGCAGGCGGGTTCCAGCACGGACAAGGTGGTGGTGTACCGCACCGACAGCAAGAAGGGCGGGGATCGGAACCCGTCTGGGTCCGGTTCGCCGATCCGAGAGGACCAGAATGTTAAATCCGTTTTCAATCGCCTCTTCGGCCTCTTCGCAGAGGGCCTGAAGACGGGCCTCGAGTCCCCCGGGACCGTCCGCTACATCCCAGGTTATGTCGATCGTGTCTGCCCTGAAGACGTCGTGGTTGACGTGGCGTATCGTCTCGAGTTCCTGATTGAGCAGGATCGGTTGATCGAGACAGAGCTGATGAGCGTGCTGTTCGGTCTCCGCCAGGAGATTCTGTTCGGAACCGACACCGACCGCGAGGCTCATCACGATCTCTTCGCGGATCGGATCCACCGGCGGGTTTGTGACCTGGGCAAAAAGCTGCTTGAAGTAGCTGTAAAGAGGCGGTCGGCTATCCGACAGGACCGGCAGGGCGGAATCGTTGCCCATCGATCCGATCGGCTCGGCTCCGGTGGCCGCCATGGGCGCAATCAGCACCCTGAGGTCTTCCTGGGTGTAGCCAAATGCCTTCTGCCGGCGAGGCGTCGGCTGGACCCCGGTCATCGTCACATGAGCAGTCGGCAGGTCATCAAAGTGAACCGAAGCCCGATCAAACCACTCAGCGTAGGGCTTGCGGGAGGCGACCTCATCCTTGACCTCTTCATCTTCGATGATCCGGTGCTTCTCGAGGTCAACGAGAAAAAGCTTGCCGGGCTGAAGCCTGCCGAGGCGCTTTATCCGATCAATTTCAATATCGAGAAGGCCGATCTCGGACCCCAGGACCACAAGCCCGTCCGTGGTCTCGACCCAGCGGCCGGGCCGCAGACCGTTGCGGTCAAGGGTCGCACCGATCACGCGGCCGTCTGTGAAGCACACGGCGGCAGGGCCGTCCCAGGGCTCCATCAGGCAGGAATGGTAGGCGTAAAACCCGCGCAAAGCTTCGGAAAGGTCATTTCGATTCCGATAAGCCTCAGGAATCATCATCATCGCCGCATGCGGAAGGGATCGACCCGCCAGCATCAACAGTTCGAGGACGTTGTCGAAAGTCGCTGAATCAGAACCGTCCGGGCGCACCACCGGAACGACCTTTTCGAGGTCATCTCCGAAGAGCTCCGAGGCCAACTGAGACTCCCGCGCCCGCATCCAGTTGATGTTGCCCCGCAAGGTGTTTATCTCACCGTTGTGAGCAATCAGCCGGAAGGGGTGTGCGAGATCCCAGCTCGGAAAAGTGTTTGTCGAGAACCTGGAATGAACCAGGGCCATCGCTGATCGCACCCGCTCATCGCGAAGCTCAGGGAAAAAGCCTGGCACCTGGTAGGAGGTGAGCATCCCTTTGTAGACAATCGTCCGCGAGGAAAAAGAAGCGATGTAGACCTCGTCGCCCATTTCACGCTCACACACACGTCGAATGACGTAAAGCTTGCGTTCAAACGCGTCCTGATCCCCGGAAAGCGAATCCCCGGCGCGCACGAACATCTGCGCTACATGAGGTCGGCTCCGGTCGGCCGCCCTGCCCACATGTTCGGTGTCCACCGGGACGTCACGCCACCCCAGAACGGTCTGACCCTCCCGCTCGGCAATCGCAGTGATCCCGGCCTTCAGTCGTTCGCAGGAGTCTGGATCCCGCGGAAGGAAACACATACCCACGCCATACTCGCCGGCCGAAGGAAGATCAAAGCCCGCCTCCTGCTGAAAGAAGAGGTCGGGCATCTGAATGAGGATTCCGGCGCCATCGCCGGTTGATGCGTCGGCCCCGGCCGCTCCGCGGTGCTCGAGGTTCGCCAGCGCGAGGAGGCCCTGGGAGACGACATCGTGGCGCGCCTCATTGTCGAGCCGGGCGACCATGGCCACGCCGCAGGCATCGTGCTCGAACGCCGAATCGTAAAGACCGCTGGATGATTGGGAGGCTGGTTTGAAATCGCTCATAAGGTCGCGTTGGCGCATCGGGCGCCGATGTCTTTCGGTGATCGAAGGGTCGAAACGAAACGGCTCAGGCAACCCTCCGCCAGGTGCCAGACCGTCCCGGAAGGATACCGAAGGCCAGCCAGCACTACTTGTCCCGCGGGCCGAAAGGGACCGTCAGGCTGCCTGGGGGCCGCTGCGACCCCTTCAGCCGTCGCCAAGGGCCTTCTTCTCATAGGCGATCCGGCCGGGGTCCTCCCCCTTGTGAGCGAGAACGCTGTCTGCGTTGAAAGCCCGCATGAGCCAGTCACGGGCAGGGGCCGACAGGAGAGAAGTGGGTGGTTGAATGAATCGCGTGCTGGCTGGCAGCCAAACCTCCGCCTGCCCGGTAACGATCGCGCGGGTTATTCCCTCTCCGACCTCGGACGGGAGCAGCCACCGCACTCCGCGAGCGTTTCCAATACCGGCTGCAAGCTCAGTCCTGACGGGTCCAGGCATGACGCAGGTGACCCCCACTCCGGTGCCGGCCAGCTCGTTTCTGATCGACTCGCAGAGACCGACGACAGCGAACTTGGTGGCGCAGTAGGTGGAGCCCCCGGGAAATCCTGTCTTGCCTGCCTGTGAGGCAATGTTCACGATCTGGCCGTGTCCGCGGGGCTTCATCCTGCGCATGGCGATCTTCGTCCCGTTGATGACCCCGAAGAGATTGACCTGAATGGACCGCGTGGTTGCCTCCTCCGACTCCTCGTCCAGCGCCCCGAGGATCATCACGCCGGCATTGTTCACGAGGGCATCGACCGGACCGAGTTTCTCCTCAACCTGGTCAATAAAGCCCTCGAACGAAGACATGTCGGTGACATCCAGACGGGCCCCGAAGTTGCCCTCCCCCAAAGCGGCGGCAGCCTCTGCGGCGCGCTCACCATCGAGGTCACCCAGAGCGACCTGCGCACCTGCCGCAACCAGTGCGCGGCCAGTTTCCAGACCGATTCCACCGGTACCGCCTGTGACGACAACCACCGAACCCCTCAAGGGCCGTTCGAGCTCACTCATCTTGTGCAGGTACCTCCGTCAGGTCGGGATAGAATGAACGAATTTACAGTGAGGCGTCCGCAGTGAGCCCCGGTGCCCCGGCCTCTCTACTCTTGAGTTGATGCAAATGGTTCTCGCGTCTACTGATCCGGCGGCCGGAGTAGGGCTCGTCGCAGCCCTGCTGGCCGGGATGGTCTCCTTCCTTTCTCCGTGCGTGCTCCCGCTCGTTCCCGGATACCTCTCAGCTGTTTCCGGCGTGTCAGTTGACGATCTTGACGACGCCGACTGGCGCCGGGTTATGTTCCCGGCGCTGACCTTCGTCGCGAGCTTCTCCGCGATATTCATCCTGCTCGGCCTGACCGCGACCCGGATCGGCTCTGCGTTAAGCGAGCACCGGGAAGTCCTCGACAAGGTCGCCGGGGCGGTGATCATCGTTATGGGTGTCCTCTTTGTAGCTTCATTTTTCGTCGTCAAACTGAACAAGGAGTGGCGCCCGGACGCCCTCATTCAGCGTGCCGGAAAGGGCGGCCCGCTGATTGCCGGCGCTGCTTTTGCAATCGCCTGGACACCTTGCATCGGACCAACCCTGGGCGCCATTCTTTCGGCCGCATCCCTCACTGATTCCGCGTTTCGGGGAGGCCTGCTCCTGGCCGTCTATTCCGCGGGCCTGGCTATTCCCTTCCTGCTGACAGCATTCGCCTTCAACCGCATGACGCAGGCATTCGGAGTGGTCAAGAGGCACTACGGGGCGCTGATTGCAATCGGCGGCGTGATCCTGATTGCGATGGGAATCCTGATCTGGACCGGAGAGATCTACCGGATCAACATCGAGATCCAGTCATGGATGACCAATCTGGGCATCGATTTCTGGAGTGATTTTTAGCCCTCAGAACGGGCGGTTGGGCATAGCGGAGGGCGGTGTGACTCAGTTACGGGAAGGTTCCGGCAGATCGGGAAGCTGTCCCGGCGGATTCAGATCCGGAGTGTTCGGCCCAACGGTGACGAACTCATTGCCGACGGCCTCCACTTCTTCAAGACCGCCGTCCTCCATGTCCCTGGAGCAGACGATCCTGAAACGCCCCGTTCCAAGGTCAGCGTCCCCGACAATCGGCAGTCCCCTTATTTCCTCCCAACCCAGACGCTCGATCTCGAAGGGATTCATTCTGACCTCTGCCGCCGGGTAGGGGCAGCTGGTGTTGTGCTGATCAATCGCGCTGGAGATTGCCTCGAGATTTCTGACTTCCGGAGTGCTCACACCGTCAGTATTACAACGCCTCACTGGCGACGGCAGCTCCCGGATGGCCGGTACAGAAATCGAGCTGCCACACACCCCCCCAGCCCATTACCGCTAAAACTAACCCGATGGATCAACTCCCCCGAATCGCGCTGGCACAGATCAACCCAACGGTGGGCGATCTTGATGGCAATGCGGCCATGATTTCGGACTGGATCAGCCAGGCGAAGCTCGCGGGCGCAGAACTGGTGATATTTCCGGAGCTTGCGACAACTGGTTATC
>CAIZLN010000056.1 GCA_903933815.1 uncultured Solirubrobacterales bacterium
ACCCAGGGACTCTCGAGGGAGTTGATTCTTGTCCAGAGGGGGGTTCCACCAAGATCGGCTTCCCTCGCAACCTTGATGAGTCCCTCGCGGGCGGCAATCTTGTTGTCGACCGGGACGGCGTCTTCGAGGTTGCCGAGCAGGATGTCGGCCTGCCTGGCCATGTCCGGGACCTTCGCCGCCATCTTCTCATTCGAGGCGTCAAAGAAGTGGATCATCCGGGAAGGGCCGAACGGGACCTCGGTGATCGGATCGGGGGCGCCGATCGCCATGGGCTTGAAAAAGTTCCTGGGGTTGCGCAAGTTGCTCCTTGGATTCGGTGGCCTGAGCGGAGGAGGGGCCTTCCGCCGAAAACCAATTTATCTGCCTTTGACCGGAGGAAACATCGTGCCTTCCGGCCGAGGGACGCTCTGGCGAGCGTTGCGGACCGATATTCTTCGTTTTCTTAGAACCTTCGCCGGATGACGGCGACCCTTCCCCTCCCGACCCAAAGAGGAACCATGGCCGAATCGACTTATCAGGAGATGACCGACGACCAGAAGGCGATCACCGAGATGGTGCGCCAGTTCGTCGACGAGCAGATCATTCCGAATGCGGAAGAGTACGACCACGAGGACAAGTACCCCGAGCCGATCGTCGAGCAGATGAAAGAGCTGGGACTTTTCGGGGTGACCATCCCCGAGGAGTACGGCGGCATGGGTCTCGATCTGACCACCTACACGATGATCGTCGAGGAACTGTCCCGCGGCTGGATTTCAATTTCCGGCGTGGTCAACACTCACTTCATCGGTTCATACCTTTTGATGAAGTTCGGTAGCGACGAGCAGAAGCAGACCTACCTGCCGAAGATGGCCACGGGTGAGGTGCGCGCTGCGTTCTCCCTCTCGGAGCCAGAAGTCGGATCCGATGTGCAGGCTCTCAAGACAAGCGCCAAGAAGGGTGAGGACGGCAACTGGGAGATCAACGGCCAGAAGATGTGGGTAACCAACGGCCTCGGATCAACCCTGGTCTTCCTGCTCGCCAAGAGCGACCCTGACGCGGATCCCCGTTACAAGGGCATGACCTGCTTCATCACCGAGAAGGAGCCTTGGGTCAACGTAAACACCGGCGACTGGGCCGGACTCACCGTCCCCCCGCCCATCAAGAAGATGGGTTACAAGGGTGTTGAGTCGACCGAACTGGTCTACGACGGCTACAAGTGTCCGCCGGATCGCATCCTCGGTGGTGAGGAGGCCGGTCTGAACAAGGGTTTCGGCCAGATGATGGACGCCCTCGAAGTCGGTCGCGTCAACGTCGCCGCCCGCGGAGTCGGCATCGCGCAGCGTGCCCTGGAGCTCGCTCTGCGCTACAGCCAGGAGCGCAAGACGTTCGGCAAGCCGATCGCCGAGCACCAGGCAATCCAGTTCAAGCTGGCCGACATGGCGACCAAGATCGAAGCCGCCAGGCTGGTCACCCGCAAGGCCTGCATGATGAAGGACGCGGGAATCCGCTCCGACCTCGAGGCAGGCATGGCCAAGCTGCTCGCTTCCGAGACCGGCAAGGAGTGTGTAGAGGACTCGTTCCGTATCCACGGTGGATACGGCTACTCGAAGGAGTACGAGATCGAGCGGCTCTACCGTGACGCTCCACTGCTTCTCATTGGCGAAGGCACATCTGAAATCCAGCGGATGGTCATCGGCAAGAAGCTGCTCGAGCGCAACAAGATCTGAACATGTCGTCCACGGCGCAGATGATCGAGTCGGCCATTGCGAATCTCCAGAAGGAGGTTCCGGCTCTGAAGAAGATGAAGCTCGTCTTCGGACTCGACATCCGCGCCAAGGGCGACATGCAGGTCTACCGGGTGGAAGTTCCCGGGCCGAAGATCAGCAAGGGCAGGGGCGAGGATGAGCGGTGCCGGATCGAGATAGACCGGGCACAGTTCAACACGCTGGCCGATGAAAAGAGCACCGCGGCCTCGTTCAGGCGGGCCGCCGAAACGGGTCACATCCGGTTCGAGGGCGACTCCAATGTCGCCAAGCTGGTCGTCCGGGTCTTTGAGACTCACGAGCAGCGGGCCAAGCTGAAAAAAGTCCACTGAAGACCCGCGTACCAGTCGTCCGCGGTCAAAACAAAGGAAAACCGAGAGATCCATGAGCGAAGAAAGCACTGATTTCACAACGGACCAGGCCGAGCGCGAAAAGAGCGGCTCCCACCCTTACGGCCGCTACCTCGAAGAGTTCGAGGTGGGCGCGACCTACAAGCACATGCCGGCCAAGACCGTGACCGAGGCTGACGACCATCTGTTCTGCCTGCTCACCATGAACCACCACCCGCTGCACATCAACGATGTCCACGCCAACGCCTCCCAGCAGGGCAGAAACGTTGTCGTCGGTCCGCTGGTCTACTCGCTCGCCGTCGGCATGTCGGTATCGGATTTCTCCGGCAAGGCGATCGCAAACCTGGCCACCGACGAGCTCAGCCACCCGCACCCGGTTTTCCACGGTGACACGCTGTTCTGCGAGTCAGAGGTTCTGGATGTACGTGAGTCGAGGTCGAAGCCCGACCGTGGTCTGGTCAAGGTCCATACCCGGGTTTTCAACCAGGACGGCGTTATGGTGGCCGAGTTCAAGCGGACCGCTCTGATCCCGAAGAAGAACCCGGGCCAAGCACCGGCCGAGTAGCGGGCAGACCGATGGCTGGGCCGCCCGAAGAGCCGAGGGATCGCTACATAGAGCTGATCAAGGGGGCGCTTCAGTTTTCCCTCTGGCCCCAGCCACCCCGGCCCGTTGCATCCTTCGAACTCCTCTGGGCGACCCCGGCCAGAAGCCTGGCGTTGCGGCTGCTTCGCCTGGCTTCCCGGCTCCTGGAGACCAAGGGACTGCTGATCGCAAAGGACGTCAGGCCCGATCCTGAGCGACTTGAGCAGGGGGAGGTATGGCCCTGGCCCAATTACGGGGAGACGATGATCGGGCCCAGGCGCATGGACAATCTGGAGCACTGCGTCAGGTCAGTCATTGAGGAGGAGGTTCCGGGGGACCTGATCGAGACAGGCGTCTGGCGCGGGGGGGCCTGCATCTTCATGCGGGCAATCCTGGCCGCCTACGGCGTCTCCGATCGGACTGTTTTCGTGGCCGACTCCTTCGAGGGGCTGCCACCGCCAAGCCCCGACACGCCTGAGGATGATGGATCCCGTTTCCACGAGATGAAGGGTCTTCGTATCGATCTGGAGTCGGTCAAGGAGAACTTCCGCAAATATGGCCTGCTCGATGATCAGGTCGTGTTCCTGAGGGGCTGGTTCTCGGACACACTCCCGGTGGCACCGATCGAGAAGATCGCCGTTCTCAGGCTGGATGGCGACATGTACAGCTCGACGATGGACTCCCTGGAGAATCTGCACCCCAAAGTGTCGCCAGGTGGCTTCGTGATCATTGACGACTACTGTCTCGAGCCCTGCCGAGCGGCCGTCACCGATTACCGGAAACGCCACGAAATCGAAGATGAGATGGTCCGGATAGACGAGGCCGCAGTCTTCTGGAGAAGGGCAGCCTAGTCGGGCCGCACTTCGCTCCCCTCCGGTGAGGGCCGTCAGGCGCGTGAGCCGGCATCGCCTGAGGTGCCGACTTGTAGCGTCCGCAACCTGAATGAGCCGTTAGGGTTGTCTCATGGATTTCAGGAAGCTCGGTGAGCAGGTCGGGAGGCTGCAGGAAGCCGCAAAGGAAAAGGTGGGGGACCGGGCCGAGCCTGAAAACCTGAAACGTGACGGAAAGGAACTCAGGGAGATCCTGGCCGGAGACGGATCCCTGGCCGAGAAAGCCCGGGAGGCAAAAGAGAAGCTGGCCGACCCGGATCGCGACGGATCCGGCACGGCTGACGGGGGCTGACCGCTGGATCCGGCCCGGCACAACGGGGTCGCGGCCGGCGCGCCCTGAGGGTCAGTGAGGACTGTCGGAGGCGTGGGCCGGAGGCCTTGATTCTTCAGCCAGTGAGGTGATCTCGAGGATGCCGCTCGCGGCCTCTTCGAGGACTTCCGTCGCCTCCTCCGGTGAGCGCGCGTAGAGCTCCACAAGAAGGTGCACTGCTATCTGGTCGCCATGGTGCTTGTGGAAGCGAACGTGGGTGAAGAACTCCCGGGTGCCGGCATCTCCGAATGCGCCGTAGGTGAGGAACTCGACCGCCTCCGGGCCGGAGCAGGCTTCAACCCGGTCAGCATCCACGGTGACCGTGACTGATGCGACCCACGGTGTACCGGCGACCATGCGCTCCCAGCGGTCACCCACCGGCACTACGCGGTCACCCTCAAAGGTCAGGTGGGGCTGGTCGTGCATGCAGTCGAGGCACTGGACCACCGACTCCTGGATTTCGTCAACGCCCTCGGAGGGCAGACCTGTATCGGGGTCCACCTTGCGGATTGCGTCGTAATGAACCTGAACTTCGAGGTTACGAGACCAGCACCTGTAGCAGCGAAGCCACGACGAGATGCCGTTGTCCAGGTTCACTTGGCCTGGTTGATCGCCTTGATGAGGTCTTCCGGGGTACCCGCGTTGATCTCTTCCAGGCTGCCATCAGGCTTGCGGATGGCGAAGGTCGGTGTACCACTGAAGCCGGCTCCGACCGCCTCGTTGTCGGTCTTGAGAAGGACCTGATCCCACTTTGGCAGATCCCGGTCGGCCTGCCACTTGTCAATGTCCGGAATGCCGGCTATCTCAGCCATCTCGAGCAGGAAATCCTCGTCGACATAGCCGCTACCCTCAAGGCCCTGATTCGCATAGAAGTTTTCGACGAACTGCTGGAGCCGGTTCTGCTCCGATGCGGCGAGGGCAGCCTTGGCGGCCGTCACGGATTCGGTCCCGAGGATCGCCCAGTTGTTGAACTCGTACTTCGCCGTACCGTTTCTGACCGGACCGTCGATGAGATCGGGGACTATCTGCTCAGAGGCTGCTTTGCATCCCGGGCACTGGAGGTCGGCGAACTCGACCACTGTCACCGGAGCCTTGGGGTCGCCCAGAACCAGGCCGTCCTGCGGGATGCCGGCGAGCATCTTGTCAATGTCGTTTGAAGCCTTGGTCGGCTCACCTCCGCCACTCAGGCTCACTGCGACGACTGCCACGATCGCAATTACGCCGAGAAAGGCGGCAATGCCAATGATCTTTGCCATGCCTTGGCGGCGGTCACTTCCCTTTGCTGCCGCCTCAGCCTTGAGACGCTTTTCGCGAAGTTCTTTTCTTTTCTGCTGTGGTCCTGTAGCCATTGGCGGGGAATCCTATCTAAGTGGATTGCTGGGGGAGGTCAGTGGCAGCTGGAGGATTCTCGTTTTCAGACAGCTCAGCGAGTCCGTCATCGCCCGGATCCGGGTCGGTGCCGTAATACATGAGCAATCTGATCAGGCATGTGACGAAGAGCAAGGTCATCGCGATCGCGCTGCCGCGACACCAGACGCAGATGCTCTCGATCACTACGTACTGCAGGAAGGTCAGGTAGGCGCTCATCCCAAAGCCGAAAAAGGAGAGCACAAAGCCGAGCATCCGTCCACGATCGCCGCTGATCAGGGTGGTTATGAAGATGCTTATGTAGCCGAGAACGCCAAAGTAGTAGAGCGGGACACCAAACAGTTGTGCGTACTTGCTGGACAGCACCGTTCCGCAGCCACCCCCGGGGCCACAGGTCGGGATCCGGTCCTGGATCTGCTCGATCATGATGTAGCTGGCGATGCCGAGCCCTACCAGGGATATCAGCCCGGCGATGATTCGCAATAAGCGCTCTGAAGGCTTGCGCGAGGCTCCGGATCCCATGAAAAGAGCCTACACAGGCTGGACTGTCTCGCTGCCTGAGCGCTGGTGGCGCTCAGCGACGAGGCTGACCATTTCGCTCATGATCTCGTTCATGTCGAAATCCTTGGGTGTGTAGACCCCTGCGACGCCCTTCGCTTTGAGCGCCGCCGCGTCCTCGGGCGGGATTATCCCTCCGGCTACGACAGGAACATCGACACCTTCCTCGGCGAGCAGCCGGACGACTTCCGGGACAAGTTCGAGGTGCGACCCGGAAAGGATTGAGAGTCCGACGATGTCGACGTCTTCCTGAAGGGCGGACTCGGCAATCTGCTCAGGGGTGAGCCTGATCCCCTGGTAGACGACCTCCATGCCGACATCACGGGCCCTGAGGGCGATCTGCTCGGATCCGTTCGAATGGCCGTCCAGGCCGGGCTTGCCGACCAGAATCCTGACCCGGTGGCCGATCTCTGCGGATACCTGATTGACACGTTCACGGACCGCAGTCAGCGATTCACGGTCGCCGGCGGGCGCGGCTCCACCAACTCCTGTGGGCCCACGGTAGGCCCCGAAGACCTGGCGCAGGGTCTCGGCCCACTCGCCAGTGGTCGCACCGGCTTTGGCCGCGGCGATCGTCGCCGGCATTATGTTTTCGTCGGTTTCAGCGACCCTTGCCACCTCGGAGAGGGCTTCTTCAACGGCGGCCTGGTCGCGCTCCGCCCGCCAGGCGTCCAGCGCCTCGGTGCGTTCGCGCTCGACTTCGGGGTCGGGCTTCATGATGCCGCCATCAGAGCTGTCGGTCAGCGGGGAGTGTTCGGTTGTCGTGTAGCAGTTCAGGCCGACTACCTTCTGTTCGCCGTTTTCGATCCTGGCGAAGCGCTCGCGGTGTGATTCGACCAGCCGTGCCTTCATGTACGGGACGGCGTCGACCGCTCCGCCCTTCTCCTCCACGACGGCCATTTCGTCCCGGGCACCCTCGGTGAACTCCTCAACGAGGCCCTCCATCACCGTCGAGCCCTCGAAGATGTCCGGGTAGTCGAGGATGTCGGTTTCGAACGCGAGTACCTGCTGGATACGCAGGCTCCACTGCTGGTCCCACGGCCGGGGGAGGCCCATAGCCTCATTCCAGGCGGGCAGCTGAAGGGCACGTGCCCGGGCGTCCTTGGCCAGGGTCACAGCGAGAGCTTCGAGCACGATTCGCTGGACGTTGTTTTCGGGTTGGGCTTCGGTCAGGCCGAGCGAGTTCACCTGCACCCCGTAGCGAAAGCGCAGCATCTTCGGATCTTCGACTCCGTAGCGTTGCCGTCCGATCTCCGTCCAGATCCGGCCCATTGCCTTCAACTTGGCGATCTCTTCGATGAATCTGATGCCGGCATTGACGAAGAAGGAGATCCGGCCGAACACCTTGGGGAAGTCCTCGTCCGCCACCTGCCCACGGGCCTTTACCTCGTCAAGCACGGCGATTCCGGTGGAGATCGCGTAGGCGATCTCCTGGACGGGCGTCGCACCGGCCTCCTGCAGGTGGTAGCTGCAGATGTTGATCGGGTTCCAGCTCGGCACCTCGTTCACGGTGAAGGCGACCATGTCGGCAATCAGCCGCATCGAGGGCTCCGGCGGAAAGGCGTAGGTCCCGCGGGAGAGGTACTCCTTGATGATGTCGTTCTGGGTAGTGCCCTTCAGCTCGGACCGGTCGACACCGGTCTCTTCAGCCGCGGCGACGTACAGCCCGAGCATCCAGGCGGCCACGGCGTTGATAGTCATCGAGGTGTTCATCGTCCCGAGCGGAATCTGGTCCATCAAGGTCTCCATGTCGCCCAGATGGGCTACCGACACCCCTACCTTGCCGACCTCGCCGCGGGAGAGAATATGGTCCGGGTCGTATCCGGTCTGGGTCGGCAGGTCGAAGGCAACCGAAAGGCCGGTCTGGCCCTTTTCGAGGTTGCTCCGGTAAAGCTCGTTGGAACGGCGGGCATCGGAGTGGCCCGCATATGTGCGCATCACCCAGGGGCGGTCGCGCTCGGGCAGACGGTGTTCGCTCATGGGAAGAAAGATACTGCCCGTCGACTCCGCACCCTTTGTCGTCCGCCGGTGTTTAGGCTTTTTGTATGCACTTCCTCACGATTCCCTCCAAATCCATGTCCCGCACCAGGTCCGTCGCAGTCGGACTGATCGTCGCCGCAATCGGCTCGCTTTCATTTGCCGGGGCGGCAAACGCTCAGTCGATTCCGCTTTACGTAAACAGCCTCAAGTCGGCAAACGGACGCGACCAGGTCATCAAGAGGGGTCCCGGCAGCTGTGTTCGGGGCGGATCCAAGGTCGCGTTGCGGTTCACCGCGGGAAAGAAGACAAAAGCCTGCAACTTTTCAGTGCCGGTAGTCGGCCGGGACATCGAGTTGACAGCCACCGGCCGTATTTTCAAGTCAGTACCGACCAAACTGAGGGAGAGCATCTTCCTCGGTCTGAACCTGAGACATGCCGGTGACGGAAGCCATTACCAGCTCGCGGTGTTCCCAAGCGGCCGCCGTTTTCAGATTCGCAAGGTCTTCCCCAACGGTGCCACTACCGTGCTCAAGGCGGGCCGTAACGTGGCGGAAATTCGCAACTTCGGCCAGGCCAACCGGATGACCCTCCGTGCCTACAACGGCGTTTCGACTCTCCCCGCGACATCCGCGCGTCTGGTCGCTTATGTGAATGGCAAGATGGTGGGTGTGGTCGACGACGAGCGTGGCGGTGAGCTCAAGGGACGCGATCTGAGCTTTTCAATTGCCTCCGCAAGGAACGCAACCGGCACGACCGGAAGCTTTACGGACATCGTCGTCCGTATTCCCAACCCGTTCTGAACAGCTGCCGGCCCCGGGGAGCGTGGACGCGCCGAGGCCGGAGGATCCTGGACTTCAGGCGGTCATGACCGGTCAGCCTGCCGGTCGGTGTCGCTGATGCGTCAGCTGCCGACTATCGGAGTGCACCAGACCGGCAGCAGCGGCTTGTCGTAGTAGTCGATCACCTGTTCCCGGATCGCCGATATCTCCTCCGAGAACCAGTAGCTCTCGAAATCTGCCTTGTCATTCCAGGTGATCACCTGACGAAAGAGCAGCGGGTCTTCGGTTGAGCGGTAGATCCGCCAGTCGACGGCACCGTACTCGGGTGCCTTCGCCGCTGCCGGCTCCCAGAGGTCAATCCAGCGCTGGGCCCTGAAGGGCGTCACGTGCCATGAGAGCTCGCTTATGTATGCCATCTGACCGGGTTCTCCTTGTTCCGGTCGGCGCCTAGGCGCCGACCTCGGCCCGGATCGCGCCCGGACCTTCGATTTCACAACCTTCGTCTTCGCTGGTAGCACCGACCATGATTGCGATCTTGCCGAGGTGCTGGTTCTCATGCAGCATCTGGTGGGCACCGGGCACACCGTCGAAGCCCATCGTCTTCCAAAGCACCGGTCGGACCTTGCCTTCGGCCATCAACTGATTGGCCTTCATGCATTCATACGCGTTGGCGAAGTGAGAGCCGATGATCTGCTTCTGGCGCATCCACAGGTAGCGCACGTCGAAGTCGAGGTTGTAGCCCGAGGTGGCACCGCAGATCACGACCTTGCCGAAAGGCTTGACCATGAAGACCGAGGTCGGGAAGGTTGCCTTGCCGACGTGCTCGAAGATCACGTCCGGCTTGTCGCCGAGGATCTCCTGTGCTCGCTTGGAGAAGGCTCTGGTCACCGCGAAGCGTGCCTTTTCCTCTTCCTTGGTCTCGGTTCCGGTTCGCATCATTCCCGAGAACTCGTTCCGGTTGATGTAGTCGACCGCGCCGAGCTGCTTGACCAGCTCACCCTTCTCGTCGGAGGAGACGACACCGATGGCGTTGGCCCCGGCCGCCTTGCAGAGCTGGACTGCGAAAACTCCGAGCCCGCCTGCGGCACCCCAGATCAGCACATTGGTTCCCGGCTGGATCTTGGCCTGGTGCATGAGCATCCGGTAAGCGGTGAAGTAGGTCAGTCCGTAGGAGGAGGAATCCACCCAGGAGAGGTTTTTCGGCTTCGGCAGGAGCTGCTGTGCCTGGACCTTGGTGAACTGGGCAAAGGAGCCCCAGGTCGTCTCGTAGCCCCAGATCCGCTGGCTCGGTGCAGCCATCGGGTCGAGCCCGTGGACCTCTACGTCTTCGTAAGAGGCCTGGTTGCAGTGGACTACCACTTCGTCACCTGGCTTCCAGCGGGTGACGCCGTCACCGACTTTCCAGACGACACCCGATGCGTCGGAGCCACCGATGTGGTGCCCGAACTCGGGATGGTCGCCGTAGCCGAAAACCGAAACGGGCTCGCCGAGGGCTGCCCAGACATTGTTGAAGTTGACGCCCGCGGCCATGACGCGAACGACTACTTCGAATGCTCCTGGTTCCGGGGTCTCGATCTCCTCGAGCCGGAAGGCATCCTTGGGTTCCCCCTGAGTCTCCTCACGGATCACCCAGGCTGCCATCTTCTCGGGCAGTTCACCGGGCTCGACATCAAGCTTGCTCACATCAGCGAGATCTATTGGCACTTCGCTCCTCTCGGGTTCTTCAAGGTCGAAGGCATCCTACATTCGGAGAAAGTTTAGGCTAGACTCAAAAAATGATCATGCCAAGAAAGCTTTTTGGCAGGTGGCGAGGTGCCCACCTCCGGGAGTGGCCGGTCGGGCCGGGACCGCAGATGCGGAAGGCCCTTCGTATGGCCATGGTCTCAGGGTCGGCTGTCTTGGCCCTGGCGGCAATCGGCTGCTCGAACCTGGGCGAGCGGAACGGCTCCGCCCCATTGGGTAACGGCGAGGTGGACGTTGTCACCTCCACAAACTTCATCACTGACACCGTGCGGCAGATCGGGGGCGACCGGGTTTCCGTCAGAGCCCTGATGGGCCCCGGCGTCGATCCGCACCTCCACAAGGCGAGCGCCGGCGACGTGAGCTCTTTGCGCGACGCCGACGTGATCTTTTATGGCGGCCTGTTGCTCGAAGCGAAGATGGAGGAGGTTTTCACCGAGATCGGCGAAACCCGTCCGGTCCATGCGGTGACGGGGTCGATTCCCCGAGAACGGCTGCTGGGGGTGCCAGGGGGGTCACCGGCCGACGGGGAGTTCGATCCCCATGTCTGGTTCGATCCGACTCTCTGGCGGTATGCGGCACTCGTCGTTCGGGACGGCCTGAGCGAAGTCGACCCCGAAGGGGCGGCGACCTATCGCCGAAACACTGCCGGGTTCCTGGCCGACCTCGAGCGCCTTGACCGACAGAGCAGGAAAAGGTTTGCCTCGATTCCGGCGGACAGACGGGTGCTCATCACCTCACATGATGCGTTCCGCTACCTGGGCCGGCGCTACGGCATCGAGGTGGCTGCCGTGCAGGGGCTTTCGACTGCCGCGGAGGCGACCACCAAGGATGTCGAACGGATTGCCCGCCTGGTCGCCGATCGCAACGTCAAGGCCGTATTCATCGAGGCGAGCGTACCCGGACAGACCGTTGAAGCCGTTCTCGCGTCAGCCCGGAAACAGGGGCAGTACGCAGTCATCGGCGGCGAGCTCTACTCCGATTCTGCCGGCGAGATCGGAACCCCGGAGGGCACGTATCAGGGCATGTTCAGGTCCAACGTAGCCAGGCTTGCTCAAGGGTTGCGATGAGCGATGCTGCTTTGGACCGGCTGGGCGGTGTCGGTGCGGCGGCCCCGGCTCTGGAGATCAGGCGGCTGACCGCCTCGTACTCATCGAGTCCGGCGCTCTGGGATGTTGACGCGCTCATACCTTCCGGGACGCTGGCGGCGATCGTCGGACCGAACGGGGCCGGCAAGTCAACTCTTCTGAAAGCAGCAGTCGGCCTGATTCAGCCTGACGCCGGACATGTCCTGATCGAGGGTCGTCCGGCCCGTGAGGCGCTCGACCGGGTTGCCTACGTTCCCCAGCGAGACGAGGTTGACTGGGATTTCCCTGTGACGGTGAGGGAGGTGGTCGAGATGGGTCGATACCGGTCGGCAGGCTGGATCAGCAGGCTCAGGAAGGCCGATCATCTCCATGTTGAACAGGCCCTCGCGAAGGTGCGGATGACATCATTCGCCGGGCGGCAGATCGGAGAGCTCTCCGGGGGTCAGCGGCAGCGGGTGTTCATAGCCCGGGCGCTGGCGCAGGATGCTCCCGTGATGATGCTGGACGAGCCTTTCTCCGGGGTAGACGTCCGCACCGAGGCATCGCTGCTCGGCCTGCTGTCCGAGATCCGCAGGACGGGCAGGACAGTGATCGTCGTACATCACGACATCGGCACCGTCCGCTCCCACTTCGACTGGGCGCTGCTGCTCAATGTACGAACGATTGCCTGTGGTCCGGTCCAGGAATCGCTCTCGCCGGAAGCCTTGCGGCGGGCCTACGGAGGACTGGCCGGAGAGGAAGGCAACGGGGAAGTCGTGTGGATCGGCTGATCGAACTGATCCCATTGAGCTACACCGATTCCGTGGTCCTGATCGGAGCGGTGATCCTGGGCGTCGCGGCGGGTGTCCTCGGTGCCTTCGCGGTCCTTCGGCAACGCAGCCTGGTGGGGGACGCCCTTTCCCACGCCGCCCTTCCGGGGGTGTGCGTCGCCTTCATCGCCACCGGTGCCAAGGACGCGGTCACCCTGGCTGTCGGCGCCGCAGTAGTCGGTGTGATCGCCGCGGGACTGATCCTGGTCATCGAGCGCACAGGCCGAATTCGTCCGGATGCTGCCATCGGGGTTGTCCTGACCGGCTTCTTCTCGCTCGGGATCGTGATGCTGACATTCCTCGGCAACTTCAACAACTCAAGTCAGGCCGGGCTCGACACCTACCTGTTCGGCCAGGCGGCAGGACTGCTGGTCAGCGACCTGACGGTCATGGGCCTCCTGTGTGCCGCCTCTCTCGGGCTGGTAGCGGTCGCGTTCCGGCCATTGAAGGTCGCCCTCTTCGACCTTTCGTTTGCCGGTTCGGTCGGGCTGCCGGTCAGGCTCCTCGAGCTGGCGATGACCGCGATGCTGGTGATCGCGATCGTGATCGGGGTACGCACGGTTGGTGCCATCCTGATGGTCGCGATGCTGATCGTCCCGACCGTTACGGCAAGGCAGTTGACGAGCCGGCTTTCCACCTTGCTGGTTGTTGCGGGGATTGCCGGGGCGGTGGTCGGCTCTGCTGGCTCACTGATCTCAACCGGTGCCGGCATTCCAACCGGACCGGTGATAGTGCTCGTCGGTTTCGTGGTGGCGATGTCGGCAATCCTTTTGGCTCCCGGCAGGGGTGTCGTCTGGAAGGCGCACCGAGTCACGTCCGAGCGCAGGCGGGCACTCAACGAGGGCGTGTTGATCGACCTTGAGACGGCACTCCAGTCCGGGCCACCCCCGACGGTCGGCCAGCTTGCTTCGCTCAGCGGGCGGCCGCCCGCGGGCTTGAGGCGTGCCCTGCGCAATCTGGACCGGGCTGGTGTGCTGAGGCGTGACGGCGATCGGATCGCCCTTTCCGCGACCGGCACGGCTGCCGTCCAGACCCTGCTCGACCGCCGTGAACTGTGGAGCGCGTGGCTTGAGAACGGCTGGCGGATCGAACTTCCAGATGCCGGCGAACCGGACCCACGGGACCTGCGTGCTTCGCTCGGTGATGATCTGACCGACGAACTGCTGGCGTTCTCGAGGGGCGGCCCCGGTGAGTGACGACCTCACGATCATTCTGACTGCCGGTCTGCTGGGAACCGCCTGCGGGCTGCTTGGCCCGTTTCTGGTGTTGCGTCGGCAGGTGTTGCTTTCAGATGCCGTCGCCCACGCTGTCTTGCCCGGGATAGTCCTGGTCTACATCCTGTTCGGTTCGAGGGCTTCCCTGCCCGTGATCCTTGGTGCCGGGCTGTTCGCCGTGATCTGCGTGATCGGGATCGAGCAGATCCGGGCCACCGGGCTGGTCAAGGCCGATGCGGCGACAGGGCTGGTCTTTCCGACCCTTTTTGCCCTCGGCGTAATAGGTGTCACAACGTTTGCGTCCGGCGTTCACCTTGACCTGGACTCAACGATCTACGGGGACATCGCCTTCACACCCTTTCGCACCTGGGAGCTTTTCGGGACTGAAATGGCGCGCTCGCTGCCCCTGCTCGCAGCAGTGACCGTCGGGAACATGGCAATGCTGGTCCTCCTCTGGAAGGAGTTGAAGGCTTCGACCTTTGACCCTGTCTTCTCGAAGGTCAACGGCATCTCGCCGGAGCTGGTGTCGAGGATCCTGTTGATCGCAGTCGCTGTCACCGCCGTAACCGCATTTGAGTCGGTTGGGGCAATTCTCGTTGTAACGATGTTGATCGTTCCGGCAGCTACGGCACACCTGCTCACAGTCAGGCTGTTGCCACTTGTCGCGGTCAGTGTGATTGTCGGCTGGATCAGCGCGGTGGGAGGCTACGGCTCCGCCGTTGCCCTTGATGCCTCGATAGCCGGGGCCATGGGGCTGGTCGCGACGATCTGCTTTTCGCTCGCATTCCTGCTGTCGCCGAGATACGGGATCATCACCCGGGCGGTCAGGCATCAGCGGAAGATCTCACCAGTCCTGTCGCCCGGGTTGCAGCCAGTTTCGAGGGCAGGTGACGCCTCAGGGAGTGAGGACGTCTCCGGCTGAGGAGATCCGGCTCGGACCAACCACGAGCAGCGCGGTCCCGGTGCTGGCGGGAGAGCTCAGTCTGTAGATACCCGTCTTGAGGCCGGCGGTAAAGGATGCCGGTGAAGACGGCGACATCGGATAAGTCTGGTCGACCGGGCCTTCCAGCACGAGCGGTGCCGCACTCCGGACCATGTTCGATATACGAAGGTCGACTACGGCCGGGTCGTCAGGGTTGGCCTGGCTGATCGGGGCATTCCGGTTCTGGTTCAGGTTGACCGGCAGTTGGCCGGGAAGCCCGATACCGCGTGGGGCGACCTCGATTTTCTCCGCGCTGACGGAAACGCTCACCACCGGAACGACCGGAGGACGGGGATCATTCTCATGGCTCTCGGCCGTGCATCCCGCAAGTACGGCTGCGGTAAGAAGCACAACGGATAGGCAGGAAGCGGTTCCCCTCACTCGAAGCAATCTATCCGACCGGGGGGCGTCAGCCCGTCCAGATCGATTCCCGGTCCTGAAGCATCTCTTCGAGTTCAATCTGTATCCCGCGCCTGATGCGCTCTGCGATCTCCTGGATGCGGGCCGGATCGGAAGCTGTTTCAACCGGATATTCGGCCATGTCTATGGGCTTCATGAAATGAATCTTGAACTTGGCCGGCATGTACATCAGTGGGGCAGCGAGGCCGAAGTGGGGGAAGGACGGAGTGATCGGAAAGTAGATGAGGCCGGTCAGCTTCTGCAGGAGAGGGACATGGGCGAATATCGGCATCGCCTCTTCTGCCCCGATCAGGGCGACCGGAACGATCGGAACCCGGGCACGGATCGCGGTTCGTACGAAACCGCCACGACCAAAGCGGCGCAGCCGGTACCGCTGCCAGTAGAGCTTGCGCGACCCTTTCTGGCCCTCGGGAAAGACGATCGCAAGCCTGCCTTCATCGTGCAGCAGGCGCTGGGCATTCTCGCGGTGCGCCGGAACCAGACCAATCTTGTTGGCCAGCATGGAAACGACGGGATAACCCTTGAACCAGTTCTCTCCGAGCATGTAGAGGGGCCTCGGGCTGCTGTGTTCATTTCGGATCGCCTGCATGATCATGGGTGCGTCAGGGGGCAGGGCTCCGGAATGGTTGGAGACGAGCAGTGCGCCTCCCTTTGATGGAATGTTTTCGATTCCGCTGGTCTCGACCCGGAACCAGTGGCGGTAGTAAAAGTTGAGCAGCGGCTCGACCAGGGAAATGACCCGCTCCGAGCGGCCCCAGTCATCGAGAGAGCGCTCGGCCTCGTCGGCCGGCAGAAGCGCCCTCAGCTCAGCCAGTGCTGCCTCGGCTTCTTCCGGGCTTTCTATCTCGGAGGTGCCGGAGTCGGACGAGTACTCGTCAGAACGCGGATCCCACGGCGGGATCGGACCCCGGCGGGTTATCGTCGCCGGTACCTCACGGTCGGCCGAACTCGTTCCCTGCCCACCGAACAGCGGGCTGTCAGACCCGAGCGGCGCGCCCCCCAGGCCCTGGTGTCTGGCGCTCAATGGATCTCCTCAACGATGAGCGGAAGCGGGGCCACCGTGGCAGATACCTCGCCGTCCTTTGTCACGACACTCACCTCGGCACCGGGCTCCGCTTCCTTACGGAGAATTGCCAACGCTATGCGACCGGATGCCGGTGACACGACAGCAGTACCAACGGTTCCCAGCTCGCGGTCGCCGAGCATGACGGAGTCGCCATCGGCAACTGCGCCATTGAGGCGGAGACCGCGTAGAAATCGGTTCGGTCTGCCGCGATAATGGAGCCGCGCGACTGGTTCCTGGCCGATGTAGCAGCCCTTGGTGAAGTCCACTGCCCGTTCAACGACCCCCGCCTCGGCAGGCATGGGACTGGCATTCATCTCTTTTTCCAGTCGGGGCCTGCCTGCCTCCACGCGGATGATTTCGACTGCGGACTCGGATACCGGCACGGCCCCCTCGGCGATCAGCTGCTCTGCCACGACCGCAGCCATCTCTGGTTCGCAGAAGAGGTCAAGGCCGGACTCGGTCGCCACGGCCAGGCATTCGGCGCCGGCGATTCGGGTTTCCGTGAAGTCCATTTCGTTCCCGGGGGCCAGTCCGCTGGTGGCGGTCGAGCCCGGACCGAGTAGCGAGATCAGGGCTCGGTCAATCCTTTCAACCGAAACATCACGGCCGATCATGTAGGTCCTGAGGTGTTTGAGTACGCCCGGTCCGGCAGTGGGAGAGGTGTCGATCTGGAAGTCCCCTTCGCCGAGGCGGAGCACCCGCATGTCAGCCTGAACATGACCTTTGCGATCGAGCAGAAGTGCGTAACAGCCGCTGCCGGGGGCGAGGCCTATGGCGTCGTTTGTGATCTGTCCCTGGAGGTATTCGGCAGCATCCGGACCCGCTACCGAGATAACGGAGCTCTCGCGCCGGAGCATGGCGCATTCCTCGCGGATCTGCCGGTACTCGGCATCGATGTCAGGGGTCAGGTCGGCGGCCACACAGCGATTCTACGCCCGGGCCGTTCCCGCTAGGCTCTGCCCATGGCTTTTGCTCAGGACTTTCAGGAAGTTCTCAACTCGCTGCCCGGCGACTGGACCGACATCGAGTTTGATCTCCGGATCGATGATGAGAACCGCTACATCGATGCCGCTGTCCTGCTCAGCCTGATCAACGCCCAGCCTTACTCGAAGGCCGAGTGGCACTTCCGGATTGCGGTCGCCCACAGCTTCGGCCACGCAGCCGCGGCCGAGACGGTGGCGGCCACTCTCGGCAAACTCGACTCCGAAGGCTTCACCGGGCAGATCGTTTTGCGGGAAGTCCGTGAGGGCAGGTCAGAGATCGTTCAGATGTGGGGCAGACCGGAGAGCGTGCGTGAAGAGTTCCGGCTCCGACGTTCGCTCTGAGGCTTCGCCTTGGCACTGATCGTTTCCTTCGTACCCGACCTGATGCTGGCAAGCAGGGTGTCCGGTGCCCTTGCGGCGGCAGGACATGATGTCGTTGCGGGCGGGGATCCTTCAGCCCCCGTGCTGCCTTCCGGGGCGGAACTCATCGTCTGTGATCTCGAGGCAGTCGACCCGGTTGCTGTCGCGGCGCTCACCGTGCCTTCGCTCGGCTTCTATTCCCATGTGGATGTCGAAACCAGAAGTCGGGCGCTGGAGGCCGGGGTAGACATGGTCGTGCCGCGCTCCCGCATGGCCAGGGAGCTGCCGGACCTGGTCAACGGACTGCTTTGACCTCACTCCGGCTGCTCGTCTATATAGACTCGCGCCGGATGCATCTCAAAGATTCGACCCACTGGTGTCCGGGAGCGCGGGAGGGTTAGACTGACCCGCACTCGCCAGTTCACGGTGGGAAGCCACATACACACGCCACGGGAGGTTTGATTTACATGCAAGATCGCGGTCTCTCCGCTTACATCGCTGAACTCGTCGGGACGTTTTTCCTCGTCTTCTTCATCACCGCCGTCGGAGTTCTGTTCATTGCTGCAGGTGACTCGGCCCAGTTCGGGTCCGACTTTGCAGTGGTCGGCCTCACTTACGGCTTCATCCTGACCGTGCTGATCATCGGTATCGGAATGGCCAGCGGTGGTCACTTCAACCCTGCGATCACCCTCGGTGCCGCGCTGATGCGCAAGATCGCCCCGGTTGACGCCATCATCTTCATTCTTGCCCAGCTCTCAGGCGGTGTGCTCGGTGCGCTGCTGACCAAGGGGCTGCTCGAGGACGAAGGCCGCGCCTCCAACTATGGCCTGGCATCAATCAGTCCCCTGATTGGTGGGGCCACTCAGGGCTTCATCGTCGAAGGACTCGGTGCTTTCCTGCTGGTCCTGACGGTGCTTGGAGTTGCTCTCGGCATCAAGGCGAAGAAGGAGTGGGCTCCGCTCGCCATCGGTCTGACCTTTGCCGCAATCGGAATGGTCGCCGGTCCGCTCACTGGTGCCTCGGTCAACCCGGCTCGCTGGTTCGGCCCGGCGCTGGTATCCGGCGAGTTTGCCGATGCCTGGGTCTACGTGCTGGCCCCGCTTGTCGGTGCCGCACTCGCATTCCTGTTCTACAAGTTCGTAATCGCTGGAAGCGACGCTTCCGAGGAGACCGGAGTGGCGCCGGGTACCCAGAGCTGATTCGATCTGCACCCTCGCTCGAGGGAAGCATCAGTAGAAAGGGGCCGCAATGCGGCCCCTTTCTCGTGCAGGGCCATCTTTGGCCGCTGCGCTAGGTTGAATGTCCGATGCGCAGGATTACTTTTTCCCGGAATTACACGATCTCGCTTTCGCGAACCTGTCAGTGCTACTGCAAGTACTGCGCTTTTGCGACCCATAAGGCGCACATTCATCCGCCGGATGAGGTCGAGCGCCGGCTTGACGAAGCGGTGAAGCGGAGGGCGAAGGAGCTGCTCTTTCTCACCGGAGAGAAGCCGGAGGTCAACCCCATCGTCGCCGAGCAGCTGCGCGCATGGGGCCACTCCGACTTCACTGACTACGTCGTCTGGGCTTGTGAGCGGGCGCTGGAGCGGGGGATCCTGCCGCACACGAACATCGGCGCCGTAGCGGAGGGCGACCTCGCCCGCTTGCGAGAGGTCACCGCTTCCCAGGGCCTGATGCTCGAGTCCGCTTCCGAGCGCCTGATGCAGACGGTTCACGCCGGTTCACCGACCAAGCACCCGGCTCACCGACTGGCGACGATCGAGGCAGCCGGCAGGCTGAAGATTCCGTTCACCACCGGCATCCTGGTCGGCATCGGGGAAACACCCGAAGAGAGGGTCGAGTCGCTTGAGGCGATTGCGGATCTCCAGAGGAAATACGGCCACATCCAGGAAGTGATCATCCAGAACTTTGTGCCGCACCCGCGCTACTACGGTCAGGAGCCCGCCGACATCGCTGCCGAGGCATCCGAGAGACGCTGGCAGGAGGGGCAGGCGCCGGCGGCAAGCCTCGACTCCGGCCTCGCAACCCCGTCGGCGGATGGGCCCGGGACCGCGTCGGCCACCGGGTCGCGGACCGTGCCCCTGCCGGACTGGGCCTGTCCGATAACGATCGACGACCTCAAGTTCCTGATCTCGGAGACTTCCCGGCTGATGCCCGATGTCGGCGTGCAGGTTCCACCGAACCTTTCCGACTGGTGGCCGGATCTGATCGACGCTGGGGCCACCGACCTCGGCGGCCTTTCGGCCAACGGGGACCACATCTCTCCGGAGCACCCGTTTCCGAGTCCTAACCAGGTCCGCAAGGAGCTTGCTCCGCGTGGCCAGGCGCTGACCGAGCGCCTCTGTGTCTATCCGAAATACATGAATGCGGAGTGGATGGAGCAGGGAGTCCTCGATGTGATCAAGCTCAAGTACTGGAGCTTCATCCCGCGTCTCGGCTCGGGCCGGATCAGCGAGGAGAAGATTGACCCCGGGCTCGCCTTCGAGGCGATCGCCAAAGGGCGCGAGGGCATACGCCTCAGCGAGGACGAGCTGACTGCTCTTTTCTCAGAGACCCGGCCCGAGGTGATCGAGACGATGAGAGTCGCCGCCGACAGCCTGCGTGCCGAACTCGCCGGCGATACGGCCACCTTCGTGGTCAAC
>CAIZLN010000057.1 GCA_903933815.1 uncultured Solirubrobacterales bacterium
CGGACACCGCATCGACGAAGGCCCCGCTCAGGCCGTCGCAGATGCTCGCCGCGTACTTCATCCCGGCGTTGGTTTTTCTGGTGGCCGGGGGGTTCGCGGCAGTCCTGAACGCAGTCGCGGGCTCGGACTGGGCTCGCTGGCTTTCACTCCACCTGCTGCTGCTTGGTGGCGTATCGCAGCTCGTCCTCGGTGCCGCCCAGTTCTTCGCCGCAGCCTTTCTGGCGACAGATCCGCCACGCCGCACGCTGATCCTGGCTCAGCTCACCACTTGGAACGCGGGTGTACTGCTTATCGCCGTCGGCCGACCGACCGATTTCACCGCCGCGATCCCGGTCGGAGGCCTGCTGATCCTTGTCGGCTTGACGCTGTTCGTCGTGGGTCTGCTGGACATGCGGAAGCGTTCGCTTCAGAGTAACCCGTGGGCGGTTCTCTGGTACGGGACGGCGGCACTATCACTTGCGTTTGGTGCCCTGGTCGGAGTACGTCTCGCCGAGGGTCCTTCTGGCGACTACGCCAGCCTGCTTTACGCCCACCTGATCCTCAACCTCGTCGGCTGGCTCGGAACCGCGATCGTCGGCACGCTGCACACATTCTTCCCGTCCCTCACCGGAACCCGCCTCGCCTTTCCGCGCCTGGAACGACTTACGTTCCTCGCCTGGGTAACGGGCGTCGCCCTGGTTGCCATCGGGTCGGCCTTCGGTTCGGCGCTGCCAGCCGCCCTCGGATGGCTCTCGCTGGTGTTGGCTGCGGCGCTACTGATGGTCAACCTCGCGACCTCGCTTTATCGGAGAACGACACGTCCCGGGCTGCCCGTGCGCCTGGTCGCGACCGCGCAACCCTTTCTCTTTGTCGCCGTGTCAATCGGCTTCATCACGACGCTGAGCGGCGGGTCTTCGGGTCCGTTCGAAGGTGCGGCGGCGTCGCTCATGTCGACGCTGGTCCTGGCCGGCTGGATCGGCCTCACCGTTGCCGGCTCCCTGCTTCACCTGCTGGCGATGCTCGCTCGCGTCCGCAGTGGCTTTGCTTTCGCAATGCCTTCTCCCGAGCCGGCACGTGACCGTCTCGTGACCGTTGCCGCGACCCTCGGTGTCTCCGCTCTGGCCGCGTCGGTGCTGGTCCCCTCCGATGTTCTGGTGGCCGCCGGCCGCCTGCTCATGCTTTCGGCGGCAGTTCCGGTGGTCATCGTGCTGGCGCGCTGTGCGGCCACCGTGATCAGTCCGGGGTTACCACGGTCTGCCGATCCGGAAGCGATCCGCTAGCAGGCGGTGAGCAGGCGCGATCGCATCAAGTGCGACTTCAGTTCAGTTGTCGTCGGGGTCGGAACCGCTAACCATCGGACCCTGGACAGTGACCTCGCAGCCGGCCTTGACCGGGTCCTTGATCTTGAATCCGGTCATCGTGGTCTCCGGAGAGATCGAACTGAGGATCCCCGATGTGATGCCCTTGTGGAGGGCGCAGACCACCGACTGCTTCTCGAGGGCGGCCTCCCGGTAAGGGCAGTTCTCGAGGCAGTAGGTCATCTCACCGTCCTTGCCCGGCTTGCGGTTAGGCTGGAAGCCCATCGCTGAAAGCGCATCGAAAAATCGGGTTTCAGGATCCGTATGCCCGCCTGCGTCGGCAAGGCCGATGCCCATGTCGCGGCCTCTCTCCTCGATCTTCCGGGGATCGACCGGGCCGCCGTCGATCGCCTTGATCAGCCAGCGGCTTAGTTCTGCGTAGCCGGTCGGGGCGTGGCCCCCCGGTTTCGCATTCGGATCGATTGCCCAGACATCACGAGGTCGTCCGCGGCCGACTTTTTCCTTTTCTCGTATCAACAGTCCGGCCTGGGCCATGGTCTCCAAGTGTTGCCTGATCCCATTCGGATGAAGATCGAGAGTCTTCGCGAGTTCGTCGGTCGCAGCCGCCCGCTTCAGTGACGAGAGCAGGCCGAACAACCTCGCCCGTGTGGGCTGGCTCAGCACATCGTCGATTGCCACTGCGAAATCCATCCTTTGATTATCCCGCGATTCCACCGGGTCCGCAGTCCTCCCGGCTGCGCTTCCCGCTAGTTTATACAGCAGTTATGTAATAAAGGCAAGGGAGTCTGCGGCGATGACGTATGTGATCAACGAGCCCTGCATCGGCGAGAAGGACGCTTCCTGCGTCGAGGTCTGTCCGGTGGACTGCATCCACCCGACTCCCGGCGAGCCCGGATTCGACGCGGCCGAACAGCTCCACATAGATCCCGAAGAATGCATCGACTGCGACGCCTGCGTGGAGGCATGCCCGGTGGACGCGATCACCGCCGAGGACTCCGTGCCCGATCAGTGGCAGAAGTACATCGACATCAACGCCAACTACTACAAGGAGCCAAAATGAAGTCCCGAGGACTCAAGCCGTGAAGCGCTCTGAACAGTTGAAATCGCTTTCGCACGAACATCACCACGCGCTTTTCATCGCCAAGCGGCTCCGGGACGAGGGGAGCCAGGCCGGTGAAGCCTTCGTCGAGTTCTGGAGGGGCGAAGGTGAGGCCCACTTCAGGATCGAAGAAGTGGTTCTGCTCCCGGGTTCCGGCCTGGAAGGTCCGGGTAGCGACCCTGATGTCGCGCGCATGCTCGACGAGCACCTCGATATACGCCGTAGGGTGCGCCGGGTTCTCGACGGCGATGCCTCGGAAGACGAATTCGGTGGACTGGGCGTCGCCCTGACCAGTCATGTCAGATTCGAAGAGCGCGAGCTCTTCCCCCGAATCGAAGCACTGCTCGACCAGGCAGGACTTGACGATCTGGCCTCCCGGATTGCGAAAGCCGAATCGTCTGACGCAATGCCGTAAAGAACGCCGTGTCTGGAGATGGGCCTCACAGCAGTTGCCCGGTCGGTTACGAGCTATCGATTCTTTGTGTTCCTACGGCAACGAAGGTCGATGAGTATCTCCCCTGATCTCAGCCATGAATCTGGTCGACGTGCGACCAGTCATGACGAGTTCAAGTTTTCCGGATCGAGCGACCCAGCCGATCTTCCCCGCGTTCATCGGGGAGGTGCTCAGACCTTCCCGAGAAGCGTGGTGCCGGCTGAGGTACCCAACCAAGCGAATCTCATCTCACCTCAGAGCACCCGAGGCCGCACTGGAAAGCGGTGCGATGCCCAACAGACCAGCCCGAAGAGATCTCATAATCCGAAGGTCGCAGGTTCGAATCCTTAGGGGCAACACTTGAATAGCCAGCTAAACCAAGCTAAACAAACGGGGTGCCAAAGACTCCGAACGACACGAACTGGCGAAACCCACGAAACAAGCATCCCAAACGCGCCCGTACCCTCGAGACCGGCATCTACCTCCGTCACTCCTCCAGGTGTAAAGGTGGCTTCGACGGCCCCTGCGATTGCCACCCCACCTACCAGGCGCAGGTCCACTCGGCCAAGGACAGAAAACCGGTCCGAAAGACTTTCCGCACCCTCGCTGAGGCAAGGCGCTGGCGCCACACCGCAAAGGAGAGGCTCAGAAAAGGAGAGCTCAGCGCACCGAGCTCGGTTCTCCTCCGTGATGCCGCCGAGCAGTGGATAAGGGACGCCGAGGCAGGAATCGTCCGAACCCGCTCCGGCGAGACTTACAAGCCCTCAGCCATCCGCGGCTACGAGGCAGCCCTCCGGCGCTACCTGATCCCCGAGCTCGGCAACCTTCGCCTCTCGGCGATCACCAGAAAGCTCGTCCAGGAACTAGTCGACAAGCTCGCCCGAACCGAGATGGCCCCGGCTACAGTTGCCAACTCGATAGCCCCGCTTCGCGTGATCTATCGCCAGGCAATTGACCGCGAGCAGATCCACTCAAACCCGACCGAGCGCCTGAGGCTTCCCCGCGACCGCAGATCACGCGAGCGCATCGCCGAGCCACGGGAGGCCGAAGCCCTGCTAGGTGCCCTCGACGAAAGGCATCGCCTGATCTGGGCCTTCGCTCTCTATACAGGCCTCAGGAAGGGAGAGCTTCAGGCGCTGAAGTGGCAGAACATCGATCTCGAGGCGGGCATCCTCAAGGTCGAGCACTCGCTTGACCCGAAGGCAGGGCTCGTTGCACCGAAGAGCGAATCGGGCCGGCGCCGGGTACCGATCCCGGAAGTCCTCTCACCAGAGCTTGTGGCCCACATGGCTCGCCAGAGCGAAGACACCGAGTTCGTCCTGGCCAACACCAAAGGAAAGCCCTTCAACGCCTCAAACGTCTACCGCGTCTCACACCGGCTCTGGGGTACGGCAGGCCTTACGCCACTCGGCTTCCACGAAGCACGGCACACCTACGCCTCCTTCATGATCGCGGCCGGGGTAAACGCCAAGGCTCTCTCTACCTATATGGGCCACTCCTCGATCACGGTCACGATCGACCGCTATGGGCACCTCATGCCTGGCAACGAGAAGGAGGCGGCGAAGCTTCTGGATGCCTTTGTCGGGAAGCACTCCTCGGCTGGAGCATCATGAGGCTGCCCTGGCGAAGGCAGGGAAGAGAGCAGACCGACGAGTACCGGTACCCGCCCTACGTGAGGACAGAGGCCGAGCGTCACCGCTGGGACATGGCCGGCCGATGGGCTGTGTGGGTTTCTGAGGAGATCGGTGGTGACGCGACTACGGTCTGGCTTGCCACCCGGAGCCTTTACCGGTCAGACATCCCTACGGAGTAGCGGCGCCGGGTCCGGCAAGAGATCCGGCTCGCCAGATAGCTCGCCAACGCTGGCGGGCGCGCCTCGCGCCGGGACCATCCCGAAAAGCAAAAGTCATTCCGTAGGGTCGGTGAAATCTCGTGCTGGAATTGGTCGTGCCCAATTTCAACCATGAAGCGAGGTATTCAGTTGAGACAGAAAGAGAGAACAGAGCGCAACATGCGAATCGTGCTGATGCGAATCAGGCAGGTTCCGGTCAAAGACATCGCCGAGATGATGGACCTGACTGACCGCCAGGTCCGGCGCATCATGTCCGACTGGCGAAAGGGCGCTCTGAAAGAGGACACCGAGCGCGCGGCTGAGGCCGCCCGGCTGATCATCGAGACGACTCGTGATGACATGAAGGCACTGAGCATCGCCGCCGCGAAAGCGTCACCCGCGGATCAGGTCATGATTCACGGAATGCGAACGGACCTGGTGCGAAAGAACGCTCAGGTCCTGCGCGACACCGGCGTCTCCTTCGAGGGGCTCTCGGGGGAGCGATTCAACGACCCCGATCTGATCCGGGATGTCAATACGGCGATCCGCTCAACCCTGGTCGAACACGGCGTCGCGTCCGAGGTAATCGAGGCCTCGATTGATGCCTCAATTGGTGCCTTTGCCGCCTGGGGTTACGGGCTCGAAGGCCAACCGGACATTTACTACCCGGTGTAGGGGTCGGACATTATTCTCAGGGAATATGTCCGCCTATTGCATCCTGGCGGACATTTTTCTCAGACCAGGCAAGTGGGGAATCGCCCAAAGAAGACCTTGGCCTGAGGGCTTCGAACAAAGCCGTCAACCACGCCGAACCTGCCTCCAGGTGGAGCAACTACGAAACCGAAGGTCACTGGTTCGAATCCAGTCGGGCGCACTCCAGATCTGGCTGAGCAATTGGGATCGCGGTCAGCCCGCCTTATCGGAGCGCTCCGAAAGGGACAGTCAGACCGACCGTCATTCCAGGTCAGGGGCCGGAAGTTCGGCTCCTCGGTTGACCGGCCCTCTACGAAACCGGACCCCGCAGGTTCGAAAGCCGAGCGGGTCCATTGCGCGGTTCGGGCGGGTAGCCGGGAACCGGATTGCCGAACAGGGCGACCAGGAATCTTGCCACGGAGGCGAGGGAGGACGTTCTTGCCCTTAATAGGAGCCGAGGTGGCGTTCCGGTAGGCCCGGAAGAGGGCTTCTTGCCCACAACTCCACGTCGTCGCCCGTGTTACATTGGGCATCTGAGGGCAGCCGTCATGCCTCCGAGCTATTCACCCAGCTACCAATACGGAAGGGAAGATGACCCGCAGGCTCCGCCTCGCCCTCGCTTCGATTCTCACCCTCGCCTCCGCAGTCGTCGCGACCCTCCTTCTGGGGGGATCGGCCCCGGCGGCGGAGCCGGTTCGGGTCGAGGTCGAGACCCCGACCCGGCAGGCGGTCGAGGCCCTGGTCGAGGCGGGGCTCGACGTAGCCTCGGGCGACCTACCCGAATCCGACGTGCTCCTCTGGTCGAGGGAGGACCGTCTCGCCCTGCGGGAGGCCGGACTCGAGTGGCGACCCCTTCCCGACCCGAGGCCCGGGACCCGGACCGAGCTCCCCACCCTCCCCTCCGGCGGGACGACCTACCGGGTCTGGGAGGACTACGAGACCGAGATGCGGAGGCTCGCCAGGCGCTACCCGTCCCTGGTCCGGCTCCGCTCGATGGGAAAGACGCTCCTCGGGGAGCCAATGCTCGGCCTGGAGATCGCAAGGAACGTCTGGGCGAGCGACGGCAGGCCGGCCTTCGTCCAGTACGGACTACACCACGCCCGGGAGTGGCCCTCGGGCGAGTGGGGCATCGAGTACGCGATCGAGCTGCTCGAAAATCGGGACCGGCCCCGCTACTCGAGCCTGCTCAGGAACACCCGCCACTTCATCTTCCCCGTGGTCAACGTCGACGGCTTCCAGGCCTCCCGGGGCGCTGGCCCCAGCCCGATCGGGGCACCGGAATCGCCCAACCCCCGGCTCGGGGCAGGGAGCAACGAGTACCGGCGGACGAACTGCCGGCCGCTCCCCGGCGAGGCCCAACTGCCCTGCAGTGCACTTGACACGCGGGCCGGGGTCGACCTGAACCGTAACTACGGCTTTTACTTCGGTGGCACAGGGACCGAAGGAATCCCGACGAGCGAGATCTACCGCGGACCGGCTGGCTTCTCCGAGCCCGAGAGCGAGAACGTCCGCCTGTTCACCAGGCGGCTCCAGCCGACCGTCGTCCTCAGTCACCACACCTACTCGGAAGAGGGACTCTGGCTGCGCCAGCCCGCTTTGGACCCCGCGCTACCGCCCGGCGACATCACACCCGACCAGTCCGAGTTCACGGCTATCGGGGACTTGCTGGCGATCGCCACCGGGTGGGCCTCCATTCCTGCCTTCCAGCTTTACCCCGTAGCCGGTGCGACCGACGACTGGAACTACCATGCCCAGGGGGCAATTGCCTTCACCAGCGAGAGCCGCGGCCCCAACTTCCACTCCTACTTCAACCAGATGGTCCGGGCCGAGTGGCCGGGGATGAGGGAGGCGATCCTCCGTGCGGCCGAGGCATCGGTAAGGGAGGGCTCACGGATTAAGGGTACGGCGCCACCCGGATCGATCCTTCGGATCACCAAGACGTTCTCGATCCCCGTCTGCCAGGGATTTACCGAGGAAAACCAGTGCATCTCTCCCACCCCGACCATCCCCGAACGACTCTCGAGCGAGATGGTCGTGCCGGCCTCCGGAGAGTTTTCCTGGCGGGTCAACCCGTCCTCGCGCCCACTCTTCCCGGGGGAGACCTGGCGGCTTACCTGCGAGGCCCCCGGCGGTCAGCCGGTCAGCCGGGAGGTCGCCGTCGAAAGGGGCGAGTCGGCAACTGTAGGCCTTGCCAACTGCAGGCCGGGGTCTGCCGGGCGACCGGTGGCCAGGTTCGGGCTGATCGAGCGGGCCTTTGCGGGCCGGAGGGTCGGCCTGGTCTCCAGGAGTACCGACCCCGACACCTTAATCGTCTCGAATCGGTGGGACCTCGACGGCGACGGCGCCTTCGACGATGCCTCCGGTCGGGTCGCGGCCCGTATCTGGCGGAGGTCAGGACCGAAGAGGGTGGGCCTCAGATCGGTCGATCTGGACGGCCGGGTCGCCGTTACGCGCAGGCGGATCCGGGTGGCGCCAAGGCCCTCCGGCAGACCCCCCCTCTCCCTCCGGATCATCACTTCGACGGGCGACACCAACATCGTCTTCCTCGCCTCCGGGCCGCTAGGCACCTACCGGTGGGACCTCGACGGCGACGGCGCCTTCGACGATGGCCGGGGATCAGAGCTCTCCCGGACCTACCGCCAAGCCGGTAACTATCGGATCCGGGTCCGCCTGACCGACACCTTCGGTCGAGTCGCCACCCGTGGATCCTCGGTAACGGTCGGCTGACAGCCCGAACATCTCAGTCCGGGGTCGGGGCCCCAAAGCGAGCGGGATCATTGCCCGGCTCGGACGGCTGGCCGGGAACCGGATCGTCGAAGTGCGGAGTACCGGGACGATCCGTACGGCAATGATGGCGACAGACCATCGGCCCCTGTTTCCTTCGCCTGACCGGCAACCAGGTCGCAGCAGAGACCTTGCTTGATTGCAGGGCCGTCTCGGAGGGCACAGGAAGGAAGGACCCGACGCCTGGTAGCCCCTCCACTGCCGAGTGGCGGCTCTGAAAGACCGTCCTGCACCGTCGTTACTGTGGCGGAATGCGGACTCTGCTTGCCTCGATCTCGCCTTGGGTGCTGATGCTGGTGCTGTTCGTGGTCTTCCTCACCGTGGCGCTCACCTGCCGGGAGATCGTGATCCGCCGCTGCAAGAAGAAGCGACTGAAGGAGCTCGCCGATCAGGCGACGAAGCTCCTCACCGGTGTGGCCGCTGCGTTTGCATTCTTCGTCGGCTTCTCGATCACCATCACCTGGGGGGCGGTTGCGGCAGGGCAGTCGGCGGTGGAAAACGAGGCCGCACAGGCACAGCAGGTGATCTGGACCTTCAACAACACCCCCGACCGAGAAGCAGCCGAGACGATCCTCGATCAACTGGAGACCTACCTCCGCACCGCAGCCGACGAAGATGGGCCCTACCTGCAGAAGGGCGATGTCAACAATCTGCCTTCGGCCAAACCGCTCGACAGGCTTCAGGACTCAATCCACCGTTATGCCTACGGCTCGGAAGTGCCGGGAGCGGAGGTGTCGAGCATCGTCTCAAGTGCGGCCAGCATGAATACCGCGGCGGCACTCGTATCAGCCGAGGCACAACGCTCCCTGCCTGTGCTGCTGGCGGTGCTGCTCCTGGTGTCAGGCTTACTGCTCGCAGCGATCACCGGCATCTCCAACGCGGCAGTCACCAGACCGATCCTCCTGCCGGTCTGGTGCCTGATCCCTGCCCTCTCGATCGCCGTCATCCCCGGGCCGGGAGGGATCGCTGTCGACCTCTCGCCCCTCGGGTTAGTAGCCGAGCGCCTGGCCCAGGGTTGGTAATCACCGCAGGGCACCAGATAGGCTGAGCTCATGTACACCGTGAAATCCACCTCCGAGCTCACAGTCTCGGAAGGTATCTCACGGTTCGAGGGCGGCGACACGCCGATTTCCGTTTTCGTCACCGAGTTTGCGCCGGGGAACGGCACCACGCTTCACCGCCATCCCTACGACGAGGTGTTCCTGGTCGAGTCGGGGATTGCCCGCTTCGTGGTGGGCGAAGAGTCCATCGATGTCGAGGCCGGAAACTTCGTCACGGTGGCGGCAGACACTCCCCACGGATATGGACCCGTCGGCGATCAACCGCTGCGAGTAATCGGGATCCATCCGGCCGGCACCCCTGTGCAGGAGAACCTGCGCGAGACCTTCGACGGCTGAGCCCTGCTGGATTCCTAGCTCGGCCCCTCGAAGCCCAATAACACCTGACCTCGAGGCGACGAAACCGAAGCACTCAGGTTCGAGTCCTGTCGGGCGCGTTCCCAGCGGACCATGACCGGTAACTGAACCTGCCGCGAGCGGTGCCCGCGGCAGGTTCTCACCAGGCGATCGACTACTTCTGGCCCTGTGCTCCCTCCTCGGCCGGGCCGTACCCGGCATCCTCGGCTCCGTATTCGCCCTGGCCTTCCATTTCTTCGCCCTTCTCGTCTTCTCCGCGCTCGACTCCGGCGACCTTGAAGGACTTGTCGAGGTAGACCTCGGCCTCAGAGCCGTCCTTCAGCTGCATCTCGACCTCGTAGCCTCCTCCGTAGTCCTCCTCGTACTCGACGTAGAGGACCCGGCCGTCTACCTCACGGGCTGCGGCTGCCTCGGCCTTCTGGGTCTCGGCCGTCGTCAGGGTCTTCTCCTTTTCTTTCGGTCCGTCTGCGATCGCGTAAGCGCCACCGCCGGCCGCGATCGCGAGTACCGCCGCACCGCCGATGATCAAGTTCCTCGTTCTGCTCGACTTCATTTCTGTCAAATCTCCTTCTTTTCGTCTCCCGGGAAGTCCCGGACTGCGAGTAGGATTTCGGGCAGTGCGAAGAGAGGGATAAGGGGACCGTTAGAAGACTCTGAAGTTCGGGTTGGTGAGTCGATATCTGCAGGCCGGGGTGACCGTCAGGGCCGCGGCGACAGGGCTTGGGGGCATCGTGAAGGAGGTTTGCCAGCTAATAGGTCACCTCCCGCCGCGAGGGGAGGAGAGCTACTTCTTGGCCGACTTCTTCTTTTTCTTCACGGAGGCCTTTTTCGACTTGGGCTTTTTCGCCGGTTCACCGGGAAGCGGCGCGTCGGGGTCGGATACCTCGGTGTCGATCGTGCCCTGGGCGGCGCGGGAGCCGTAGAACCCGCCGCCCGGTCCCCTGAGGACGAAGGCGAAGAGGACGGCCGCGATGGCACCGAGCAGCGGTCCGGCCGCGTAGACCCAGATCGCGGTCAGGTCGCCGCCGACGAGGTCGGGCCCGAAGGTCCGGGCGAAGTTCATCGAGGCTCCCGAGAGCGGTGCGGCCCAGAGGCCGGCGAGGGCGATGTAGGCGCCGACCCCGATCGCGCCGATGACCCCGATGTTCTGGGCACCGGAGGCCGTCCCGAGGATCACCGAGACCAGTCCGAAGGTGAGCACCGCCTCGGTCCCGAAGGCCGCGAGATCGGAGGTAGCGACGCCGGGGTAGCTGCCGCCATCAGAGGCCGAGAGGCCGACCAGGGCTTCGAGCAGCAGGGCCGCGACGATCGCACCGGTGATCTGGACGACAATGTAGCCGGGCACCCGGTTCCACGGGAAGTCACCCCTGAGAGCGAAGGCGATCGAGACCCCGGGATTCAGGTGGGCGCCCGAGACCTTGCCCATGAACATGATGATCGCCATCACCATCATCCCTGGGGCGACGACGGCGGCGGCGAGGCTGACCGTTCCGGGGTAGGCCTTGGCGACCATTGCGGCGCCGGCGGCCACGAGGACCAGGAAGAAAGTCCCGACGAACTCCGAGATCAGTCGCCGCCACTCCTGCTTCGGGTCCTGGAAATTGGTTATTGCCTGGTCGAGGTCCAGGGCCTTTTCGCCGATGAAGCTTTCGTCAGTCACAGGTCCTTTCTACCTGAACGCTCGGCGGCTTCGGTCTGGGCCGGAGGGATCCGGGGTGTCGGAGGCCGGGAGGTCGGGAGAGTTCGGTCGCCGCCATTCGAGGCGGTGATGCCCTCGAGCATGAAGCAGCCGATCGCCGCGTACCAGGCTTCCTCCAGTGCCAGGACTGCACCGTCGGCTTCCCGGTCGGTACCCCGGAGTCCCTCGAACCCGGCCAGGCCCCACTCAGTCGACCAGACCGGGTAGCCCACTTCCACCCCTCTTGACTGCAGGTCGGAGGACCAGTAGCCGACCGTCGAGGTTGCACCCTGGACGGCGGTTGGAAGCAGCTCCGAGCCCCGGTTGGCAGCGACTTCCTCACCGATCCCGAAGTTCTGCAGGCCGAGGATCGAGTCGCCCTCGACCAGGATCGCTCCGATCACGAAGAACGAGATCGCACTCGAGGCCTGGGTCATTTCCTCCTCGATCGAGTCGGTTCCAACCGGTATCCGGGCTGCCACCCTTCCGAGGGCCCGGAAGGCCGGGTAAATGTAGTCCGGGATCCCACCGAGACCGGTTGCTTCGACCACCTTGTCGAAGTACTCCTCGCTCGCCCGGCCACCTCTGATCAGGAAGTTCGTGTAGCCGGAGAGAAAGGCTGAGACTTCATCCCGGCCGGGTCCGGCGGCCTCCCCGGAGGCACCGGCCAGCGCGGCCTCGATCGCATCCGGGCCGAACACCTCGATTGCTGCTCCGGAGTCGGCAACGACGCCAGCCCGCTCGACCAGCCCGTCTCGGCCGATCTCACCTTTGAGGAGGTCCTCCTGAACCGCCTGGAGAAGCGCGGTCGAGTAGGTAATCCAGCCAAGGGCCACGGGGATGAGCAGCTGTTGTTCGAAATTCCTGCCGCCGGCCCGTTTCACAGCGCCGGCCGTGGTCTCCCCGGCCTTCTTCTCAAGGGCAGCGATCCGTTCGCGGAGCAGGCCGATTGCCGCAGCGCGCCCGGAGTCGCTGAGGACGGACTCGACCTCGGCCCGAAAGGCCTCGCGACTGGCCGCCTTCAGCGCGTCTACCCCGAGAGCGTACGAGAGCGCGAGGTCACCGTTTGCCAGGGCATCGGCTGCGGCCTCAGAGCGATCGATGGTCGTGGCGCTGATCACCCCGGGGTTTGCGGTTTCGATCAACTGCCCTAGGCGGTCGTTCAGGCGTTCCGTGGTCCTGCTGGCGACGGCATCCACTTCGGCGCCGCGCCTGGGTGGGTCACCCGAGCCGGGAGCGATGTTGTTGCCGGTGAAGGCCCTGTAGGCGGTACCGATGTTCGGCGCGACCCTTACCTCGATCCCGAGCGAGCGGCCCAGTTCGGTCATCTGGATCTCCTCGCCGGTATCGGGGTCGGCTTCACGCTCGGTGCCGACCGGGATCAGGACCGTCCTGTAGCCGTCCTCGGCCGCCGCCCTGACTTTGGTCGCGACGTTGGTCACCGGCCCGATCGAGCCGTCGGGATTGACCGTGCCGGTCATCGTCACCCCGGACCTGAGCTCATCACCCCTGATCGCGGCCAGGACACCGACGGTGAGTGCCGCACCTCCGGACGGGCCGTCGATCGGCCCGGTCACTTCGAAGCTCACGTCCACATCGTTTGGATCCGCACCGCTCAGGAGAGTTCCGACTGCCGCCGCCGAGGAGGAGGCTGCCTGCCACTGCTCGCCAGCCCCCTCTGCCGCGATGTCCTCGAGGCTCAGCGTGAAGCCGGGCTCCCCGACCGATTCGACCTTGACCTTTGCCGGCTCGATACCCCCGGCGATCGTGCCGTCGCTCTGCGGGGCCGCCCAGAGCACCGGGACGGTTCGCGATCCGTCAGAGCCGCAGCCGGTCAAAGCGATCGCGACCAGAAGCAGGAGTCCCGGGGTTGCGAGCAGACCGGTCCCTCGTCTCCTGGCTCCACGCTCAGCCACCATCGCGGACCGGCCGGGTGCTCTCGCGTTCGATCAGCCTGCCGTCGATCACCACTGGCCCTGATGGCTCTTCACCCCTGATCCGGGCCATCAGGAGCTTGACCGCCGCCTCGGCCTGGGCAACCGGGTCGAGGTCGAAGCAGGTGATCGCCGGATCGCCGTCCCTCAGCGGTGCGCCGTCGACCAGGCCGGCTATCTGGAGGCCCTCGGGTACCTCGATACCTTCATCCTGGGCGGCCTCCAGGGCGCCGATCGCCGAATCGACGGTCAGGGCGAGCAGGGCATCCGGGGGGTCTTCCCCGGTGAGCAGGTCTGCCGTTGCTGCCCGCGCGCCATCCCGGTCGCCTGGCCCCGCGCTCAGCACAGTTGTCACCATCTCGACCTCATTGGCCCAGCCACGGTAGGCAGCCTCGTTTCCCAAGAACCAGCCCCATGGCTCGTCGCTGCTGATCAGGACTATCCGTCTGGCCCCGGAGGCCCGAAGCCGGTCGAGCACCGAGCGGCAGTTCCCCTCGTTATCGGCGATTACCGCCCAGGGATCGCCGGGGAGCGAGGGGTCGGTCCCGATCGTGACTACGGGCGTCCCCTCCTTCCGCAGCCGTTTGACCGATGGGTCCCGGCGGGGGGGATCGATCACGATCACACCGTCGGCGAGTTCGGCTCCGGTCGAGTCTCCGTCGATCTCGGGTAGCAGGACCAGGCCGAGGTCCCCGGCAACCGCGGCGCGTGACGCTCCGATCAGTGCCGACACGTAGTACTCGTGGGCCAGCACCTCGACGCCCCCGGCGGAGGGGAGCATCAAGGCGATCAACCCACTCTGGCCGGTCCGGAGTCCCTGTGCCACCCGGTTGACCCGGTATCCGAGGTTCCCTGCCGCCCGCTTGACCCTCTTGCGGGTCTCCTCGGTGACCCGATCAGATCCGCGCAGGGCATCCGACGCAGTCCCCTGAGAGACCGAGGCCTCCCGGGCTACATCGATGATGGTGGGCTTCCTGCCTGCTTCGCTCGTCACTCGATACACCCCTGATCAGACAGTTGGATGACACCGGAAGAGGGTCCTTCGGAATGTCACGATATCGGCCGACCTGATGCGGTCCCCCGATGAAGGGGTCTGCATCAGACCGGTTTGAACCCTGCGGGCGCCGATCCCCGGGGAGCGTCTGCGGTGGACGCAGCCCCGGGGATTACCCGCCCCCTAAAGGGCCTCGATCGTGAACCGCTTGAACTGCTTGCTGTCGCCGAGTCGAGTGATCTTCAGATTGAGCTGACAGAAGGTGTCATCGTCGGTGAGGGTCTGTGACTTGTTTTCGCCCAGGGCGACGACGCGATCCCGGTTTCCGTACTCCAGAAAGCATTCATTCCCCGCTCCGGACTGGATGGTGAACTTGGGCTTGCCGATGGTCGGGTTGGTGATGGAGAAGTTGAGCCGACCGAGGATGCCCCCGCCTTCCCTTTCCTCCGGATCGGGCCAGGTGATGGTGCTCTCGAACTTACCCAGGCGGTTGGCATCCACGGAGAACAGAACCTCCCCGTTGTAGGACTCCCACTTCCCGTACTCGTTGGACGGGATCGCCCGGGGAGACATTCCTCCCTCACGGGTGTAGCAGGGGTTATCCCTATCCGGGTTGTCCGGGCAGGACTTGCCGTAGCCGGCGACCCCGACCTCGATCGGCTGCTTCTTGTACCTGTAGCTGTTGACGAAGTCGACCTCGATGCCCCTGAGGTCACCGAACGAGTTTCCGATCGATTCAGACCAGGCCTGTGTCTTGCCCCCGGATGCCTCGCGATCCGGTTCCTCGTCGCTACTGCCACAGGCGGCAAGCGTCAGGGAAGAGGCAGCGAGAAGTGAAACCAGGGCGAGCGGGATGAGGCGTGAACTTCGCTTGAACATAAAATTTATCCTTTTTTCGAAACGATTCGATTTCAGTATGGCCGGAAGGTACCATATCTTCATGTGGGAAACCCGGCCCTCTGGTCCCGAACCCGCAAAACGGACTTCGGACGGGAGCGAAACAGAGGCAGGGTTGATCAGGGTTCCCGGGTGTGATTGCTCGTGAGCGGGTCAGCGGGGGACTAAGCATTGAAACGGCAGGAGATGAAGGGTCGCTGGTCCGGCTCTTTGTTCCCGCTTGTTGTCGGCAGGCCTTGAAGCCGGGGCCGGAGAAGTCGCCCGCCGGGTAGGTTTCAGCGATGGATCCGCCCGATTCGAGCAGGTCGATCATGAGGCTGACAGGCGTCTACGATGCCAACGGCTCCCTTTCGGGTGAGCTTGCCTACTGGGTAGGGGCCCGGTTGGGGCGCCGGCACTGCGCCCTTTGCGACATCACCCACGGCCTGATCAGGGAGAGGCCGGAGTGGCTTCGTCTGCAGGGTCAGCTGCCGGTCGAGTTCACTGCCGTCCACCTGGACGAGCGTGAGCCGGTCGTTGCCGATGCGAGCCACGGCAGGGCGCCCTGCGTGGTCGCCGTTTTTGACGACGGCTCCGCAGAGGTTGTGATCTACCGGGACGAACTGGAAGCCTGTGGGGGAGACCCACAGAGCCTCTTTGAGCTTCTGTCGCAGGTCTCCGGAAAGTGAGCGGGTATATTCCCTTGGTGGCCATGTCATCAGCCTCGATCGGAAACCAACCGTGAGCGCGATTTTGGCCTCGGCCAGGGAGAGGTATTCTGCCTCAAAGCTGAAGTTCTTTGCCGGGAGGCTACTTCTCACCGCGGTGCTTGTTTTCGGCTCCTTTGGTCTGTTTGCTACGGCTGCGACGGCACTCTCGCCCCCGGTGGTTGACCCTGCGGCCTTTCTGTTTGATCCAACCAAGGTCGTTGAAATCGAAATCGATCTTTCCGAGGATGCGATTACAGCGCTAAACGACGCCCCCTACGAGTACGTGAGCGCGACCTTCACCATGGTCGACGGAGCAACTGTCTACGGCCCCTGGCCTGTGAAGGTGAAGCTGAAGGGGAAGTACGGCTCGTTCAGGCCCCTGAGTGGCAAGAGTGCCTTCAAGCTCAAGTTCGGAAACTCGGGCCAGCGGGTGGGCGGCCTGAAGAAGATGACCCTCAACAACATGGTTCAGGACGGAACCAACGTCCACGAGGCGATCGGGTATGAGCTCTTCCGCGCGATGGGGGTTCCGGCTCCCCGGACGAGTTACGCCGTGGTCTCGGTGAACGGGGTCGACTACGGCCTTCATCTGAATATCGAGACCCTCGACGATGTGTTCCTGGAGAAGTGGTTCGGGCCGTCGAACACCACCCACCTCTACGAAGGAAACTACGGCGACTGGCTGGGGAGCGTTTTTGACCCCTTCAGTGCCCATTACGAGGTTGATGAGGGAAACGAGGAGCAGCGGGACGACCTCGCGGCGCTCCTCGTCGCATCCCAGACTGAAGGGGACGGCTGGCTGGCCGCCGTGGACGCGGTGGCTGACCTCGATCAGATGATCAAGATGTGGGCGGTTGAGCACTACATCGGCCATTGGGACGGCTACGCCCATGGTCTGACCAACAACTACTACCTGCACAGCAATGCGGCAGGCGAGTTCACGGTGCTTCCCTGGGGGATCGATCAGACGAGCAATGACGTCAACTTTCAGTTTGGTGTGCCCTCGGGTGGCTCCATCTGGGTCCGGTGCGTCACCGACGATCGCTGCCGGAGCAGATACATCGACGCTCTGGCCGCTGTGAACGTGAAGGCCATGGAGCTCGATCTCGGCACGAAGGCCGTGACTCTCTGGAACAACATTTCCGACGAAATCGAGGCCGACAACCGCCGGGAGTACTCCTTCGAGGATTCCGCCTCCTGGATCAACTCGGTTCCGGATTTCTATACAGGCCGACCGGCCGTGCTCCAGGCCTGGCTTGCGGTCGCCAATGCTCCGGTCAATACCGCCCAGCCCTTCATCTCGGGGACGGCCGAGGTCGGCCAGACACTGACTGCCGATCCCGGACGCTGGACGGGCGAGCCGGACCCGACCTTCACCTTCCAGTGGTGGCGGTGCGAGGCTGATGGTTCGGCCTGCACCGATATCGGATCCGACCTAAGCACCTACACCCTCAAGCCTGATGATTATTTGAAGGTGATCGAAGTCTCGGTCACCGCCTCCAACGGGCTTGAACCCGATGCCACGGTGGCCAGCCAGCGCACCGTTGAGATCGTCGGTCTGGCGCCGCTAAATGGCGATTCACCGGAAAACCGACCGTCGGTGAGCGGGGTGGCCAGAGCCGGCCGGACGCTGACCGCCGATCCGGGTGCGTGGTCCGGTGTGCCAGCTCCGACCTTCTCCTTCCAGTGGTGGCGGTGCGAGGCCGATGGTTCGGCCTGCTTTGAAGTCGGCTCCGGCGAGAGCACCTACGCCCTCTCTGCCGCTGATATCTCAAAGAGGATTGAGGTGAGTGTCACGGCGTCCAATCCGGTCGGCTCTGAAGCCTCGACGAGCCTGCCGACCGAGCGCATCTACCCGGCTCCCGTCTCGCTTCTGACTACGCCCTCGGCCTCGACCAGGGCCAGAAAGGCGACCTTTCGCTTTTCCACCTCGGCCCCGGGGCCGATCTTCAGGTGCAGGTTCGGCTCGGCCGCCCTGAAGCGCTGCGGCTCACCGAAGACCTATCGCAACCTCAAGCCGGGAAGGCATGTCTTCAAAGTCACCGTAACCTCAGCCGGACTCACCAGCCCGCCGGTTACTTTCCGCTGGAGGGTGAGGTAGCCCGGCTAAGCACGGGTATTGTCTCTCCGTTTCCAAACGAAAGGCATTGAGCGTTCAAAGCACCTGTAGTTGTCTTGTCCCTGATGGCCGCTGGCGCACTTGCGCTGGGCGGATGCAGTTCCGATTCAGATTCGGATTCAGACTCGGTCCCAACGGCTTCTTCGCTGGTTGGAACCTGGAATGCTTCCCAGGTTGGCTACGGCAACGGTGTTCTGGAGGGTCCGTACCCGTCGACCTTCATCATCAAAAAGGCCGATGACGCAAGCCAGTCATTCACCGGGGAGAGGGTCGTCACCCCCGAGGACGCAAAGAAGTTCGACATTCCCGCAAAGAGCGTGAAGATAGACGGCGTGATCACCGACTGGGGAGAGATTTCCATCGTTCACTCGGACGGCACCTGGACTCTGGAGCTTGACGACGATGAGATGAACGGTCGCTACCTGGAGAACGGGAGCGATCTGGCCGCGAAGTCACTGACACTGACTCGCGAGCAGTAACCCCTGAGGTCCAGCCGGGTCCGGCTGAGATCTGGCCAAGAGAAGCTGCATGCTCCCGGAGAGTGGGAGTCTGCGGCTAGCTTGCCTTTGGGCCCGCTAGCGCAGCCTGGCGCTGGCGCTCACCGGGTGACCAAAGCGGTCGTTTCCGGAGATGCTCACCCTGGCGGGCCGGGGTCTGACGGCGATGTTCCGGCAGGCTGGCGTCCGCGAGAGGCTGATCGCGCTGACCTGCCCGGCGGCTTTGATCTTTGCCCGCGGCACGTCACCGCCAAGAGTGCTGGCGCAGACTGTCAGCTTCCCGGCCCTCCAGGTGCTCCTGGTTATCCGGATTACCGCGTGGGGGTTCAAGGTCACGGTGCGCCTGCGCATCGTTGTGGCAGATCCGGGGGTGTACTGCTGGACCGTGTTCGCTCGCCCGAGATCGACCACAAAGCGCAGGCGGCCGTCGGACCCGGGCTGCCTTGGCTTGCCGCCGGCATCGACCAGTTTCAGACCCCGGTAGCGGGGCGGCGTGGTGATCGCGGTCCGGCCGGAGCCTTCGAGAGTCAAGCTGCGGCCATTGACACCAATCCGCATGAACTCGAGGGCACGCCCGCGGTCAGTGGCGACCTCCCAGCCGTAGATGTCGAAATCCGGCTCGATCGAGCGGTAGTCGAATCGGGTCGGGGCAGCAGGCGGGTTGGAGAAGAAGCCTTCAAACGAGGCGAGGGTGTCGACCACTTCGCGCCGAAAGTTCTGGGCGCTGTGGCAGCCGTTTCCGTAGTCCTGCCAGACATGGGGAACTCGCAGATCGCTGAAGGCTTCGTGGAGGTTGACGCTGGCGGCATAAACACCCGCCTCGACGGCGCAGGAGAGGTTGTCGTTTGGATCTCCGCCCTCCCCGATTTCCGGATTGAGCGTCCCGTTGGCAGACCGTACCTGCAGCGCAAGGCCCCTCAGGTTGCTGGCGAGATCGGTCGGGTTGTGGCCGCGCCAGCGAATCTCCTGAGTTCTTCTGGGGCCGTAGATTGCGTCCGGCTCTCCTCCATCAAAGGTCGAGCTGATTGACAGAACGGATCCATTGACTGGCAGGTTGCTGTCGACTGCTCCGGAGAGGGTGGCGGCTGCTCCGAACAGGTCGGGGTGTCGGGCGGCGAGCATCATCGCGCCGTACCCGCCCATTGAAATGCCGAAGATCGCGCGTTGAGAACGGCTGGCGACTGTGCGGAAGCGCTCGTCGATCAGCGCGATCAGTTGCCGGGTGACGAAAGTCTCGTACATCGGCCGTCCGAAGTTGCCTGCGTTGTACCAGTCGCTCCAGTAGCCGCTGTTGGCATCGGGCGAGACCACGATTGAGGGATAGTTCGCCGTGAGCTCCTCTCCGCCGAGCGCGTCGTTGAAGGCGCTGTAGCGGTTCATCGTGCCGGCTGTGAAGTAGGTAACCGGCCAGCGGCGACCCGGCTCGGTGTCGTAGCCAGCCGGAAGGTTCACGTGGAGCTTGGTTGGCGCGGCAAATGCGGGGGTATCCACAGTCAGTTCAAGTACTCGAGCCGAAAGTTGCTGCTCGTCAATCACCTCTGCCTGGGTGGCCCCGGGAATACCCGCGTGTGCCGGCGAACCACAAAGAAGCACGACTGGTGCTGCGAGCGCCAATGCGGCCGCCAAGCCGATTCTCCTGAGCGCTCCCTGCGCCTCAAGCCCTACTCCCATGAAGTAGAAGATAGAGCATCGAACGGGGTTCGGTTCGTCTACCAGCCTTCGCTTCCGGGCGTGCCCTTGATCGGCCCCGTGATCTCGTCGGTGACCCAGCCACCGTAAAAGCCTCCGGCCTGGGGTCGCACCAGCTCGTCACCGAGGTGGCACTCGACCAGGGCCGGGTAGAAGGAGATCAGCCCGGCGATCGGCTCGAACCCCGGTGACGGCGACCGGTAGGTCCAGGCGGCGTTGGGGACTAAATGGCCATCGGCTGTGAGGTCAAAGTATGTGGCGGCGCCCTTCCACTCGCAGTAGCTGCCGCGTCCGGCGGAGTCAGCGAGCAGACCTGGTGTGAGGTCCTCCGGGGGTATGTAGATAACTGGTGCCCCGGCGGTTTCACAGACCTTCAGCGCCCGCTTGCTCAGGGCAACCTGGGTGTCACCAAAGTTGACGCTCACCGTTCGGGATTCCGGCCTGATTTCCGGCGGACGCGGGTAAGACCAGACTGATTCGTACGGCAGGCCGTTGGGCGCGGTCCCGGACCTGTGTTCAGGCTCAGGATGGGGGAGGCGTGTGAACCTGGGCTTCATTCAACTGAGCCTAGAGAAACGGACAGGTGGGCCAGAGGGGAGGTTGCAGATCAGCTGCCTTCTTCGGCAGCCTGCGCTACCCGGCGGGCGATCAGGTTGACCACCGGCGCATAAGCCAGGGCGGCCGGAGTCCAGAGGGTGCCGTTGGGTTCGACGGACATCACCAGCCGTGAGCCGCCCGGGGCCGGGGTCACGATGTGGTGGACGACGATTCCCCCTACCTGCCATGACCACGACCGCCCGGGGCTCACTTCCAGGATCTCCGCCGGGACCCTGATGCCGCCTCGAAGTAGCACTTTGCCTCTGGCCCCCTGCTCGACCTCTGGTGAGCCAAGGCCTTCAGCCCCGCGCACATACGGTGACCACCGGCTCCAGAGGTCGGGCCTGGCCACCAGTTCCCAGAGTCGCGCGGGCGTTGCCGTGCATTCGACCGGCCGGTCATTCACCGGAGTGCTCCCGCTCGGGAGGCGGTCCGGGTGCGGCCCTTCGCGGACATCGAATACCTGGCTGATCCACGCCGCCAGTCTAGGCTGACGGGCATGTCTTTGTGGCCGGATCGGATCTACAACTGGGGCACTACCGAGGCTGAGCGATCGCGCCGGTTTCCCTGCGACCTGCTTCTTCCCGACCCGGATGAAGCGATGTACCGGGCCGTCGACGTCGACGCGCCGCCGGCGACGCTGTTTCGCTGGCTGTGTCAACTCAGGGTTGCTCCGTACAGCTACGACTGGATCGACAACTTCGGCCGTCGCAGTCCGCAGCGGCTGACCCCCGGGCTGGATGAACTGGAGCCGGGGCAGGAGTTCATGAGGATTTTCAGACTCGATTCGTTCGAGTCGGGCAGATCGATCACGATCAGCACGAAGGGTTCCGGCCCGGTTGCCGCGGCGGTCACCTATCTGGCCGAAGAGCGGACTCCGGGCGGCTCACGCCTGCTGGTCAAGTTCAACTGTGACTACAACTCCCGGATCGTGGCTTTGCTGGGGCGGATCGGAATGGCGCCGGGGGACCTGGTCATGATGCGCAGGCAGCTGCTTCAGATTAAAAGGCTTGCCGAAGCGGCTGGCTGAAGCCGCTTCGGCGCCTTTGAAACCTTGGGACCTCTCAGTAAGGGGCGTCTACTGCGGTGGCCCACTCGCTGTCGACGCGGAAGTTGCCTTCCTTGTCGACCGAGGTCACCACCACCGTCGCCGGGTCACGATTTCCAGTGGCGGGGTCGATCGTCACTTCGCCGGTCCAGCCCTTCCAGCCGTCGACCTTCCCGAGGAAGGTGTTCAGCGCGTCGGCGTCAAAACCGTCGGTCTCTTTCACCGCTTCCGCGAGAAAGTTCACCGAGTCATAGGTGTAAGGGCTCCAGGTGCCGGGAGCAGTGTCGAACTCCTCCTGGAAGTCCTCCACGAAAGGCTCCGAGCCCTGGAAATCGTTCGGAGCGGGAACACCGACCACGGGACAGGACATGGCGGCTTCGATTCCGGCATCGGTGACGAAACCGGTGTCGTAGGAGGCGTAGTCGGCCAGGCACTGCGCCTTGACGTTCTGATCCAGCATTGACTTGGCGATCTTGGCGCCTTCCGGGTAGTAGACCGCGGCGTAGACGACTTCGGCGTCGGTGCCTGCCAGCTGCTTTACCTGTGCGTCGTAGCTGTCGGCACCGGGCTTGATCGCCTCGTAAGCGACGACTTCAACATTGGCGCTCTCAAGTTCGTCCCTGATGGCTGCGGCTACATTCTTCGTGTAGGTCTCGGTCTGGTCGAAGACGATCGCGACCTTCTTCGCCCCCAGCCATTGACTCATCGCCTGACCGGCTACCGGAGCGATCTGATTGGTCATTGGCTGGAGCGTGAAGCCCAGTCCGTCGGTCTCGTTGTCTGAGGTGAGCCGGATCGGTACGAGTCCGGCCTTGATGTAGAGGGGGAGCGTCTCGATTCCTACGCCGGAGTTGTATGGCCCGACTACGCCGTCAAGTCCTGCCTCGATGGCTTCATTGGCTGCCACGACTCCGGCGTCCGCGTCGGCTTCGTCATCGATCGGGACGATCTCGACATCCTTGCCGAGCAGGCCGCCGTCCGAGTTCAGCTGCTCGGCTGCGAGCTGGGCACCCTGGAGCATGCCCTCTCCGAGAACCGACTGGTCACCGGAAAGCGGGGCTTCGAGTCCGATCCTCCAGCTGTCGCCTTCGCCGGATTCATCGGAGCCACCACAGGCGATCACCACCTGGGAAGACAGGAGAACAAGTGCGAGACCAAGCAGTACTAGCGGACGAGGCATTACTTCCCTTCGTTGGTGATCAGGTGGTGTGACCCTACACGTGAGATCGGCGATCGTGGGTGCCACCAATCAATCTTTCGCTCGGCACCATCTGTGGTTTTGGCTAGGTTTAGTCGATGAGATTTTCTCCTGACCGTCCGCTGGGCGTGGCCCCGGCCAGTGTGTCTGACTACCGGGAGCTGGCCCGCCGCCGACTTCCCCGCCAGATGTTCGACTACATCGACGGCGGCGCTTATGAAGAGGCGACGATGAGAAACAACATCGGCGACCTCGAGAAGGTTTTGCTGCGACAGGTGGTGATGAAGGATGTTTCTGTCCGGGAGCAGTCCTGCGAGGTTCTCGGCCAACCGCTTTCGATGCCGGTGATCCTTGGCCCGGTCGGCCTTGCCGGGATGTTTTCCCGGCGGGCGGAGGTGCAGGCGGCGCGAGCGGCCGGGTCGGCGGGCATCCCGTTTGTGGAGTCGACTGTCTCGATCTGCGGACTGGAAGAAGTAGCGGAAGCGGCCGGGACGCCGCCGTGGTTTCAGCTTTATGTAATCCGGGACAGATCCTTTGCTGAGGGTCTGATGGCCAGAGCGACCGAGGCAGGCTCACCGGTGCTCGTCCTCACCGTGGACCTGCCCGTGGTCGGCGCCCGGCACAGGGACACCCGCAATGCCATGGTCGGCAGTCCTTCGGGGTGGGCAGGGGTTCGGCGGGGTCTGGATCTGCTCACTCACCCGCGCTGGATCAGGGATGTCGCGATCAAGGGCAAGCCGCTTACCTTCGGCAATCTCGCTGAGGCTGTTCCGGGTGCCCGCAGTCCCCGGGACTTCAAAAGCTGGGTTGATTCCCAGTTTGATCCAAGCGTCACCTGGGAGGACATCAGCTGGGTTCGCCAGCACTGGAGCGGCAAGCTGGTGATCAAGGGGATTCTCGATGCCGAAGATGCCCGGCGCGCTGCTGATTCAGGGGTGGACGGCGTGATCGTCTCCAATCATGGGGGCCGCCAGCTCGACTCGGTGCCGTCTTCGGCCAGGGCGCTTGCGGCGGTGGTCGATGCGGTCGGGGATCAGATCGAGGTGCTCGCCGATGGTGGGGTGCGGACAGGACTGGACGTCTTCAAGCTGATGGCGCTGGGTGCGCGGGCTGTGCTGATCGGCCGGGCCTGGGCCTTCGCGGTTGCCGCCGATGGTGAGGCTGGTGTCTCCAATGTGATCGAGTTTCTGCGGGGCGACATCGATACCGCACTCGGTCTGACCGGCCTCAATTCGGTCACCGATATCGACGGCGCAGCGCTTTACCAGCGCTAGCGGGTGACGGCGACCTTCTCGCGGATCTCAGCCAGAAGCCTGCGGGCCAGATCTCCCGGGTCCTCACCTGGCTTTGCCTGGCCGCCCTGCGGCTGGAAGAACTCGATCTTTACCCGGGGCCGCCTGGGAAAGCGCTTGACATCGGTGCCACCCTGGACCGCGACCAGAACAACGGGCGTTTCCGGGCAGGCGAGGGCAAGCCTTGCGACTCCGCGCCGGGCCCGGAGCTCCTGCCCTCTTGAGAGCGTGCCCTCGGGAAAGATCCCGATCGCCTCGCCATCGGCCAGAGAGTCGACTGCGGATTCAATGGCTGCCAGATCACCCTCGCCTCTGCGGATCGGGATCTGACCGGCACCGTCGAGCACCCAGGCAAAAGGCTCGAACTTCCAGAGCGAGGCTTTCGCCAGGAAGCGAAGCTGGCGGCCTTTCCACATCATCGACTCGAGGATCACCAACGGGTCGAGCCAGGCGTCATGGTTTGAGACGATCAGGATCGGTCCCCGGGCCGGAAGGTTTTCGAGCCCACGTACTTCGAGTCTTACCCACCAGCGCAGCCATCGCAACAGGAGGCGAACCGTCTCGTAGAGCTTCCAGCCCTTCCTCCGGGGTCGAGTGCGGACCCGCGCATGAGCTGTCCACCGATCACCAGCTTGGCCGTCCAGAGAGGTCGATTCGCTACTGATGCCCGATTTTGCTCTCGCCGCTTCCCGCATCCGGTCAGACTAAACCCACGGCAGCCGATGTCAAGACTGCGTTGGCATTCGGTAAAAAGGCTCCAGTTCTGATTGACTCGGCCCATGCAACGACTCACTTTTGAGAGGGATTTCGACCTGCCGGCCGATCAGGTCTTCGAGTTCTTTGCCGAACATGAAAACCTCGATCCGATGTTCGGCGCCAAAGTCACGAGGCTGAGCGATGGCGATGATGGCAGCCGGAACGGTGTGGGTTCCTGTCGTCGCCTTCAGATCGGCCCTTCGCCCGGGTTTGAGGAAACCGTTACCGCGTTTGAGACCAACAGGCTGATCGACTACCGGGTTACCAAAGGGTCCCCGCTCAAGAACCATCTCGGCGAGCTGCGCTTCACCGAGATCCCGGGCGGCACTCATCTTCAGTGGCGGATCTCTTTCGACACGACCTTGCCCGGCCTTGACCGCTTGCTGGCAGCCGTTCTCAGAAGGCGGATAAGCCAGGCACTCAGCCAGGCAGATATCGCCGCTCTTTCCTCGGCCTGACTTTCTCCTAGGGCTTGACCCGGAATGCTCCGCGCATCAGCGGGTGGATTCGGCAAAAGAAGGTGTGCGTTCCCACCGGGAGGTTGGCCGGGGTAGACCAGGTATCGCGACCAACGGTCGGCTCACCGCCCATGCCGAGCTGCCCGGAGTCGAACTGGAACTCCCCGTCGGGGATCGGGTAGGAGATTCCGGTCGAGCGGTTACACGGGGCCTTGCAGGAAGTCACCGAATGCCATATCTCCTGGCTGGCGTCTCCGGCGGCAAGCTCGAAGGTGAACGATTCACCCCTCCTGATCACCGGCGGACGGCCGAGGCTGCCGGGCAGGCGGAAATCACCAGCCTCATAGGAGTATCCACCGATCGTGAACGGTCCACCTGACAGGAGGCCGTCCGGCAGAGTCCTCGGGTCCGGGCCGACCAGAGGGGCCTTGCCTCCGTGGTCGCTGTTTTCTTCGTACTGGCCGTGGTTGAGCACGCCTTCGTAGTCAACCCGGGTCTCGTACGGGTTGTCGCCGCCATCTTCGTCCGCCATGTAGATGACATTGATTCCCATCGACTCGAACCAGGAGGCGATTTCCGTTTCGTAGGTCGTCTGAATTTCGAGCACGTCCCCGGCCTTGACCGCCACTCGCCAGTCCTCGTCGGTGCTGTACATCGCCATGTCCCAGGAGACCGGTCCGGTGTCATGGAAGTAGCGGGCCTTCGAGTTGAAGAGATGGACTCGATTGCCCTGAACCGAAGGCTGGGTCGAGCGACAGGCACGGTAGGAACGGTTCGCTTCTGCGGCCATGCCCCGGACCTTTTCCAGGCTCCTCGCGATCGCCCGGTGCTGCCCCTCCAGCGCCGGGTTGCCCCGCCCGCTTCTGCTTCGGGCCGATCTCAGCCTGGACGAGAGACTCTCCTTTCGCGCCTGAAGCTTGCGCAGTTGCTCGGTGAAGTTCCTGGGTGCCGGGCATTCGGGTCCGGCATAGCCCGCCCCGCTGCGCTTCAGGTAGAGGTTCGTCGAGAGGCCGCCGGTGTGGACATGACCGGTGGTGGCCAACAGCACGCCATCTGTGGTGATCAGCTTCTCGTTCTTCCGGGTACCCCCCTGATAGGGATCGTCTGCATCCTGGGGGTAAGTGAACTCGCCGTCCTCGCCACCCGAGTCCCTCAGCACGTCAAAGACGGGGTAGTTTCCGCTTTCGACATCCATCCAGATCGGCCGCACTGGCTCGATGCCGGCGGCAGCCGGTGAGGTGTCAGGAATGAAGTCGATCGTGTAGGTGATGTAGAGAGTCATCGGGTCCGGCACAAGGTTGTGGATCATGTGGTTGAGCAACCAGTTGTCGGTAGCCCGATAGCGCAGGCCGTAGCCGTCGGGAAGCTCGACGTTCGTCTTCTCTTCTCCGGTTGCGAAGAAGAGTTGGGAGTCGCGTGGTGCCGACTGGTTGATCCAGACACCGTGGTGGAACATGACCCGGCTGGATTTGGGAATGGAGCCATCTTCATTGACCAGATTGGGCACCATCCGGGTGATCCAGCCATTGACCGGCGGCTTTTCCGAACCGGTTATCGGCTTGTACGAGATCCGGTTCTGGCCAGTGGTGACTGCCAGTGGGCCGATCGAGTAGGTGGTGCGCTGGACTCCGTTTTCCAGAATCTCGGTCTGGCTCACGCCCGCCTTGCCTTCGACCACCGGTCCGAGCAGACACAGCGCCATCACACCCAGAAGGGTGGCCACGCTTCGAAGCCCGCGGCCGGTATGCCCGCCGTAGCCCTCTTCCTCATGAGCTGCTGATGTCATCGGCTCCCCTTCAAGTAGGCCTGAGACCGTGTGGTGGCCCGAAGGGCGATGTTACTGCCCGCCGGCAGGGCATTCGGGAATCGGCCCCGGCGGGATTTTGATTTAGCAGAGCAGATGCCGGGCGTATGCTGAATGTGTGAGTCCGGCTCAGGCAATGAACCACACGGATGCCGCATGGCTGCACATGGACCAGCCGACCAACCTGATGGTCATCACCGGCGTGCTCTGGTTCGAGGAAGTCCCTGACTGGACCCGGGTTCGCAGACTGATCGAAGAGCGCTTCGTTGGTCCGTACCCGCGCTTCAGACAGCGGGTCGTCGAGGGGCACCCGCCCCTGAGCGGCCCTCACTGGGAGGACGATCCGAACTTCAACCTGGATCTCCACCTCGTTGACGGCTACGGCGGCGGCGCCGCCGCGATGATCCAGCGCATTCATCACTGCATTGCAGATGGCATTGCGCTCGCGCGCGTTCTGCTCTCCCTGGCCGACGATGCGCCCGACAATGACGTTCGTCCGATCGAGGCCCTGACCGCCAACATCGAGCGATTCTTCGAGGGCAAAGACCTGGAAGGCAGCTACGACGGGCACGCCAACTGTTTTGTCGAGACCGGCTTCCACAAGGCTCTGCGGATCGACTTCAACTACGAAGTCGAGCCGCTTCCAGGCCGGTATCCGACAGCTCACGCCGGGTTGCCCCTGCTGCGTGAGTCACGCCTCAACCACATGGCCAAACTGGCCTTCCAGCCTTTCTACTGGCATGCTCTGCTGCCCGGCAGGGATGTGCCGGGAATAGGAGCACAGATGTCAATGGCCGGCAAACAGCCAGCCCCGAGCAAGCAAGGAGCATCGGAATGAGCACCGTCACCTACGCCGGTACCCCGGTCGAAGTAGACAGCGAGGGCTTCCTCGAAGACCCGGCGCAGTGGAATGAAGAGATTGCCGCACAGATCGCTGCCGAAAACGGAGTGGGCGAACTCAACGAGCGGCACTGGATGGTCGTCAACTACATGCGCGAGTCTTTTCTGGAAAACGGTGAGGCGCCGTCGATCCGCACTCTCGGCAAGGCCTCCGGAGTGCAGATCAAGGAACTCTATGAGCTGTTTCCCAAGGGCCCGGCCAAGCTCGCCGCGAAGGTAGCGGGCATACCCAAGCCTCGCGGCTGCATCTGAGACAAGGAGATGAACAAATGACCCAGACAATGGAACAGACGGAAACCCCGACCAGGTCGCATGAGCCGATAGAAAAGGTCTCGATCGTGATCTCAAAGGGCTCGCTCGAAGGCATCTACCCTGGACTGATCATGGCCAACGGTGCCCGCATGGAAGGGATCGAGGCAAATGTCTTCTTCACCTTCTTCGGTCTCGACGCGATAACCAGAGGCAAGCAGGCAAAGGTGAAGGTGGCAACCGTGGGCAACCCGGGCCTCCACATGCCAACCCTTGCCGGTGCGATCCCCGGCGTCTCGGCTCTGGTGACGAAGAAGTTCGCCAGTGAGATGGAAAAGATCGACATCCCGCCGATCCCGGAGTTCATCGAGATGATCTCGGACTCCGGTGGAGCCCTCTACGGCTGCCAGGCGACCGTTGACATGTTCGGCCTCGACCTTGAGGATTTCGTGCCGCAGGTTGATGAGGTGATCACTGTCGGTGAGTTCTACGAGAAGTCGGCCGGCGGCCAGATCATCTTCACCTGAGGCCGGGGCGAATGCCTGAGGCTGGTCACCCAGGCGTTCTGCCGTAGGCTCAAAGCGTGGCGAATCGGAGCATCGACCCGGAGGAATCCGGAGCAGGGAGGGGCCAGGAAGGGCCGCCGGCCCAGCTCGCAGAGCTCGTTGCCCGTTTCGATCCGGATGTGATCGACATCCCCGGTGGCTCGGCCCGGATCCGGCTCGGGGTCGAAGGCCTTCCGGAATGGGACGCCGTGATCACCGACCACGGGGTTGACCTGTCACCGGCCGGCGGGGAGCGCTTCGATGCGGAACTGGTGGCCGATGAAGAAACCTGGAAACAGATCGCCGCAGACATCGGTTTTGGCATGTCAGCCTTCAGTGACAGTGCCCTGCGGGTCCGCCGAAACCTTCATCTCGGGATCGGCTTCCTCGCTGCGACGAGCGGCATCGTGGACCCGGGAAGAATGGAGTTCGCGGCTGTCGACACACCTGCCGGCAGGATCTCCACCCTGACCGCCGGCCAGGGGGATCCGGTCGTATGTCTTCACGGGCTGGGGGGGACCAAGGCCTCCTTTCTGACCACTATCGAAGCACTGTCTGCGGAGCATCGGGTGATCGCAGTCGACCTGCCCGGGTTCGGTGATTCGGACAAGCCGCTGGATGCTCCCTACGACGCCCCGTGGTTTGCGGAAACCGTGATCGGCCTGCTTGATGAACTGGGGATAGACCAGGCTCATCTCGTGGGCAACAGCATGGGCGGCCGGGTGGCGATCGAGGCCGGACTCCTCTATCCCGAGCGGGTCCGGAGCATGGTTTTGCTCGCTCCCGCTCTGGCCTGGCTGCGTGACCGGCGTTGGCGTTGGCTGCTGCGTGGGCCGTTGCCGAAACTCGGCTTGATACAGCCTGCCCCGAGGGTCATTACCGAGCCTCTGGTCAGAGGTCTCGTTCCCGGTGGCAGCGAGGGCTGGACAGCTGCCGGCATTGACGAGTTCCTGCGCTCCTTCCTGACCCCGCGCGGTCGGGTCGCCTTCTATGAATCCGCCCGCAACATCTACATGGATGAACCACACGGGGAGCAGGGCCTCTGGACCCGGATGGAGTCGCTGACGCCGCCCGCCCTGTTCGTCTGGGGCAGAAAGGACACCCTGGTTCCGATCGGCTTCAGAAAGCATGTTGAGAGGGTGCTGCCCCAGGCATCCCAGCTTGAGCTCGATTGCGGTCACGTTCCCCAGATGGAGGAACCGCGGACCACCCATGAAGCGATGGCCAGCTTCTACGCTTCGCTCGGTTGACGGCCGCCGTTGACGGCTGCTGCTGCCGGTCTCGTGGGCGGGTTCAAGCCGGATGGCGCGCGCCGGCTTGACCGACAGGTGCCTGATGCGCCATGATTCAACCCATGAAGACGCGAGGCGGGGTTTTCGGGGTTGGGATGGTTGCTGGTCTGATTCTGCTTTTTCCGGGTGCGGTGAGCGCCGGTCCGGCACCGCCGCCACCCGCGGTGACAATCACGGCTGACGACTCCTGTTGCGAATTCGATCTCGATTTTTACGAGCAGAGTCGCGGTGAGGTAGCGACCTTTGAGAACCCGGCTGGCGCAGATGCCCCGCACAACGTGGTCTCGACCGTGCGGGGCCCGGATGGCGGCCCGCTGTTTCGCTCGGAGACGATCGCGGCCGGCAGCACTTCACCCGTTGAGGGAACCCAGTACCTCGATGATGGCCTCTACCCCTTCTACTGCACCCTTCACGGGAGTGGTATGAGCGGGGAGCTCGAAATCAGCCCGTTGGGCGTCGCTTTGCCAAGGCCGGCAGTCAAGGCCGTGATTGCCCCTCAGAGCCTGCGAGGAATTCGCCGGTCGGGAATCGTCAGGGTGTCTCTCAGGGCCGTTACCGGAAGCCCTGCTGTCAACCTCGAGCTCAAGAGCGGCCCGCTCGCGGCAGCCTACGCAGGTGGCATAAAGCTTGGTTCCGGCAGTACGAGGGTCGTCTCACTGAGGCTCAACCGGGCTGGCCGCAAGGCCGTCAGCAAGGGCCGTCAGGCTGTGCTCTCGGTCAGGGCCTCGGTTGCCTTTGGCAGCCCTGCTTCGGCGAAGCGAACGGTTCGCTGACCCTTGAGTTCGCATGCCGATCTTTTACATGAAGTATTTTTCCTGCAGGGAGTAGCGGGTTTCCGTCTCCTGTCAACTTTTGAACGGGGAGCCTGAATGAAGCAAGGGTTCAAGTCCGGTCCTGCCGAGGCCAGCGCTAAAGCTGCGTCTCTGGGTATCGCCACAGCGATCTTTTTCGTCCTCCTCCTCGGCGCTGCCTCGAGCACCCGGGCCGCAATCCCGCCGCCCGAAACGGTGATTCTCCCCAGTGGAGTCGAGCGCACCACCTACTACGTCGGCGAAAAGACCAACCGGGTCGACGGCCCCCTGAAGGTGACATCCGGACAGAACCGGATCGACACCGACCCGATTTTCGGCCTGCAGAGGCCTTCCGAGAACGGCTGGATCACCAACATCTATCCGAACATGGTCCGGCCTGACGGCTCGATTCCGAAGTCCAGCGAAGTGATGTTTCACCACGGGGTCTGGCTGAACTCCAGCCGGGACGACGCCACTGACGCCTCGGTGAGCGCCAACTTCCCCGAGCGCTTCTACGCCACCGGGGAAGAGAAGACGGCGATGAATCTTCCGCCCGGCTTCGGCTACCGCTACCTCAAAACCGATATCTGGAATCTCAACCACATGATCCACAACCTCATTCCAGAGCCGATGGATCTCTACATCACCTACACCGTTGATTTCATCCCGGACAGTTCGCCGCTTGCCGAAGGGATCGAGCCCGTCCGACCGATCTGGATGGATGTTGAAAACGGCAGCGGCTACCCGGTGTTCGATGTGAAGCGTGGATCGGGAGGCCGGGACGGAGAGTTCACCTACCCTGCCGACGCCAACCTGCCTTACGGAGCCGGCCCGGTGCGAAACAAGTGGACGGTGGATCAGGACGGGGTTCTGGTTCACACAACCGGCCATGTTCACACCGGCGGGCTGTCCACCGAGCTCTACCTCAACCGTGACGGCGCCAGCTACCAGGGCCCGGTCTGTCCGAAGGCCCGGAGCCTTACGCCCCAGCAGCGGCGGAACTGGAATGCCAAGCGCAAGCGGTCGTTTGCGGCAGCTCAGAAGCGAGCCCGTGCCTGCCGCGCCACTCAGCCCTCGGTGGCCGGCGACCGGGTCGAGCTGTTCAACTCGAAGGCGCATTATTTCGGCAACCGCCCACCGGTTTCCTGGGATGTCGCGATGTTCAGCACCAGTCCGGACTGGCGGGTTGAAGTCAAGGCGGGAGACACCCTTGAGCTTCAGACCACCTACGAGACGAAGATCGCCTCCTGGTACGAATCGATGGGCCTGCAGGTCGTCTACATGGCTGATGCCGATAGCGAGGGTGCGAATCCCTACCGGAAGAAGGTCAGCTACAGCGGCAAGATCAATCATGGCCGACTTGAGGAAAACAACGACCACGGCGGCACCGGACCGGTTGTCGGGCCTGATCCGAGGCAGCTTGCGTCCGGCCTGATCCCCACCGGGCCACTTTCAATCGGTGGCTACAGCTACGAAGCCGGAGATTTCCGGATACCCGGTGTGACCGGGCGCCCACCGGTTGTCGAGCAGGGTGAGCAGATCACCTTCCAGCTCAGCTCGGGCGATCAGGCAAATCAGATCTGGCATTCGCTCACCTCATGCAAGGCGCCCTGTAACAAGTCGACTGGTATCTCCTACCCGATTCCGGATGGCGAGTTTCAGTTTGATTCCGGCCAGCTCGGGCTCGGCGGTGCGCCCACTGTCAACCGGGGAACCTGGTCGACTCCGCGCAACATGCCGGTCGGAACTCACACCTTCTTCTGCCGGATACACCCGCTGATGCGCGGTGCGGTCCGGGTAGTCAGGCCGGACTAGCCATGGCTGACCGTGCCACCGGGTCAGATGGGACCGGGGAAGCTGTGAAGCTGTCCCGTCTGCGTCGGCTCAACCTGATCGCGACGGTTTTCTTTGCCGCACAGGTGGTCTTGATCCTGGCCCTGGCTGGCCCCGCGACGCTCCCGGTTATCGGTTCCTTTCTGACCGACGCCCCAGGCAGCGGGCAGTACGGCTCGACCGAGTTGTTCGGTCTGAGGATCGACGTGATGGTTGCGCTGTTCCTCGGCCTGGCAGCGGTTGACCATCTCGTGGTCGGAACATTTGCGAGGGGCTGGTACGAGAAGAACATCTTGCGCGGGATCAACCCTGCCCGGTGGTGGGAGTACTCGATCAGCGCCTCGATCATGGTGGTTCTGATTGCGATGCTGGCCGGGGTCAGCGATGCCGTCGCTCTGATCGCGCTGTTCGGCGTCAACGCTTCGATGATTCTCTTCGGCCTCGTAATGGAGCGGGCAAACCTTGGCCGTGAAGAGGTTGACTGGTCGCCTTTCATCTACGGCTGTGTGGCCGGTGCGGTGCCGTGGATCGCCATCGCCATTCAGCTTGCGCTTTCCCAGAATGAGGGCGATGGAGTACCCGGTTTTGTCTTCGGGATCTTCGTCTCGCTGTTCATCCTCTTCAACGGCTTCGCCCTGAACATGTGGCTCGGTTACCGTGGGAGGGGGCGCTGGGCAGACCCCCTGTTCGTTGAACGCACCTACATCGTGCTCAGCCTCGTCGCCAAGACGATCCTCGCCTGGCAGGTCTACCAGGGCGCTCTGGCCGGCGCCTGACAGAAATGTCTGGCAGGACAGCCTGGGTCCTGGCTGATCAGCTTTCGCCTTCCAGCCCGGTGCTCGAAGGTGCCGACAGGGTTCTGCTGATTGAGTCCGTCGCCGGTGCGGGTCGGCTTGTTTTTCACCGCCAGAAGATTCATCTCGTCTGGTCGGCGATGCGGCATTTCGCCCGGGACCTGGAGCGTCGCGGGATCGAGGTCGACTACCGGCGAGCGTCGAGTCTCCGGGAGGGGTTGCTGGGACACATCGACGACCTCGGCCCGAGCCAGGTTGTGCTTCTCGAGCCTTCGACGATCGGCGCTGGAGAAAAGCTGAGTGCACTGGATCCGAGGGTCGAAGTGCTGGAGGACGGGCTCTTTCTCACCTCTCCGGTTGAGTTCGCCGATTGGGCATCGGAACGCAAGCAGCTCCGCATGGAGGATTTCTACCGCCGTCAGCGTCGGCGCTTCGGGTTGTTGATGGATGGCGACGAACCGCTGGGTGGGGCCTGGAACTTCGACGCCGAAAACCGCAAGCGACCCCCGAAGGACAGCTCACCCCCGCGGCCCTACCGCCCCCGCGAGGACGAGATCGACCGCCAGGTGCGAGCGGACCTTGACGAACTGTCGGGCAACCTCCCGATGTCCGGCGTCGATGGCCCACGGATATTTCCCGCGACCCGGGCAGAGGCGCAAAGGGCGTTGAAGTCCTTCTGCGAGCAAAGACTTCCGGACTTTGGTCGCTACCAGGATGCGATGCTCGGTGGTGAACGGTTCATGTGGCACGCTCTGATTTCGAGCTCGCTCAACCTCGGCCTGCTGAGCCCGCTCGAATGCGCCCGGGCGGCTGAGGATGCCTACACGGCGGGCCGGGCACCGATCAACTCGGTCGAAGGTTTCATCCGCCAGGTCATTGGATGGCGTGAGTATGTGTGGGGTGTGTACCGGCTGCGTGGCAGGGTGCTGGCCGGTGAAAACGCCCTCAATGCCCACGCACCCGTCCCGAAGGCCGTCACCGAACTGGATCCCGAGGCAACGGACATGGCCTGCCTGAAAGATGTCCTCACAGGCGTACGAGACACCGCTTACGCGCATCACATCGAGCGGCTGATGGTCCTGGGGAATCTGATGCTCCTGCTCGGAGTTGAACCGCGGGCCGCCACCGAGTGGTTTCACGGTGCCTTCATCGACGGCTACGAGTGGGTGATGGCGCCGAATGTTGCCGGGATGGCTCTCTGGGCCGATGGCGGAAAGATGATGTCCAAACCGTATGCAGCATCAGGGCGCTACATCGACCGCATGTCCGATCACTGCCGCGGATGCAGGTACTCACTCGAAGATCGCACAAGCGAGGACGCGTGTCCGTTTACCGTGCTCTACTGGGACTTTCTGGATCGAAACCGGGAGATCCTTGCAGGCAACCGGCGGATGTGGATGCCGATGAAGAACCTCGACCGGATTGAACCGGCCGAACTCGATTCCATACGGACTCGCGCTGCGCAGATTCGCGGGCTCTAGACTCAAGGTGTCCGCACCCCGAGGGTGCACCGAGGAGAGGAGCCGTGCCAGATGGACAAGCAAGTCAAGTACCTGCTCGACGAATCGCATATCCCTGATCACTGGGTCAACATCGCTGCCGACCTTCCCGGGGAACCACTGCCTCCGCTCAACCCCGGCACTGGCCAGCCGCTCGGGCCCGAGGACCTCGCTCCGCTCTTCCCGATGGGCCTGATCGAACAGGAAGTCTCGATGGAGCCGGATATCGGCATCCCCGAAGAAGTGATCGACGCCTACCGGCTCTGGCGCCCGACGCCGCTGATCCGGGCCCGCCGCCTGGAGAAGGTGCTGGACACCCCGGCCCACATCTATTTCAAGTACGAAGGGGTTTCGCCGGCCGGTTCGCACAAGCCGAACAGCGCCATCCCCCAGGCCTGGTACAACCGCCAGGAGGGTGTGAAGAAGCTGGCAACCGAGACAGGGGCAGGCCAGTGGGGCTCTTCACTTGCGCTGGCATGCGAAATGTTCGGACTCGAGTGTGAGGTCTTCATGGTCGGCGTGAGCTATGACCAGAAGCCTTATCGCCGGGCGATGATGGAGACCTGGGGTGCCACGGTGCATCGCAGTCCTTCACAGCTGACCGAGGCCGGCCGCGCACAAGCCGAACATGTCACCGGCAGCCTCGGGATCGCGATATCGGAGGCGGTCGAAGTGGCCGCTTCGAACGAGGACACCAAATATGCCCTCGGCTCGGTGCTCAACCATGTCTGCCTGCATCAGACGGTGATCGGGCAGGAGGCGATCGCCCAGCTCGAGATGGCCGGGGAGTATCCGGATGTCGTGATCGGCTGCGTTGGTGGCGGATCCAATTTCGCCGGTATTGCCTTCCCTCTGCTCCGCAAGAAGCTGAAGGAAGGCCTGAACACACGCTTCCTCGGAGTCGAGCCTGCAGCCTGTCCGACCATGACCCAGGGTACCTACGCCTACGACTTCGGGGACACAGTCGGGATGACACCGTTGATGCCGATGTACACGCTCGGCCATGACTTCGTTCCGCCACCCGTACATGCTGGCGGCCTGCGCTACCACGGCGTCGCACCGGTTCTGGCGGCGCTGGTCAAGGAGGGGCTGGTCGAGGCCCAGGCGATTCCCCAGACCGAGGCTTTCGCTGCGGCGATCACTTTCGCCCGGGCTGAAGGAATCATTCCGGCTCCGGAGCCGACCCACGCCATCCGGGCGGTCTTCAACGAAGCCGAAAAGGCGAAGCAGGAAGGTGACGAGCGGGTGATTCTGTTCAATCTGTGCGGACACGGTCATCTGGATCTGGCCGCCTACCAGAGCTACCTGTCCGGCGAACTGGTCGATCTCGAGTTCTCCGAGGCCGAGATGGATCGGGCTCTGGAAGGTCTGCCGGAGGCTCCTTCAGTGGCCTGAACGCCTTGCCAGGCCGGCAGCGGTCTGGCCGAGTACATGCTGGTACCTCACAGTCGGCTGCTGATCCCACTTGACGACCTTGACCCAAGGGATGCCGCACCGCTCTCCGATACAGCCCTGACTCCTTACCACGCGATAAAGCGGTCTCTCCATCGCCTGACCCCGGGTTCGACCGCAGTCGTGGTCGGCTCCGAGTCTACGCTCGCTCTCGCAGGGCAGGCCCTCGCCTTTGAAGGTGACCTGACTTTGCTGGGGCTGGCGGGCGGCACGATCGAATACGGGGCCATGACGCTGCCTTGGGGTGCCCGGATCGCAACTACTTACTGGGGAACTGCTGCCGAGTTGATGGAAGTACTCAACCTGGCTCAATCGGGGAGCATCGAAATAAGGACGGAGAGGGTCCCCCTTGAAGGTGTTGCCGATGCTTACGCCCGGCTGGCCCGGGGCGAGGTAGAGAGTCGAATCGTTGCCTGGCCGTCAGGCTGAGTCAGGCGCGAGGCAAAACCATTACCGGACAGTGGACTTCGCGCATCAGTTCGGAGGTGACTGAACCGAGCAGTACCCGGCGCAGGGGTCCGTAGCCACGCGATCCGACACAGAGCATGTCCAGCCCGTTGGCAGACTGTCGACGCAGCTCTTCGGAGGCCGCACTCAGGGATGTCTCATACGCCAGGCAGCAGTTGCCGGCCCGAAGGAGTCCCCGGGGGATTAACCGGTGCCCGGCGCCTTCACCCGGGCTGCTGGTCCGCCCGGACGCTGACCCAGTCTCATGCCCAGGAGCACGAGTGCCGGCAGCGATACCAGGGCTACCGGAATCTGAAGCCAGAGTTCGCCGGCATCGGTGCCGGCACCGAATGTGTGAAAGATCCCGAGGATCCAGAAAAGCGCGGTAAACCGGTGGGCGGTTCGCCAGCGGGCCGGTCCGATCCATTTGCGGGCGTAGTAGCTCAGCCCGAGCAGGACCATGCCGTATCCGGAAATAATTCCGACTCCGGTCCAGAAGGGCCGATATGAAAGCTGAAACGGGATGGCAATGCCCGCGAGTCCGGGGTTCAGCCAGGGATCCCAGAGCAGAAGCAGTCCGTGGGCGACAATTGCCACGATCGTTGCAATCGAAAGCGCTTCATGGAGGGGCTTCATCTCACCGAACCTGCCCAGCTTGATCAATCGCCCTCTTCCGGCAAGAAGCCCCGAAGTGACGGATAGGCCAGCCAGGAGAATTGCGGCGATTCCGGTTCCCCGGCTGAGGATCCACCAGATGTGTAATCCGTTACCGCTCATCGCTCCACCTCCTGAAGTTCCACGCAGTCTCCAATGGCGATCAGGCGGCCGTCTGCGAGAACGGCCAGCCCTCCGTGAACCAGCCAGTCGGCGGCGGCCTCCGGACCGGCCAGCAGCGCCGCCTTCGCACGGATCTCAGCCTCTACGCCGGTCGGGGCAATCGCCGTCACCTGCACTACGCCGGTGTGCGCCGGCCTGCCCGACGACGGATCAATCAGATGGTGAGCAGCCTGGCCCTTGTCGTCTGTCCAGGAACGCCGGGTGATTCCGCTGGTTGCGATGGCGCCCTCTGCCAGGCGGATGGTCGCCAACGACCCACTGTCTTCGTCGGGTGATGCGACCAGGACATCGCGAATGATTCCCGCTGTTCCGCCGAACCGGATGTCACCGACGCAACTGACGGCGAATGATTCGAGGTTCTGTAGTGCTTCGGCTCCGATGTCAGCCGCGAGTCCCTTGCCTATACCCCCGCTGTCGAGCCTGACTCCGGGTGGCCTGACGACCGTTCCGGAATCCTGATCGACCGAAACCTCACGCCATTTCGAGGCGGGGTCTGCGCCCCCTTCCCGCCTCCCGATCTCGGTTGCCTGAAGGCCTTCGGGGGCTGCCTTACGCTTCCTGGAATCGAATGATTCGTTGTAGCCGGCCTGCTCCACCGCGCCGATGCAGGTTGCGTCGACCAGGCCACCGCTCAGTTCGCCGGCGTAGCCGACCAGGTCGGCGAACCGCAGCATGAGGGGACTTGAAGGCACGGCTGGACGCGGGTCCCGGTTGAGCCGGCTGAGCTCGCTGTCCGGTTCGAATCTGGTCAGGCGACGATGCAGCTCACCGATGGCGCTTTCAGCACTGTTGATCGCCGACTGCCCCCCCGCACCGGTCGCCCGGATGTCGACAGTCCCGCCGAGCGCCGGGAACTGGCGGGCTGTCTCAACTGCCACAGCAGGCTCGGTCTGGTTCATGGGATCACTGGAGCTTTCGATTGCCGTGTCGGATTGAAAGAGGTTCTCATGACTGGCTCGTTTCAAGTGGCGTCGTCGAGGTTGAAGTTGAGCTGGAGCTCGAGCTTGAGTAACCCTTGTTGTATTCATCGTCTTCATCGCTCGTCAGTGCGGTGACTGCGCCGAGCGCCAGCGTAACGATCATCTCGGCTGTTCCGAGTTTTTCGGGCTCACTGTCGGCCGAGGAAGAGTTGACCAGTGCTATCTGATCTCCCTGCGGATCTGCTGGCTGGTCGAGCTGGGTGCGGGCAAGTATCACTCCGCTGAATACTGCCGTCAGGGTGGCCGCCGCGATCGCCACGCGGCGACGGATGTTCCTGATTCGTGCGGCTCTGGCCTGCATCTTGGCGTTGGCAAGTTCTCTGGGTGTCAGTTCTTCGTTCATGGAAGAAAGGTTGACTGCGCCGACACTGGCCAAATTAAGAACTGCGTGAGAGTCTTCTTATCTTTGTGACCCGCATCTTCTTTGCCTCTAGCATGCCTCTCGATGCGAATCCTGGTGGTTGAAGACGAACGTGCGATCGCCGACTTTGTCGGGCGCGGACTCGAGTCCGAGGGTTACGCCGTTACCTGTGTTCACGATGGCGCGGAAGGTGAAGCACTCGCCCTGACCGGGCGGTTCGACCTGCTCGTGCTCGACCTGATGCTCCCGGGGCGGACCGGAATGGAAATTCTCCAGTCCTTCCGGGTCGCCGATCGGGAAACGCCGGTGATACTCCTCACCGCCAGGGCAGAGGTGTCCGACCGGGTGGCGGGTCTGGACAGCGGCGCAACCGACTACGTGACCAAGCCCTTCGCCTTTGAGGAACTGGCTGCCCGGATCCGGACCCACCTTCGTCGCCCGGGTCAGGAGAAGCCAACCGCACTGAAGGTAGGCAGCCTTGAGATCAATCTGCTCAAACGCTCAGTGAGCCGTGGGGGACTCGACATCAGACTCTCGGCCCGCGAGTTTGACCTGCTTGCCTTCCTGATGAGGCATCCCGGGCAGGTGCTTTCGCGGGAGCAGTTGCTGAATGGCGTCTGGGGGTACGACTATGACCCGGGCACGAATGTGGTCGGTGTTTACATCGCTTACCTGCGCCGAAAGCTTTCGGTCGACGGCCTTGAGGACCCGATCGAGACCCTGCGTTCAGTCGGATACCGGCTGCTGGAGGAAACTTGATCCGGCGCCTTCCGGGGGTCGGGCTTCGAGGCCGGCTGGCTATCTCGATCGCGCTGATCATTCTCGTCGCTCTCGGGATCACCTACCTGGCCGTTTACAGAGGCACCGGGGCAGACCTCCGCCAGCAGACCGACACGGACCTTGAGCGCGAGGCGGGCAATCTGGCACGGACACTCACTGCCGGTGAGCCGCTTGATCCATCTGAGTACATTGTTCGCGCCAGGCAACTTGTTGATTCCCAGCCGTTTGCCGCAACCTCGCGCCTCATTGCCATCTCGATCGGCGATCAGATCGTGACCAATCAGCCGGAGTTGCTCGGGCTCGCCGTGGCGTCCGGTGATTCGGACGATGAGAGCCGGAACGAACCGGGGGAGGATGAAGGCTCTGAAAGCCCCGATGAGTCTGAACAGGAAGACGAGTCTGACGACCGGGAAAGTGCGCGGAGACTGCTGACCGCGGATTCAGGCTTTTCTACAGTCGAAGTACACGATGTGGGGGATGTGAGGCTGCTGGTCAGCCCGGTTGCCCTGCCTGATGAAGGTGTGGCTGCCATAAGGGTCGGGCAACCGCTCGAATCGGTGGAACGTGCGCTGGACGGGCTCAGCCGGACCTTTCTGGTCGTTGGGCTGTTGACGCTGGTTGTGGCAGCGATTGCCGGCTGGCTGCTGGCCAGTCGCACGGCCGCACCGCTGCGGCGGATGGCTGGTGTCGCCGAGGGGGTCGACGGTGGTGACATCTCCGCCCGTATGCCGGTCGCGGAGCACAGCAAAGACGAAGTCAGCCGGCTTTCGGGGTCGTTCAACCGGATGCTGGACCGGCTGGAGGAGGCGTTTTCCCGTCAACGCGCCTTCGTGGCTGACGCATCCCACGACCTTCGCACTCCGCTGACGATCATCAAGGGGCAGCTGGAGGTTCTGGCGCGAAATCCGGATCCTGATGCGGATGAAGTCCGGCGGGTTACGGCTCAGGTGACGGCCGCAACGGCCCGAATGGATCGCCTGATCAACGACCTGCTGCTGCTCGCCAGAGCTGATTCAGGAATTGAGGCGACCAGGGAACCAGTCGAGCTTGCCCCGTTGCTGGCGGCCGAGGTCGAAGGAATCCGTGATGCCAGCGGGCGCGAAATTGAGGTTGGGGAGATCAGCGGTCGTCGGGTGGATATAGACCGGGACGAGATGGCACGCGCCATCTCGAACCTTGTTTCGAATGCGGTGGCTTATGGCGGAAAAGATGGTCGGGTCCGGATTACGGCGGTGGACCAGGGACCGAACGTGGTGATCGCCGTGGAAGACGACGGCCCCGGCGTGCCTGCCGCTATGCGGGGCCGGGTGTTTGACCGGTTCGCCCGCCTTGAGAGCTCCCGCTCCAGCGAGAGTGGTGGCTCGGGTCTGGGCCTGGCAATCGTGAAAGCGGTCGTTGAGTCACAGGGTGGGACTGTCGGCTGCTCGGCTTCGTCACTCGGTGGGGCCCGATTTACGATCACCCTGCCTGCGGCCCGAGGGTTCCTTGCCTGAGCGGTCAGGAATACTTCAGTCGATGACAGATAACCCCACTCAGACAATTTCTGGCCGTGTCGGCATGGTCGGCGCGGGCCAGCTGGCCCGCATGACCCAGCAGGCCGCTGTCGCTCTCGGAGTGGAGCTGACTGTGCTGGCTGAGTCGGCTGAAGATCCGGCCGTCCTTGCGGGCGCGCGTTTCAGGCAGGGCAGTCCGGCAAATATCGAAGACCTGAGACAGCTTGCCTCCCTGGTGGATGTGGTCACTTTCGATCATGAGCAGGTGGATCCGGAGCTGCTGAAGGAACTCGAGGCCGAAGGTGTGAAGCTGGCCCCGGGCGCGGCAGCAAAGCTTCACGCTCAGGACAAGCTCCACGCCCGGCGGGCTCTGGCCTCCCACGGCTTCCCGATTCCCGGCTTCGCCGAGGCTTCGACCATCGGGGAGTTCGATCAGTTCGCCGCTGAGCAGGGGTGGCCAGTGGTCGCCAAGGCACCTCGTGGGGGCTACGACGGTCGCGGAGTCTGGATGCTGGAAGACCGGGGACAGGCCGAGGAGCTCCTTGATTCGGCTTCCGGCCCGTTCTTGCTGGAGGCAATGCTCGACATCGAAATGGAGATCGCCGTCATGGTCGCTCGCTCGGCTGTCGGTGAGCTGGCCGTCTATCCGGTAGTCGAGACCGTGCAGCGGGAGGCCATGTGCAGGGAAGTGAAAGCGCCCGCTGCGATTGACAAGGGACTGGCCGAGGAGGCCGCAGGGATCGCCACCGAAATCGCCGGTCGGATCGGACTGGTCGGGGTGATGGCGGTCGAGCTGTTCATCACACCGGGTGGACTTCTGGTGAACGAACTTGCCCTGCGTCCTCACAATTCGGGTCACTACTCGATTGAAGGCTGCGTGACCTCCCAGTTCGAGCAGCACCTGCGCGCGGTGCTTGACCTGCCGCTGGGTGAGACCTCACTGACCGCCCCTTCGGTCGTTACGGTAAATGTGGTCGGCGGGGATTCCGAGGATGGACCTGAATCCAGACTGGCCGATGCCCTGGCGGTACCCGGTGCCCACGTTCACCTGTATGCCAAGCAGACCCGCCCAGGTCGTAAGCTGGGCCACGTTACGGTCTGCGGTCAGGATGCCGACGCCACCGCAAAGGCGGCCCGGTCAGCGGCATCCGCTCTTGAGGGGGGTTTCAGTTGAATCAGTTCCGAGTCGGCATTGTCATGGGCAGCGATTCAGATCTGCCCGTCATGGAAGAGGCCGCGAAGGCGCTCGAGGAGTTCGCCGTCGCATATGAGGTGAGGGTGGTATCGGCTCACCGCACCCCGCACGACATGCTTGCCTGGGCAGCAGCGGCAGCGGGTGAGGGATTCGGCGTGATCATTGCCGGTGCCGGCGGAGCGGCCCATCTCCCGGGGATGATTGCCTCGGCGACGCCGTTGCCGGTTGTCGGGGTGCCCGTTCCCCTCAAGTACCTGGACGGACTCGACTCGCTGCTGTCGATCGTTCAGATGCCGGCAGGGGTGCCGGTCGCGACCGTGGCGGTAGGTGCCGCCAGGAACGCGGGACTGCTGGCCGTCAGGATCCTCGCGGTGGGTGACCCCGCTCTCACTGAAGCTGTGAAACAGGCCCAGGCTGAGCTCGCTGAGTCGGCCAGGGCCAAAGACGAACGTGTACGCAGGACCTTTGACCCCGATCCACCCAACTGACAGGAAGAGCCTTGCTTAACGACAGCATCGCCTTTTCGGTAGCTGCGAAGGCGCAGCGCTCCGGTGCCGAGATTCTGTTGACCGCGTTTCCGCGGGACCGCGCTCGAATCGGTCAACCGGTACCTCGCCCGGGACCTCGGGTCTCACGGAATCCGTTCGAACCTGATTGCTGCCGGGCCGCTCCATACCCGCGCCGCCGGGGGCATCCCCGACTTCCGCAGGCTGCTTGAGAACTGGGAGGCGCGTTCACCGATGAAGTGGAACCCGGCCGACCCGGAGCCGGTGGCTGATGCCACCTGTTTCCTGCTCTCGGACCTCGCCCGTGCGATCACCGGGGAGATTCTTCATGTTGACGGCGGCTACCACGCAATGGCCGGATCGTTGCGCGAAGTGGAATCGAGCGCTGTGGAGGAAACAGCCACGGCCACTGAAGCCTGACAGCCAGTCCACCGGGAATCAATCGCTGAGCCTGATCGTATTTTTCGTTTTCGGAACCGCCGCTGTCGGCCTTGAGCGGGGCTCAGGCGGGCGGCGTGACCCGCCACTCCAACGAGAAGCGATCGAAGCCCTGGAGGAAGCTTCTCGGCTCGAACGCCTGCGAGGGCGCAAGCGCTCCGCTCGCCTCGATGCCCCCGGAGGCGGCGATCAGTGCTCCTTTGACGATCAAGGCAGCGGTCAGGCCGTAGACATCCCTTCCGGATATCTCTCCCCGGCTGACGGAGGTTCCGGCGACCGCTTCGCACCCGATCACAAAGCTTGACTCGGCCCTGGCCTCGGCGCTCGCCCCTTCGGGCAGGGTGGGGATCAGCTTTGCCGTCAGGGCACGTAACGGTGTGCGCATGGCCAGACTGGCCCCCCGGAAGATTGCGGGCATTAGATGGGAAGCGGCTCCAGGGGCGAAGGAGTCGGCGCTCAACATCGTCTCGATCCGGCGTGTGTTGACATGACGCGGCACTGTCACGTGCTCTCCGGCCGGATAACGCGTCATCTTCAGCTCACCCAGCGGCGGGCCGAAGTCAAAGGTTCCGCGAGAGGCTGTCTGGGAAGCGGGCTCGAAGTGGCCGTCCCGCCACTCGACATCTCCACCCTTGATCATTTCCAGCGCCGAGAGCATGGTTCCGCGCGTCGGCTGCATCTTTGCCCGGTAGCCCAGTCGCAGGGTGTCCAGATCACCCATTCCGTCAGCAGTCAGGGAAGCGATCATGTCACCGGGCACATAGTCGAAGCCCATCGCCGGGATGACCGCGACGCCCGCCTCGGAAGCCGGCCGGTCGTAGCGTTCCCAGGCCAGCCGCATGTACGGCTGCTCGCCCGTCGTATCGAGGTAGTGGGTCCCGGTCTCGACCGCAGCCCGCATCACCGGCTCGCCGTGGAGGTGAAACGGTCCGGCACAGGCGATCACCGCAGAGCAGCCCTCCAGCAGGGAGTGGAGTCCGGCCTGATCATCCAGCGAAACGGCCTGCACTTCGACATCGCGTCCCAGCCCGGCTGCCACCTGATCAAGTTTTTCGCGGTTACGACCGGCGAGCACGAAATCGGCTCCTGCCCTTTCGAGTTCGGAAGCGATCAGCTTTCCGGTGTAACCGGTCGACCCGTAAACGACAATCGGCCCCTTTTGATCAAGACCTGTGGCCACGCTGTCTGATTCGGAGCTCATGCGGCCATTGTAGGTCGCCGGGCCGAGCCCCGTGAAAAGCGCTGGCCCTTTGCTAGATTTCGCTGTGAGGAAGGGTGCGGAAGAGGACGCAACTAACCGCTGGAACGAGGGTTTCAGTGGCATGGGTGTCAACCGCCGGGCCGCCGGAGTATCTGGAGAGAGGGAAGTAAATGAAGCTTCGTAGCTTTTTCGCAATTATCGCTGTGGCCGGTGGGTCACTTCTGGTTGCCGGTCCCGCGTCTGCCGTGGCTCCCGCCGTGCCAGTGCCCGATGTCACCGGACCAGTCGCAGTGACCGAGGACTCCTATCCCTTTCTGTCAACTGATGTCGACCTCGCCAAATACGGGTATGTCGAGGAGGAGTACTTCCTGACCGGAAGGGGCTTCCGCTACAACACCACCGGTGAGGTCGGCCAGACCGGAGTTCGCCTTGAAACCGGTGGACTCCTCGACGACGGCAGCTATCCCTTCAAGACAAGAATCGTGGTCCGGCGCCCGGCCGATCCGGCTGATGCCAACGGAACCGTCGTGGCCGAATGGAACAACGTGACCGCATTCCGTGACATCGAGTGGAACTGGTTTGGCGATCCGGAGTTCATGCTGAAAAACGGCTACACATTTGTAGGTGTCACGGCCCAGAACGTCGGCATCACCGGGCTGAAGGCCTTTGACACCGCCCGCTACGGGAGCCTCGAAGTCCGCTGGGATACGACCGCATCTTCAGGTTCGTCGATTGACGATCTCTCCTACGACGTCTACGGCGCCGCGCTGAAGGCAATCAGGGGTGAAGGAACCGGCGTTGATCCGCTCGGCGGAATCGAAGCTGAAACCGTGATCGCCTCTGGTGAGTCGCAGTCCTGCGGCCGACTTGCGACCCACTACAACAAGGTTGAGCCGCTGCAGAACATCGCCGACGCCTACCTTCTCACCGTCTGCGGCACCGTCTTGAGAACTGACCGCCCGGAGAAGGTGGTCCGGATCCTCACTGAAACCGAGAACCAGACCGAGCGCACAGTCGAGAATTTCCCTGACACAAACTCGATCCGTCACTGGGAAGTCGCCGGCTCCTCGCATCTGCCGCGGCTGGCCTGGGACAACGCCGGTGGCCTTCTCAACCGCGACTTCCTGGCCATTACTGTCGGCTGCCAGAAGTTCCCACTCTCCCTGGTTCAGTGGTCTTTTACCGCCAACCGGGCGATCGCGGGCCTGGCTGACTGGGTCAGGGACGACGTCGCTCCACCGATCGCTCCGCGCGGTCAGTACGAAGGTGGTGTTCTGGTCCGGGATGAGTTTGGGATCGCTGAAGGTGGCATCCGCTACCCGGAGTTGACCGTGCCGACAGGCGTCAACGATGGCGTCAACTCACCGGGGACCGGTGGAAATCCGTTGTTCAGCAGCTTCTGCTTTCTGCTTGGCTCAAACACCCTGTTTTCCTCGGAGCAGCTCCACGGGCTCTACACCGACTTCGCTGACTATGTCGGCAAGTATGCGGCGGCGACCGACGATTTCCTGGAATCCGGCTTCATCCTCGCCGAGGACGCTGTTCGACTGAAGGGGTTCTCCCGTCAGTTCGCCCATCTCCGGCCTACCGCGCCGATGATGGCCGGAAAGAAGCAGAGCACCGGAAGGGTTGTGCTCAACTGGATTGGCTCGGAAGCACCGGCGACCTCGGTCACGATTCAACGCAAGCCTTCAGCAGCGGGTGGAGTGTGGGCTGGTGTCAGGGGCACAAAGCTTGGCACCAGGGCGACTATCGCCAGGGAAAAGGAAGGCACTCACCGCTACCGCGTAAGAACAAGCACGGTGATTCCGGCCAACAACATCGCACCGGCCCAGACCGTCACGACACCGTTTTCGGCTGAGCTCGCAAACGTCAAGGTTGACCGCTCCGGCCCGGCCAAACCCCGCCTCGTCATCAGCGGCAGGAAGGCTGCTGGTGTCTACTCCGGTCCGGTGCGGGTGACGGTGCTTGCTCAGCCCGACGGCAAGCTGCCCGACGGCAGCTCCGGAGCAGGACTGGATCCGCGGTCAGTGCCAAAGGCAAAGACAATCACCCGCAAGGGCCGGACGGTAATCAGCGTTCAGACCCGCGACAAGCTCGGCAACAAATCGAAGCCGGCCAGGGCGGTCATCACCATCCGGTAGCCATACAGGTGCCGATGCCGGCACCTGCGGTCAGTCCCGGACGAGTTTTTTGTACGTGATGCGGTGAGGGCGGTCGGCCTCCGGGCCGAGCCGCCGTCGCCTGTCTTCTTCGTAGGCGTCGAGGTTGCCTTCAAACCAGACCACTTCCGAATCACCCTCGAAGGCCAGGATGTGAGTTGCGACCCGGTCGAGGAACCAGCGGTCGTGGGAGATGACCACGGCACATCCGGCGAAGCCAAGCAAAGCTTCTTCGAGGGCGCGGAGAGTGTCCACGTCGAGGTCGTTGGTCGGCTCGTCGAGCAGCAGCAGATTGCCGCCTGAGCGCAGCAGCTTGGCCAGGTGGACGCGGTTTCGCTCACCGCCCGACAGCACTCCGACCTTGCGCTGCTGGTCTGAGCCTTTGAAGTTGAACCCGCCGACATACGCGCGTGAATTCATCTGGCTGCCACCCACGTCGATGGTCTCGTCTCCGGAGGAGATCTCCTCCCAGACCGACTTCTCCGGGTCGAGCGTGTCCCGGGACTGGTCGACATAGGCCAGCTTGACCGTCTCGCCCAGTCGGAGGGTGCCGCTGTCGGTTTCTTCGTCGCCGACGATCATCCGGAAGAGGGTCGTCTTTCCGGCGCCGTTGGGCCCGATTACCCCGACGATCCCGGCCGGTGGAAGCTTGAAGGAAAGATCCTCGACCAACAGCCGGTCGCCGAACCCCTTTTTCACGTGGTCCGCCTCGATTACCACGCCTCCGAGCCGCGGACCGGCCGGGATATGGATCTGGACTGCATCGAGCTTTACGTTCTTGTCCTCCGCCAGCAACTCTTCGTAGCGCGCCAGCCGGGCCTTCGACTTCTTGCGGCGGCCCTTGGGGTTTTCTCGAACCCACTCGAGCTCGGCTGCGATGGTGCGTGAGCGAGCCGTTTCCTTGCGCTCCTCCTGTGTCAGGCGTTCCTGCTTTTGCTCAAGCCAGGAGGAGTAGTTGCCCTCAAAGGGAATGCCGCGGCCACGGTCGAGTTCAAGGATCCAGCCGGCGACATTGTCGAGGAAGTACCGGTCGTGGGTCACGGCGACGACGGTGCCCTTGTATTCCTCAAGGAAGCGTTCAAGCCAGGCGACCGAATCGGCGTCGAGATGGTTGGTCGGCTCGTCGAGCAGCAGCAGGTCGGGAGATCTGAGCAGGAGCCTGCAGAGCGCCACCCGGCGCCTCTCGCCACCGGAGAGCTTTGTCACATCGGCGTCGGCGGGCGGCAGCCGTAGCGCATCCATCGCGTTGTCCAGCATTGTGTCGAGGTTCCAGGCATCGGCAGCGTCGATCTTCGCCTGCAGGCGGCCGAACTCCTCAGCAGTCTCGTCGGAGTAGTTGGCTGCCAGCTCGTTGAACCGGTCGAGCAGGTCCTTGGTTTCCCGGACGCCATCCTCGACGTTGCCGCGTACATCCTTGGTTTCATCGAGCTGAGGTTCCTGTTCCAGCATGCCGACGGTTGCGCCGTCGCGAAGCTGCGCCTCGCCACGGTACTCGTTGTCGGTCCCGGCCATGATTCTGAGCAGGGTGGACTTGCCAGCGCCGTTGTAGCCGAGGATGCCGATCTTGGCGCCGGGCAGGAAGTTGAGCGAGATGTCGACCAGCACTTCCTTGTTCGGCGGATGCGAACGGGACACTTTGTGCATCGTGTAGATGAAGTCAGCCATGTCCGACCACCCTAGCTGTCGCCCGGATCCGCGTCTTCCGAGGCGTAGATGGCGAGCAACTCGGCTTCGCGGTCGTACTTCGGGAAGTACTTCCAGACCAGAGCCATGCCGAGCAGGATTGCGACAACACCACCGAGATAGGCGAAGTCCTCACCCTTGATGAACGACTGCTTTGCGGCTTCGATGATCTCCTCGCTGTACTGCGGATACTGCTCTGCGGTATCTGCCGCGCTCGAGAACGAGCGCTCGAGCTCGGCCTCGACGTCGGAAGTTACCTTTTCCGAGTTCGGTGAGGAGGCGATCAGACGGCTGAACGAGGCCGCATAACCGGCCGTCAGAAAGGCGCCGAGGATCGACTGCATGATCGCTCCGCCAAGGTCGCGCTGGAGGTCGGCCGTCGCTGAGGCCATGCCGGCCCGCCGGACCGGGACTGACCCGGTGAGTGAATGAGAGGCCGGTGTGCCTGCCAGCCCGACTCCGACTCCGACCAGCGCGTAGGCCAGCCCCACGACCCAGAAAGTAGTGCTCTCTGTCCAGAAAAGCAGCATCACCATGAATCCCAGGAAGCAGAACAGGTAGCCGACCAGCAAGGTGAAGCGGGCCCCGCGGGAATCGACCAGCTTCGCTGAGAAAGGCGCGACCATGACCAGCACCAGTGCCGCCGGGAGAATGGCCAGCCCCGCCTGCCAGGTCGACCAGCCGAGTACGTTCTGCAGGTACTGCTGGCCGATGAACATCGCCGCCATCAACGTGCCGAAAACGATGATCCCGGCGAGTGCGGCAACCCAGAAGGTACTTCGCGCGGCGACTTTCAGGTCGTAAAGGGGATTGGATGCCCGCCGTTGTCGGATCACGAAGCCGACGGCGGCGGCGATTCCGATCAAGGCGATGCCGATCGCAGCAGTGCCGGCACCTGGAATGGTTGCGAAGTTGATCGCGAGGACGACACCGGCGATCATGACGATCGAGAGAATTCCGCCCAGGTTGTCGACCGGATCGCTTGCTTCGTCGACATTTGCGGGCACGTACCGAAGCGCCAGCACCAGAGCAAGTACGGCGAGCGGAAGGGTTATGAGGAATACGGACCCCCAGTCGAACTTCAGAAGCAGTGCCCCGGCCAGCAGGGGGCCGAGCGCTGCGGATGCCCCTCCGATGCCGGACCACAACGCGATCGATCTGGTCCTGCCCGGGCCTGACCAGAGTGCGGTGATCAGCGCCAGGGTGGTCGGGAAGGCCATGCCGGCAGCGATCCCTCCACCGACCCGCGCAAGGAAGAGCATGTCAGCAGAGGGAGCGAATGCCGCAAGCAGTGAAAAAGGAATCGCCAGCGCTGTTCCAAGCACCAGCATCTTCTTGCGGCCATAACGATCCCCCAGGGCGCCCAGATAGAGCACCGAGGTTGCGAGCCCGAGCGAGTAGCCGACTGCGACCAGGTTGAGCTGGGTCTGACTTGCGTCGAAGGCGGCGCCTATTTCCGGGAGGGCGACATTGGCGACCGAAAGGTTGAGGTTGGCCACGGTCGCGACCAGGATCAGTGTGCTGAGGACGGCGGCCGGCCGCTTTGGTGCTGCTCCGGTACTCATGCCGGGAGGCTCGGGTACGTGGTGTTCACAGGGCGGCTATCCACTCGACAATCTTCGAGCCGATCAGGTCTCCCTGATCTTCCTGCAGGAAGTGTCCTGCGTTTTCGATAACGGTCAGCGGCTCGGCGGTGGGAAAGAGAGTCTGAACCTTGCGCCCTACCGGGTCCAGGGGCAGGGCCGGGTCCGAGTCAGCCCAGAGCAACAGGGCGGGCCGGGTGTCGGCCTTCAGGTAGTCGGCCGTGGCCTGACCGACGTCTGCGCCGGGCGCGTCCGGAGTGAGCGGAATGAGTGGCGGGAAGGTGCGTACGCCAGCCTTGGAGTCGACATTGGGAAAAGGAGCCGTGTAGGCGGCGAGGACTTCGTCACTCAGTTCTGTCGCGCAGCCCCCCCTGATCGGCATCTCCACCCGCACGTCCCGGTAGGAAGCAATGAAGTCGCGAAAGTGGAGCCAGTTGTCGGTCATCTTCTGGCGGCCGTTGAAAATGCCGGTGTCCATTGCGACCAGCCGGGAGAACCGTTCGGGTCGCTCGGTTGTCGCGGCCCTGAGGCCGATCGGGCCGCCCCAGTCCTGACAGACAAGGGTCGTGTCGGTGAGGTCGAGTTCGTCGATCAGGGAAACGACCGCATCGGTGTGGCGGTCGATCGTGTACCAGTCGTCGTCGACCGGCTTGTCCGAGCGGCCGAACCCCGGCAGGTCCGGGACCACACAGCGGTAGCCGGCTTCGAGCAGGGGCCCCATCACCTTGCGATAGAGGAAGCCCCAGGTCGGTTCCCCGTGCAGCATGAGTACCGGCGGACCATCGCCCTCGTCAACGTGGGCGAGCCGCATACCGTCCCACTCCCGGTACTTCGGCTCCCATGGGAATCCGGGAAGATTCCCAAAGCAGTCTTCCGGGGTTCTGAAGATTTCCATCGGGGCCAGCCTACCCGCCTTTCGGCCCGGTCTCAGTCAGGTCACCAGATGCAGGAGCTTCAGTCGGGTCGCGAGTGAGGCAGTTGTAGAGCGCAGCCGGGCCGACCGCCGTAAGGGGGTTGACTGCGGCCGAAAAGATGAAGGTTCCGATCGCTGAACCAGCGACTCCTGTTCCGAAAGGAAGGGCGAGCAAAGCACTGATCATCGCAGCGAGGAAGATCATCATCGCGAGAAGCAGCAGGAAGAGAAAGACGCGCAGGCCGTTTCCACGCACCAGTTCGCGGCTGCGGGCCAGGCTTGCGAAAATTCCATGTTCCTCGACTACGGCAACCGGCGGGGCGACGATCCAAAGGATCAGGATGATGATTCCGGGCAGTATCAGCAGCAGAAGCCCTGCAGCGACTCCGGCCGCCACGATGAGGCTGACCCAGACCAGCTTCGCCAGCACCGGACTGAGCGCTCGCCAGAGGCCAGGCAGTCCCTTGTCCTCTGTTTTGGAGCAGAGCACAAGGATCACCATGCCGGCGTACACCACACCGATGAAAATCGAGGCCCCGAAGGCGACGGCCTGCCCGAACGGGCCGAGGCTCTGAGCGAGTGCCAGCAACGCCGAAGCAGACGCCAGCAGCAGGGTCAGCCGGATCAGGATCGAGCGGTTGGCCAGAGCTTCGACCCTCATCTCGGTCAACACACCGTCGAGAGATAAGGGCGGGGTGGGTAACACGGGACCCCACCTTACCGTTGCCAGCACCGGTCAGCTCAGGGGCAGGGGCGATCCGCGCGAGGATCCGGAATGAAACCGATGATCGACTCAAGCGATGCTTCCATTGCGGTCGGCCCGATCGCGTTGGATCCACTGAACGGTCTTTCAAAGGCGGCCACCAGATACATGGAACTGAGTAGCAGCAGCGCGACCGGGAGTATGTAGATGAACTGACCGAAGGGTCGTTCACGGCCGGCGAGAATGGTCGCGTAGAGGCAGAGGATCAGTCCACCCAGGACCATGAACAGCCAGAACATGAATGGCAGGTTGTTGGTACTCGCCTGCAGCCGGGCGGCGCGGGTTTCGCTGAGCTCCCTGACCCGGTCCAGCGAGCTGACAAGGGCAGCGGTGTCAGCGGGCGCTGCGAGTCAGGCGTACCGATCTGAGCGAGGATGTCCCGTTCGATGTAGTCATGCGGAAGGTCACCTGGTAGGCGGAGCGTCTGGCGCTGCGGGTGAGACTCAGGCGAAATGAGGCACGCTTCGATCTGCCGGGGGAGATCGTCCCCAGTTGCACGCACCTGGTCCCGCGGACCGCCCTCCCGGGGGCCCTGGCACAGACACTGGTCCCGAGGGAAGCCGTTTGTCCCAGGTTTCTGACGGTGAGCCGATACACGCGGCCTGCACTCGCAGGCGACCCGAAACGCTGCGAAGCTACCGTCATGTTCAGTCTTGCCCTGGATGTCGGCTGGGGGGACTCGTCGACAAGGCGGCTTATGGTCAGTGAGCTCGGCCCGAGATCAAGCTCGTCGAGGCCTTCAAGCAGGGAACCGAGGTCAAGGCCTCCCAGCGCGCCTCCTCCGATCCCGGACAGCAGGCCCGGCAGCAGGCTGCGGACAGTTGTGCAGGCATCGATGAACCCCAGGATTTTCGTCTTGCCGGCAAAGGGTCCGAGCTGCGACCATTCCCCGGTCAACGCCCCCGGCCCGCTCAGGCCCCGCGTGAACCGTTGGCCCTGACCCAGAGAAGTCGACTCGGTCGTGAAGGTGACGTCCATTGGCGAGAATCCGCAGGTCAGGTTTCTGCCCAGCAAGCCGGTTATCGCGCTGAGTTCCGGCGGCAGCTCGACCCCCAGGCCCCCAAGAGAACCGAGAAGTTGCTGGATGTCGATCGAGACCCAGAGTCCCGCCTTTGTGGCTATTTCCATCTGGCCGGTCTGGCTGTCAAAGGTCCCGGTGGCGGCCTGTTCAATGCCCATGTAGCCCTGGATTTCAACCGGAAGCTCGATACCTGCGAGGGACTGGACGATTGTCGACACGTCCAGCACCGGCAGCTGGAACTTGCCCTTCGGGATTTTGATCCTGCCCTCATCGTCGATCGTGCCTTCAATCGAGGACGGCCCGCTCAACTCTTCGAGGTCGAGATCGCCGACCAGGCCGGTCTCGATGGCACTCCTGTCGAACTCGAGGGTGAAGGGTCTCTCTGCGGCGGCTGCCGGGCCCGCAAGAGATGCGGCAAGAACCAGAAGGAGGCCCACAAAAAAGCTCATCCTGAACAAGTTCTTCACGGTCAGTCTCTGGCTCCCGATAATCAAAGTCTCTCCCTTTGGTCAGACCCCTGCAGCCGCCATGGAAGGTGGCAATCTGATCCTTTCCTCCAAGCATAGCCGCCACGGGGCCGCTCTACCGGACGGAGTCATTCTTGCTCTAGCATTGGTTGCCTAAGCAACTGAAAGGTTCAAGTGTCGAAAGCACAGTTTCCAGATGAGACCGATGAAAGTGGCGCTTTCGTCCGGCAGCAGAGTGTGTTCCGCCAGAAAGTAAGTGCTGACGGCTCCTCTTCCTTTCCGGCAGAGTCCGGCCGGTACCACCTCTATGTATCGCTGGCCTGCCCGTGGGCCTCGCGAGCGGTCATTTTTCGCAAGCTGAAGGGGCTCGAAGGTGCGATCGGCATGACGGTGGTTGATCCCGTCCGCGACGATCGTGGCTGGCGGTTTACCGGTGACGACCCCGACCCGGTCAACGGCTTCGATTATCTGGCCGAGGCCTACGGGCTGAGCGATCCCGGGTTCAATGGTCGGGTCAGCGTGCCGCTGCTCTGGGATTGTGAGGAGAACACAGCAGTCAACAACGAAAGCTCCGAAGTGATCCGCATGCTGAACTCCGAGTTCAACGAGTGGGCCGGTGAACCGGGCCTCGACCTGTACCCCGAGGGTCTGCGTGACGAGATCGACCGGATCAACGAGCGCGTCTACGACAGCATCAACAACGGCGTATATCGCTGCGGCTTCGCTACGACCCAGTCTGCGTATGAGGAGGCCTTCGTCGAACTGTTTGGAGCCCTTGACTGGGCCGATGATCTTCTTGCCGTGCGCCGCTATCTGGCGGGCGACCGGATCACCGAGGCCGACTGGAGGCTTTTCGTCACTCTGGTCCGTTTTGATGCCGTCTATGTCGGCCACTTCAAGTGCAACCAGAGGCGAATCGCCGACTACGAAAACCTGTCCGGCTACCTGCGCGAGCTCTACCAGTACCCCGGCATCCGCGAGACCGTCGACTTCGATCAAATCAAGCGTCACTACTACGTCACCCACCCGGGAATCAACCCCACACAGGTCGTGCCGATGGGTCCGGTTCTCGACCTCGACTCGCCGCCCGGCCGCGACCACCTCTGAACCGGAGCGGGTCGGCAGTCTGTAGTCAGGCCCGTCAACGGTAAGAATGGGACCGATGGCAAGAAAGAAAAAGCGGACCCGGTCCAGTCCGAGGCTGAAGTCGCCGGTATCCACCTACGCCGACGCCGAGGGAAATGTGCTGGCCCTCCGCCAGGTGATCAGCCAGGGTTCAGTGGCGAAGGTCCGCGAAGAGATGGTCAACCAGGCCGCCAACGTGGAGGACATCTGGCAGCGTCGCACCGAGATTCTGTTCGAGCGGCTGGCGGTTTCCTGGGAAATCTCCGGGCTGCCGCTTGAAGATCAGAAGATGCTGCTCGGCCGCTACCGCATGGCCGATCCCGAGACAAAACAGTGGGTCCGGCAGACGATTGCGGAGCACGTACAGGAGTTCATCCCCGAACTGGAGTCCTGAGAAGGTCTTCGCTGGAGCCGGAAACGGCTTCCCGATCTGACAACGGGGCGGCGGGTTGCGCCGATACCCCCTCAGCCGTCACCATGTCTGCCGTGGGCGTGCTGGACGACATACTCGTAGCCGACTTCAGTCGTGTGCTGGCGGGGCCGCTGGCGGCGATGAACCTCGGTGACCTCGGCGCCGAGGTGGTCAAGGTAGAGCCGCCAGGAGGTGACGAAACCAGATCGTGGATGCCTCCGGTTGACCAACTCGGACGTTCGACCTATTTCCTCTCGGTCAACCGCAACAAGACTTCGATCGTGCTTGATCTCAAGGAGGAGGCCGACCTTGACGTTGCCCGTAGCCTGGTGCGAGAGGCCGACGTCGTCGTGGAGAACTTCCGGCCAAACACGATGGAAAAGTTTGGCCTTGACTACCGGACGGTTTCGAAAGGTAATCCCGGAGTGGTCTACTGCTCGATCTCCGGGTTCGGAGAGGGAGAGGGTGCGACGCTGCCAGGGTACGACCCGTTGGTGGAAGCCGTCAGTGGCCTGATGTCCGTAACCGGTCCGGCCAGCGGAGAGGCGAGCAAGGTCGGTGTGGCGGTCGTCGATGTGCTGGCCGGGATGAACGCGGTGACGGGAATTCTTGCCGCACTGCTCAGGAGGAATGAGACCGGCCTGGGACAGCGGGTTGAGATCAACCTGCTTTCAACCGCTCTGGCCGGTCTGGCCAATCAGTCCGGGTCGTTCCTTGCGACCGGTGTTTCCCCGACCCGCCACGGCAACGCTCACCCGAGCATTGAACCGTTCGGAACCTTTCGGGCCTCGGACGGACCATTGATGATCTGTGCGGGTAACGAACAGCAGTTCCGCAGCCTTGCCGGGGCCCTCGGACTTCCGGGCCTCCCTGATGAAGAGAGGTTCTCTTCGAATCCGGCGAGAGTTGAACACAGGGACGCTTTGCGCTCCTTGATCGAGGAACGGCTTTCTGGCCAGTCTGTTCAGGAGTGGTCAGCGATCTTCACCCGGACCGGGGTTCCGGCCGGGCCGGTGAATGATGTCGGAGGAGGCTTCGCCATGGCCGAGGATCTGGGACTCAAGCCGGTGGATGAGTTCGATTCCGTCAGGACAGTCGCCTCCCCGATCGGCCTTTCGGCGTCTCCGGCCTCAACCCGGCTGCCTCCTCCCGATCTCGATGAGCACGGTTCACAGATCCGGGAGCGTTTTTCCAGCGGCTGAAAGTCAGCCCTTGATTTACGGGAAGGGCTCTGATGCCCTCGCGACACTGAGCACCGCGAGGACGGTCTTTGTCCCTGTCACAGCCCGCCCCCGCCAAAGTGCTGCCGGGCCGCCACCGGGGAAATCATGTTCCCCCGTGCTGCGGTTCGACGCGGGCGACCGCAAGGGTGCCAAACTTGGATCGTGGATCTGAATGCACTCGACACCTACCTGAGCGAGCACGACTTGCCCTCCTGGCGCACCGACCAGGTCTGGGAGTGGCTGGCCCGGGGCGCTGGATCCTTTGACGAGATGAGCAACCTTCCAGCCGGTCTTCGGGCCGAGCTGGCCGCAAGACTCCCGATCTCGACACTGGAGGTGGATGCTTCGGCGAAGTCGGTCGACGGCACCGAGAAGGCCCTTTTTCTGACCGGCGACCGTCGTCCGGTCGAGGCGGTGCTGATGCGCTACCGGGACGGCCGGCGATCGCTCTGCCTCTCGAGCCAGTCCGGCTGCCCGCTGACCTGCACCTTCTGTGCCACTGGCACGATGAAGTTCGGCCGCAATCTCACCGAGTCCGAGATTCTCGATCAGGCGCTTCACTTCCGTCGGATCGAACCCGTAAACCATGCCGTCTTCATGGGAATGGGCGAGCCGATGATGAACCTTGACAACGTGCTCGCCGTCTGCGAGCGGCTGCCCGGGATCGGGATAGCCAACTCCCACACGACGATCTCGACCGTCGGCTGGCTGCCGGGTATCCAGCGGGTGATCACAGAGGGGCCCGCCGTGCGGCTCGCTCTCTCGCTTCATGCCCCGAACGACGAACTGCGATCAAAGATCATGCCGGTCAACGAGCGCTACCCGATCGCCGACGTGGTCGGTGCCTGCCGTGAGTGGCGCCAGGTGCGCAAGCGCAAGGTTTTCATCGAGTACCTGATGCTGGACGGGGTAAACGACAGCCGTGAGCTGGCCCACGAACTGGCCGACCTGCTGCTGCCGAAGAACGACTTCAAGGTGAACCTGATCCCGTACAACCCGAGCGGGAACGAGTACCAGGGCTCCTCACGGGAGGCGATCGAGCGGTTCAGGAGCACCTTGATGAACCGGGGTATCCACGCCACCGTGCGGCTCACCCGTGGCCGCGACATCGACGCCGCCTGCGGCCAGCTGGCAGCCAGAGCGGCCGCCTGACTACCGCTCATCGCTCCGGCCCGGTCCGACGGTAGACCGCCTGGCCTCGATATCTAGCTGGCGGTGGCCCGGGAGAGTGCGTCAAGATCGCGCTGGCGCTGGAGGGACTCCTCGATCACTTCGAGTGCCGCCTCCTTCGGGTACCAGCCATCGACATCGACGTGCTTTCCTTCGGGCTGCTTGTAGACGGAGAAAAAGTGGGAGATCTCGTCACGCAGCTGTTCGGGCAGCATGTCCAGCGATGCGACCCAGCTCCAGTTGGGGTCCTCGGCCGGCACGCACAGAACCTTGTCGTCGATCTGGCCTTCGTCCTTCATTCTGAAGATCCCGATCGGGGTGGCGGGGATGATGCAGCCCGGGAAAGTCGGCTCGGAGACGCAGACCATGGCATCGAGTGGATCTCCGTCGGCCCCCATTGTGTTAGGCACAAAGCCGTAATCCACCGGGTAAACCATCGAAGAGAAGAGAAAACGGTCAAGCTTGATCCCCCCGAGTTCGGGATCGTATTCGTACTTGTTGCGGCTCCCCTTGGGAACTTCGACAACGATATTGAGGTCACTCAAAGTTGTTTTTCCTGCCCTGTAGTTTGAATTTTCGGCCCCTCAGCCCCCGAGCAGCATACGCTCGGAGGGTCGCTCGACCGGTCGCCAGGGGTCATTCCACTCACAGATGCCTTTGACCAGGCGGTTTGCGGCGGTCGGACCCCAGCTTCCCTTTTCGTACGGGTCAACCTTGCCGGGGTTGTCGAGCAGTGGCTGAACGATGCGCCAGGTCTCCTCAATCGCGTCGGCGTTGGTGAAGAGGTCGAACCGGCCGTGAATCGCGTCGTCCAGCAGCCTCTCGTAAGGCTCGGGCTCGGTGCCCGGCTCCTTTTCGAACAGCACGTCCAGGTCAGCCGGCTCGAAGACATCTTCACCGGCGGCTTTGGCGATGAAGCGCATTCTCGCGCCCGGCTGAGGGTCAATCCGGATCACCATCTGGTTGTGCCCGGGTTTGTGGCCATCTCCGATGCCGACGCCGGGTGGCCGTTTGAAGACAACCCGGACCTCGGTGTGCTTGACCGGCAGGTACTTGCCTGTCCGCAGGAAAAACGGAACGCCGGACCATCGCCAGTTGTCGATTTCCAGCTGAAGCGCGGCGTAAGTCTCGACGTTTGAATCATCGGCCACCTCGGGGATGTCGCGGTAGCCGACGTACTGTCCGCGGACGCAGTGGGCAGGGTCGGCAGCGCTCATGGACTGGAAGAGCTCGAGCTTCTTGGCGCGTATCGAGTCGTGCTGGTTGCTGCTCGGCGGCTCGATCGCGATCAACGCCAGTACCTGGAGCATGTGGTTTTGCACGACGTCGCGGATTGCTCCGACATCCTCGTAGAACCGGCCACGGTCTTCGACACCGAAGCTCTCGGCCATCGTCATCTGGACATATGCGACATGGTCGCGGTTCCAAACCGGTTCGAGGATCGAGTTGGCAAAGCGCAGGTAGGTGATGTCCATGACCGGCTCCTTGCCGAGGTAATGGTCAATCCGCAGGATCTGGTCCTCGCTCAGGTATCTGGTGAGGTCAGCCTGCAGGGCCCGGGCCGAGGCGAGGTCGTGCCCGAACGGTTTCTCGATCACGAAGCGGCCCTTCGCTGTCAGCCCCGCCGCGTTGAGCTGGTGGATGATCGGGGAGAAGAGGACCGGCGGTACCTCGAGGTAGAAGATCGGCCGCTGGTACGACTCCAGCTCCCCGGCCAGCGTCTCGTAGGTCGAGGAATCGTCGAAGTTTCCGGCGACGAAGCGCATCCGGGCGGCGAGGCGGGCGAAGACTTCTTCGTCGACTTCACCGAGCGTGTCGATGATTGACTCATGGGCGCGCTGCCGCATCGTCTCGTGCCCCCAGTCGGTGCGTCTGCCGACTCCGATCACCGGGCAGTCGAGCTTCCCTCGTTTCTCGAGGCGATAGAGAGCCCGGAAGGTCATCTTCCGGGCCAGGTCTCCGGTGATGCCGAAGATGACCAGGGCGTCGCTGGCCGCCTGATCACCACCATCGTTCGTTTGCCGTTTCTTGCTCATGCCGGGCAGCGTACCTGTGCCCGGTCGGCTGGTGCCGGTCGCTTCGATGGCCGGTGCCGTGCTTAGTATGCGGGCATGGAAATAGGAATAGTCGGTCTTGGACGGATGGGGGCAAACATCGCCCGAAGGCTCATGCAGGACGGGCACAGCTGTGTGGTGTACGACGTCAATCCGGACGCCGCCACCGCTCTGGGGGAAGAGGGCGCTGTCGCGGCCACTGACCTGGCTGATCTTGCGGCGAAGCTGAGCGCACCGCGCACTGTCTGGGTGATGGTTCCCGCCGGGGAGATAACCCGGAACACTATCTCCGCCGTGGCGTCCGAGCTGGAGTCCGGAGATGCCGTGATCGACGGAGGCAACACCTACTACCGCGACGACATCCGGATTGCCGCCGATCTGTCCGAGAGCGGGATCGACCACCTCGACTGCGGAACCAGCGGTGGGGTGTTCGGGCTTGAGCGTGGCTACTGCCTGATGATCGGCGGACCGGAGTCCGCATATCGCCGCAACGAGCCGATATTCGAGACTCTGGCTCCGGGCGTCGGTGAAGCTCCGCGTACTCCAGGGCTCACCGGTGAGGTTTCTCCAGCCGAAAAGGGCTACCTCTACTGCGGTCAGGCCGGAGCGGGCCACTTCGTGAAGATGGTCCACAACGGGATTGAGTACGGGATCATGGCTGCATTTGCCGAGGGGCTGAACATCCTTGAGAACGCCGACGCCGGCAAGGTAAGCCGGGATGGAGACGCCGAGACCGCTCCGCTCGACCAGCCCGAGTACTACCAGTACGACATTGACATCCCCGAGGTCGCTGAAGTCTGGCGGCGCGGAAGCGTGGTCGGCTCCTGGCTTCTGGACCTGACCGCTGCGGCGCTGGCCGAGTCGCCTGACCTCAAGGAGTTCTCCGGACGGGTCTCGGATTCCGGCGAGGGTCGGTGGACATCTATCGCCGCGATCGAAGAAGGGGTCCCGGCGCCGGTTCTGACGGCTGCTCTTTATGAACGCTTTTCCTCCCGGGGATTGGGCGATTTCGGCGACAAGGTGTTGTCGGCTATGCGCAAGCAGTTCGGTGGTCATGACGAAAAGCCCGCCGATCCTGCTGGCGGAGGAAGCTGATCCGCGATGCTGGTCAGGGCAGTCGCTGACGAAGAGGAGGCCGCCCGCACGGCCGCTGCGCTCATCGAGGTTACCGCCGCCGAGGCGATCGCTGAACGGGGCTGTTTCAACTTCGCGGTCAGTGGGGGCAGGACGCCGTGGAAGACCCTGGAGCTTCTGTCGGACGGTGGTATGGACTGGTCACGCACCAATCTCTTCCAGGTCGATGAACGCCTCGCTCCGACTGGCAGCCCCGAGCGTAATCTCACCCACCTGGTCCTGAGCCTGCCGCTCGCGTGCCAGGTCGCCATCCGGCCGATGCCGGTCGGGGCTGCAGATCCTGATTCAGCTTCCCTGGAATACGAGGATTCGCTCCCTGAAAGGTTTGATCTGATTCACCTCGGGCTGGGGCCGGACGGACACACGGCATCGCTCATCCCCGGGGATCCTGTGCTCGAGGTGGACGACCGTGATGTTGCCCTGACCACCGGTGAATATCAGGGCACCCGGCGCATGACGCTTACCTACCCCGCAATCAATCGCGCCCGGAAACTGCTCTTTTTGGTCACCGGCGACGAGAAGTCAGAGGCCCTCCGGAAGCTGCTGGCCGGAGACCATTCGATACCGGCCGGCCGGGTTACCGGCAAGGTCTCGTTCCTGGTCACGGACCTGCCGGTTACGGAAGGCGAACTTGCCGGGAGCTAACCGGATGGCCGGGAGATACGGCGCTGCGCTGCTGCTGCTGATCGTGGCTCTCGTCTACACGATGGCCGTGCAGGAGGGCGAGTGGCGGGTCATTGCTGCCATGGCGCTGCAAGGACTGGCGCTGGTGGCGGTCCTGCGCGCCTCGCGGACCGATTCGAGACTGGTCTGGGCGCTGACAGCGTTTTTTGTTTTCCTTTTTATCGCCGGAGTCGTCGATGCGATATTCGTCGCTGCGGACGAACCCGGTTTTGTCCGGGTGAGCATTCTTGCCATTGTGCTCGGAACGCTGCCGGTGATCGCGTTCGGGCTTGTGCGGCAGGTAAAGGCCGAGCAAAAAATCACGGTACAGACGATGATGGGCGTACTCTGCGCCTACCTGCTGATCACGACCGTTTTCGCTTACTCCTATGCGGTGCTCGGTGAGTTCGGCGACGGGCCGTTCTTCTCTCAGGGCGAGCAGTGGAACCAGGTAAGCGACTACCTCTACTACAGCCTGATTACGATCACCACGGTCGGCATGGGGGATCTCACGCCTGCCACTCAGGTGGGTCGCTCACTGACGGCAGCCGAGGCCTTGGTCGGGCAGATCTACATGGTCACCGTGGTTGCGGTGATCGTCTCCAATCTCGGACGCTCCAGCGCCCCGAAAGTGTCTGACCAGGCTTCCCGGCCGGACAGAGAGAAGGGTTAATCCGTCGGTGGATGAGGTTCTGCTCGGCCTTTCGCTCGTAGTAGTACTTTCGATTCTCGCCCGGCTCTTCGGCTCGCTGGTCGGTGTCCCAGCGATCATCCCGCTGCTTGTCGTAGGGGTGCTCGCCGGTGTCTCGTTCACCGACATCATCAACCCCACCGCATTGCTGGGAGATGCTCTCTCCCCGGTGGTGCAGATCGCCGTCGGCATCATCTTGTTCGAAGGTGCCCTCAGGCTGAAGCGGGAGGAACTGGGTGAAGGGGTCCGCTCGGCCGTAGTCCGTCTGCTGACCTTCGGAGTCGTGGTCACATGGCTGCTCGGATCTCTCGCCGTAGAGATGCTGTTCGATGTTCCGCTGGAGATCGCGGTGCTGATCGGAGCGATCCTGATTGTCTCCGGACCGACCGTGGTCCTGCCGATCCTCGACTTCATCGCGCCGGAAGCCAAGGTGCGTTCGGTCCTGAAATGGGAAGGGATACTGGTTGATCCCATAGGGGCGATCATCGCCGTCGTGATCTTCGGTTCGATCGCAGAGGGAGGCGGTCAGCCGGTCTTCGAGGTGTTCGAAATGGTCCGTTCGCTTGGCACCGGAATCGTCGCCGGTGTCGCGGGAGCGCTCCTGCTCATGCCCGTTCTCGCCTCGCGGCACCTTTCCGGCCGCGACAAGGTCGCCGCGACGCTGATGATGGTCGTCGCCAGCTTTGTAGCTTCCGAGGCGCTGTTCGAGGACTCCGGGCTGGTTGCAGCAATCGTGATGGGCGTCGCCCTGGCCAATCAGCAACGGGTCCGGATCGACTACATCACCGAGTTTCAAGAGACCCTGGTTCCCCTGCTCATCGGGATCCTGTTCGTTTTGCTGGCCTCCGAGGTGGAGGTCTCCGAGGTGGTCGACCTCGGACTGCCGGTGCTCGCTCTGATTCTGATCCTGGTTCTGGTTGTGCGGCCGATCGCCGTCGCAGGACTTGCCGGACTGGGCTTCAGCCGTCAGGAGCGGGTCTTCTTTTCCGCGATGGCACCACGCGGCATCGTCGCCGCTTCAACCGCCTCGGCCTTCGCCCTGAGGCTTGGTGAACAAGGTGTTGAAGGCGCCGGCATGATTGTTCCGATCGTCTTTGCCGTGATCGCCGCGACGGTCTTCATCTATGGCTTCGGCACCCCACCGCTGGCTCGCTTTCTCGGCCTGTCTGGAACACAACCACCGTCCCTGCTTCTGGTCGGAGCTCCGCGATGGGGGCTGGCCATGGGCTCGGCTCTCACTGCGGGCGGTGCGTCGGTCGGGGTCTGGGCTGAAGATGAAGCCACAAAGGTTGCCATCCGGCGGGCGGGCCTGATCACATTCGACGGCCCACTCGACCCCGAGGCGGTTTCCACGGGGGAAGCTTTCGGCGAACTCGCGGCGGTCGCCCTGGTCAGCGACGACGACACCCTCAATCAGGTTCTCTCCTGGGAGATCACTGAGGGCCACGAGCCGGTAGAGGTGTACCGGCTGCGAGCATCCTCGGCTTCGACGCCGATTGCTGCGAACCAGGCCAGGCTCCTGTTCCATGACGTCGGGGATGCCGCGGAACTCGAGCAGCGCATGGATGCCGGGCAGCAGATGGTCCTGCTCAAGCGGGGAGAGGCCCCACCTGACGGCACGGTCGCCGTGGCTTCCATCAGGCATGCCGGCAGGAGGGGGAGCTCGACCATCAGGCTTGCGTCCGACCACGGTGGCCGGTTGCACCATCCCGACTCGAGCGTGGTCGCCCTGGGTCCATCCAGCGCTTTTCGAGACGCACGGACCCGGACAGAGGAGCCGGTTTCAGCCTGATTCGTTCTTTTTGCCGGGCTCGGCTCGGCGGAAGAAATCGACCCATCGGTCGCAGATCTCCGACATCGGCACCAGCTCGCGAGGACCGGGTCGCGTCAGGGCGATCCGTCCGAGCTTGGTTTCGCGGGAGTAGCCGGTGATCCGCTGGATGAACGAGGGCCTCGCGGTGCGTACCGTGAATCTGACCGGACCGGTGCGACTGACCTCCACCTGCCCTGCGGGGCGGAACTGACCGAAGCTGGCGGTAGACAGGTTTGAGATCCGCTGGCCATCGATCGATGGTTCCAGCTCGCGATTGAGTCCGGGGGCCTTCAGGGTCAGGCCGTCAGGGGAGAGGTACTGAATCGACACTCGCCAGGACCCGGCGTCGAGCGCCAGCGTCTGGCTCGCGCTACCTCCAGGGGCGATCTCGTTGTCGGGGGTCCACTCATCAAAGCGTCCGAGCACCGTCTCGGGCAACAGCACGGCCTGACCTTCGATACCTGAGTAGTAGCGCCCGCCTTCGTTCTGGCAGTCGACCAGCTTCGCGGGCAGCGGTGCTTCTTTGAGCGTCGGCCGGTCGAACACCTTGCCGGTACGACGCCACAGCTTGAAGGCACTGGTTTCCCCGGCAAGCTCGAACGCCGGAGGTGGCTTGCTGGTGAAGCCGGCGGCCGTCGTGACCACGTAGTCGTGGCTGTTGAGGGTTTCAGCATCGAAGGAATCAAAGTCGACAATGCTCTGGCCGGAGTCGCCTCCGAAGGGCTTGCGGCGGTCGGCTTTGACGTCCGGTTCGGGCAGGTCTTCCAGCGGCAGGCTCACGTCGGCTCCGGGGAAGTAATACGCACCGAACCTGTCCTGGTCGGCGTACAGGACCTTGCTTCCGGCCACCACCTCCTGAAACGCGATGAGCTCACCGGCGCGACCCGGCGGCGGGACCGATGCATCCCTGAGAACCAGCAGGCTTGAAGCCGCAGCCAACCCTACGAACACTGCAGCAAACGAGTACCAGCCGACCCTCGTCGCTTTCCGGGTGGATTCGGACCCGGCGGGGGTTGTCTGACCGGCTCCCGTCGGTGGTCCGCTCAACAGGGCCGTGAGGACGACGACCATGACTATCGGTGAGCTGATCACCAGTGCCTTGGCAAGCGAGTAATCACCGACCCAGGGAAGAGAGAGGAGGTAGAACACGACACAGGCGATCAGGGCCATCGGGTAGACCGACCTGGGCTGCCGGTACCACCACCACAGTGCCATCAGCACGGCAGATATCGCCACTGCGGTCATCAGGCCCGGCATCGGCGTGGAGAAGTTGCTGTTGAGGCGGTAGTCGGGACTCAGCCAGACTCCGACCGCTTCGACTGCGGAGACCGGGCCGAAGGCATCGCTGCCGGCGACAACCTTGAAGGCCTCTCCGAAGCCAAATGGTCCGAGGAACGCGAGCGCTGCCACCAGAAGCACCGCCGCGACAGATCCCGCTGCGACCAGGGGTCGCCTGAAGAACGCAATCACCTTCGCCAGGCTGATCTGACTTCGGAAAGCGGGATCCGAGAGCAGCCAGGTGATTGTCACCGCCGCCGGAAAGGCCAGTCCGGGGAAGCTGTAGGTGAGCACAATCCCGGCGAGCAGAACCAGGATTGGCGCGGTCAGCCGGAGCCTCGCCCGGTGTGAGGCCGGGAAAGGAGACATCGAAGGCAAAATGATCGTGAAGGCGAGAAGGAACATCGCGGCAGCGACTTCCTTGAATGCCGCCTGGGCGAAGTAGGAGGCCATCAGGTAGGTCATGGCAACCATCACTGCAGCCAGAAGCCTTCGCCCCGGTGCCAGCTTTCCGAGGGCCGGCCAAGCTGTCATTGCGGTCAGGGCAGGAAGCGCCACCAGCAGTCCGATGAAGGCCGGGCCCAGGTCAAGGCGGGGGAGGGAGCTGAGCGCGGCGACCAGGCCATGAGGCCCGAGCGGGTAGCCGATGCTCGGCTCGGTCCCGAAATCGGAGATCAGCGACTGCGCCCACGCCAGGTGAAGGGCAAGGTCGTTGTTGTAGCCCATACCCAGAAGCCCCCAGCGACCGGAAACAAGAAATGGCACAGCCGTGAGGAGGGTGGTGATCAGAATCGCCACCCAGAGTTGAGGTGGGCCCGGCAGTCGCCTGGTGGAAGGCTTGCGGAGCCAGAAAACAGAGACCGCAACCAATGCCACGAGGCCAAGCACCAGAGTCACCCGGCTGCCGGGGATGCGGGCCAGCAGGCCCTCCACGGCCACAAGGGCCGCAAAGCCGACGGCCGGCTCTATTCCAGCCCACCGCTCCCGTCCGCTGGCAGCCATGATCGCCCGCCCGATCAGCAGTGACAGCCCGAATACCAGCACTGCGGCGAGGTAAGTCTGGACCAGCATCTGTTCAGTAGCGATCTGCGGCGGTGAGCAGCGTGGTCGTCAGGTCATCACCGGTCAGGGGCTCAGCGTGGCCGGTCAGCACGGTTGCCGGCCCGAGTGCGGCCAGCTTCCGGACAGATTCCTTGGCCTGCTGGTGGTCCCAGGCCCAGGCTGGGTGGGGGACGCTCGCTTCTCCGGCCGGAAGTGCCTTCAGACGGGCTGAATCAACCACATAGATGGTGTCGCTGACCAGCGCTACCCGGTCGCTCTCTCGCCAGAGTCCGATCAGCCCCGGGGCATGACCCGGAAAGTGGATCACCTCGAAGCCGGCCACGCGGTCACCTTCCTCCACTGTCCCGGCAATCTCGACCGCTCCGCCGTCCCACCACCGCATCAGTATCGGGTAGAGCATCCGGACCGGGGCGACCTCAAGCATGGACAGGTCCATGTAGGGAGCAAGTGAAGCCGCTGAAGTCGCGTCGGCAATCTCGTCCGGGTGACACCAGACAGGAACCCCGAGCTTCGGTGCGGTGCCACGATGGTCCGCATGGCCGTGGCTCAGGACGACCCGGTCTATCCCGCCGAACTCCCGGGCGACCCTGCGGTTCGCCCGCAACATCGAGCGCGTGCCGGCATCGAATTGCACCACCTCACCATCTGGTCCGCGCACGAAATACACGTTCATTCCCCCGCGCAGGTCTCCGCGCAGCAGAAAGACTCCGTCCGCGACCTCCTCCAGTCCTTCAGGTGTCGGTGGAAAGCTCATTCTTCTAGGCTGGTGCTGATGCCCACGAACTGGAAAGTCCTGATGGTCGTGATCACTGTGTCTCTCGTCGCCTCTGTGGTGATAGGAAGTTACAGGCTTGTATCGACACCCGTTGAACTGTTCGGGGCGAACTTCGAGGGGCTCCCGAAGTCGGAGTTCCCGCGAGAGCAGCCTTGAAGCGTTCATGCGTAGCGCACAGTAGGCAGCATCCTGCGGCGGTAGGGTGATTCAACTGAAGCCAAACGAATACGGAGACCGATGCCTCTCTTCACCCGAATAGTCGTAGGGACCGATGGGTCCGATTCAGCCCGTGAGGCCGTTCGCCAGGCTGCCGAGATAGCCAGGCTCACCGAGGCCGCTCTGGACGTGGTCAGCGCCTTCGAACCGGTACCAAAGCGTCGGGTAGAGGCAGAGCGTGAAGGCGCGCCAGCCGACGTTCAGCATGAATTCGGCCCCCGTGAAGATGTCAACTTCGCGCTCGACAGCGCTGCGTCCACGGCTCGTGATGTGGGGGTGGAAACCACCCCGCACGCGATGGACGGTGACCCGGCCGACGCAATTCTTCAGGTTGCCGAGCAGGTCGGCGCAGATCTGATCGTGGTGGGAAACAAGGGAATGACCGGTGCCCGCCGCTTTCTGCTCGGTTCGGTACCGAACAAGGTTTCTCATCACGCCGACTGCAGCGTGATCATCGTCCGTACCACCTGAGCCGACCCCCGGAATCGCGGCTGTGAGTTCAGCCCGTCAGCAGCAAACCGGAGTTTGTTGCCCGGCCCAGGTCAATTATTCCGGCGCCGAAACCTGAAGCGGGATTACTGGCTGCATAGGCAGGCATTCTTGCTGTGCCAAGCAGTCTTTCCCTTACCTTCAGGGGGCCGCGGCCGTCCTTCAGCACATCGCTGGCCAGCACCATCGCCGCTCCCGCTGAAACATGAGCAGCTGCCATTGAAGTACCACTCCAGATGTTCTCGATCCCGAACCAGCGCGGATCGCGGGCGACCATGGCGACCTGAAGGATTCCCCGGTTGGCGGCGGAGAAGGGACAGTCCGCACGCTGGGCTCCGCCGCCTGGGGCGACTATGTCGATTTCCGGATCCTCGAAACTGTAGGTGGCAAGACAGCCCGATTCGGTCGTTCCCCCGACCGCGATTACACCGGGCGAGGTAGCCGGCGGTGACGGACAGGTCTGGGATCCGACATTGCCAGCGGATCCGACCAGAACCACTCCCTTGTTGAAGGCGTAGAGCAGTGCCGAGTCAAGCGCCGGAATCGAGGTACCGCAGGCAAAGTTGAGTGACATGTTGATCACGTCTGCTCCGTTGTTGGCCGCCCAGCGGATCCCACGAATGATGTTGTAGGTGCTGCCGAAGCCGTTCGGGTCGATGACCCTGACCGGGATGATTCTCGCGCCGTAAGCGATGCCGGTGAGGCCCAGGCCATTGTTGGTCGCCTGAGCGATCGTTGCGGCGATGTGGGTGCCATGTCCGTTCAGGTCGAGCGGGAACCTGTCGTTCTGGACGAAGTCGTAGCCGGGGAGGAAGGTTCGCGGACTGAAGTCCGGATTCCTGCGGAACCCGCGGCCAAAGTCCCGGTAAGCCACGCCGCTGTCGAGCACGGCCACCCGCACCCCCTTGGCGCCGGCCCTACCGGCCTGTCTGAGGTTCTGCCAGGCACGGATCACGTTCGCTCCCCCGCGTGACTGGAGGCTGTTCGAGGCCGAGTCCGGGCTGCAGAGGCTGAAGCAGGGCAGCAGGTTCCACTGGCGCTTCTGCCACCCGGCCCGGCCACCGGTTTTCGGCGGGTTCATTCCGGGGTCATCCGGAATCCACCGGGAAATACGGGCGATGTAGTTCGGGCTGGCAGAGATGATCCCGGGCCGCTCTTCAAGCACCTCGGCCACAGACTCTTCGTCAGATGTCACGGGCACCGGGATCACTTCGGGAGCCGCGCCCCTGCTGAACTGGACCAGCACCTGCCCCTGAACGTAATCCTCGCCAGGCAGGGTCAGCTGACCGGCAGCCGGTCCTGGTGCGGCCGTCTCGGCGGCGGGGGAGCCCGATGGCTGCCAGGCCGGAAGCAGGAGCAGCGCAGCCACGGAGGCGAGCAGATAGAGGGTGCGGGATTTCAAAGTGGTTCGAATCATGACGGGCCGCGCCACCAGGGCCCGACACCCATAGAACACCTCCGAACCCTCATAGTTTCTGGTTTCGTAGGCTGGATCGGTGAAGACGGACGAAGCCCACATGGAACTCGCGCTTGCCCAGGCCCGGCTTGCCTCCGAACACGATGACGTTCCGGTCGGTGCGGTGATCGTGCGGGATGGCGAAATGATCGCCGCCGCAGGCAACCGGCGTCAGGTCGATCTCGACCCGACCGCTCATGCCGAGCTGCTCGCGATTCGCCAGGCAGCGACCGCACTCGGGGGCTGGCGCCTTCCGGGGACGACACTCTTCGTGACCCTCGAGCCCTGCGCCATGTGCGCCGGGGCGATCGTCCTTGCCCGCATTCCACGGGTTGTATTCGGAGCTGCGGACCCAAAGGCCGGCGCGGCAGGCTCGGTCTTTGATGTGCTGGGCGAGCCCGCACTCAACCACCGTCCCGAAGTAACCGGCGGCATCTTAGCCAAGGAGTCCGGGGCGCTCCTCAGGGATTTCTTCGCAGCACGGCGCAGGGCAACCCAGGCCTGAGCCCGTCAGCGAGTCTGGCGGAATACGGACGATTCCACGGTCATCTGACAATCGGCTGCGGCTGCAATCACAAGGTCTTCTTTGGAGCTGTAATGGTTGTAGGCCGTTCCGGGGCCTTGGCCCCGGAACTCCTCAGCTCAACGGAGAGGGTGGGATTCGAACCCACGAGACGAGAGATCCCGCCCACGCGAGTTCCAGTCGCGCTCCTTAAGCCACTCGGACACCTCTCCGGAAAAAGGCAGGGTATCCGAACGCAGCGTTTCGTCTCCGGCCCACCAGGATCTTCATAAGTTCCTGGTCTGCCTCCGGTGCTCACTGACGCCGGGGTCAACCTTGCTGATTTGCGAAGTACGTGCGTGAAGTCGAGCTGGCACGAAACCTTCACGGACCGCTAGCCTTCACTGGCCCCGGAGGGGTGCGAGAGTGGTTGAATCGGGCAGTCTCGAAAACTGTTGTGCGTTTAGGCGTACCGTGGGTTCGAATCCCACCCCCTCCGTTAGGCAGTACCCCGCGCTGAACCTCTAGGGGCCGGGTCCGCATTACTCGCAGACGGAGCCGTCTCCGTCTCCATCGGTGTAGTTGTTGTACTCCGGATCCTGCCCCCGGCGGTAAGGACCGTATCCCGCCGCGATCGCTGATGAGCAGGTTGAAAATCGGGGGTCACCGCCGCCGGGTTTCCTGTTCTTCGGGACGGCACGCGGTTTTACGACGGGACGCCTGTTCCAGGAGACGTCGAGTCGCAGGGATCTGGTCCGACAGCTGGTCACAAGCCCCCGGAGGGCCACTGCCTCTTCCCGGTCGATGCTGAGCTTCCAGCGCAGCTTGACGTCAATCCAACGGGCCGTGTACTGGCAAAGAAACGGTCGAAAATCAGGCAGCCACTCCCCGGGGTCCTGATCGGACTTCGAGCGATTGCTGGACGCCGAAACAGCGATCAGCGCGAAGGGGTAGAGATCGTTTGCGAAGGCCTCCCGGCGCGCTTCCGACCATCGCGCCGCTCCGGAGTCCCAGGCTTCAGACAGCGGAATCATGTGGTCGACATCAAGATCTCCGGGGTCAGTGAGCTGCTCACCGTCGTAGAGAGAAAACCAGGCCCCTGAAGCCGCGCCGCAGCGTCGTCCCGTCTGGTCCTGGCGAGCCAGAACGGTGTCGCGGGTGTCGCATCCGGTCGGCTGGGTGGTCCAGTGGTTGAACAGGTCGCGGTCGTACTCCAGACCGATCTCAGGGCTGACCACCAGCATGCGGAGCTGCTTTCGCGCCGGCGACCCCTTGGGCTCGGAAGCCCTCTCAGGCGACTTCTTCGTCTGCCCGGGCTTGGCCTTTCGCGGCTTTTCGCGAGCCGGGCGCTCCTGGGTTGTGCTCGGGGTGTTCAGCTCAGGGCTGGAGCAGGAAACAAGAGCAAGGGCCAGGATCCCGAAAGCCAGGAGATTTCGGTTCATGCCTGGACTCTATGGAAGGAGCCCGATGAATCCGGTAGCCTCGAAAAATGATCGACCCGAAGAAGTCCTTACTTGCCCTGTCCATCACAACCGTTTTCGCTGCGGGCCTACTCGCAGGTTGTGGGAGCAGCGACAAGCCTGCTTTCTGTGGTGATGTGAAGAACCTTCAGGATTCGATCAGCCAGTTGACCAGCATCAAGATCGAGACAGGCGTACTCGACACTGTCAGGACCGACCTCGAAGCCGTTCAGGCCAACGCCCAGACGGTGGCCGATTCGGCCAGGACCGACTTCCCGAGTGAGTCTTCGTCCCTCGAGGACTCGATCAAGACTGCAAGTCAGTCGATCCAGGACCTGTCACCCTCACCCAGCGGGACCGAGATCGCTGCCGTTGCCCTCAACGTGAGCGCAGTGGCCACGGCCGCCAAGTCCTTCGAAGAAGCGACCTCCTCAGCCTGCAGCTGAAGCAGTCCTTGAGCAGGATCTACCGTGAGGGCGGATCCGCTGGAACTGTTGAAGCAGCTTCAGCGGGTCGTCCGAGCAGGTAGGCGCAAAGGCCCGCAAGGGTCACTGTGGCGACGACCAGAAGCAGTGGGCCGGAGTCTTCGGTGAGCGATCCCACCAATCCACCGACCAGACCACCGATCAGCGCGGCCGGCCAGATCGGCCCGTCAAAGGGTTCAAACATGGTCCGGTTTCGAAATGCGAAAGCGATCGCCAGCAGGCAGGTGAGGGTGATCACCGGCATCGCATCACGCCAGAGTTGCTGCCAGGCAAGAGTCAGGCGTCGCTCCACGGTCTCAAGGAAGGCAGCGGGGGAGTCGAGGGTGAGGACACTGTTACTCAGGTGCCCCTGACCATCGGCGGTCAGGGCATCGAACCCGATCAGCAGGGCGAGTCCGATCAATGGGCTGGCCACAAGGATCGCGATCCTTTTTCCGGACATCCGGCCGGGCAGCATCATCATCGCGGCGACTGCACTCGCACCGGCGACGATGAATGCCGCACCGACTCCGGCACCGAGCCTTCCCGAGCCGAGGATCGCACCCAGAATGAGTCCGCAGACGAGTACGGTCAAGGCGTTTCGCCGTGACTTCGGCTGCCCCGTAAGGGCGGCAGCAACGCCCGCCAGCAGCAGCACCATGAGCCCTGATTTCAACTCGTTTCCTACTCCGTAGAACCGGGACCCGTAGCCGGGGTTGGGGCCCAGTATCGACCGGGTGATCAGATGCGAACCGAGGGCAAGGTCAACCGAGATTGCGCCCAGGCCGACGATCGCCGGAGCAAGCGGGGCACGTGGCCATGGCAGCAGACGGTCGGTGAGCCAGCCTAGTCCGAGGCTGCCGACGGCGATTATCAGGAACTCGACTTCGCGAGTGGGATTGCCCAGCGCTGCCGGGATCAGGATCACGGTGGGGATCCAGAGGATCGCGAGGCCGCCGATCCGCCTGACCGGGAATCGGGCCCGGTTCAGGCCGAAGATCGCACCGGCGGCGAGGAACAGAGACAGCCATGCCAGCCCGAACATGGCCAGGGCGGGATTCCGGCGCGGACCGAGTTCGTCGAGGCGCTCGCGGAAGGGGGTCAAGGCGGCCGGATCGCGATCGCCTTCGGATCGCATCGCCTGTCCCTTCATCTCCTCCGGAACGTCAAGGTCCAGATACTCGAGAACGGTCGGGGCGATGTCGATCCCGGCGACCAGCCCGGGCAGGTTGGTCGTGTCCGAGGTCAGCTCGCCCGGCTTGTCGCTGAGGCCCGCGATCCCGATTGGAAGCAGTGGCAGGATCGCCGCCTCGGGCGGGGTCTGAACGGCGATTACCAGCTGATCGGGCGCCGCCAGTGCGACGATCCGCCTCAGTTCCCCGATGCCTTGTCTGCCCGGCGAAGCAGAGAAGACGACCAGTCCGTACTTTGCGGCGAGTGTCTGGACCTGCCGGGCGCGCTGAAGGGAAAGCCCGGATCTCACACCTGATGATCCTGGCCCTCCGGCAGGGACAGGGGCCGCCGCTACACGGCCGGAGCGGTCGGTGGCCGGTATGGCCTCTTCGGCGGCTCCGGCAGAGTCGCCGAGGAAAGCTGCCCCTCCGGGGATTGACTCCGCGAGCAGTCCGGGCTCGATTGTCTGCGGCGCGCTCTCTGCCCGATCGATGACCCGTTGCCAGTCGAGAAGGTATCTGCCGGTCGGCGTGGAGACTGCCTCCTCGCCAACCACCACCAACGGGCCGACCGACGGAACGTAGGTCGGAGAGTAGGTCGAACGGGAAACCCTCGTGCCCTGGCTGATGTCCAGAAGCGCCTGCTCGCGAACGTAGGAGCCCTGGGTGGCGCTGAACAGGCCAAGCGACAGGGAAGGGATGGAGGCGAGGCCGTCAGTGATGTCCTCGTCGTACTTCGGCCAGGCCTCTTCGGGCTGGGGAAGCAGCACGAGGATGGCCCCGTCGCGCGTCGAGGCACCGGCAGCAGGGACGATCAGGGCCAGTGTGGCCAGGGTTGCGATCGCAGCGAAGATAGCCACGACGTAGCGGTCGATCACGACAGCCAGTCTATTCGCAGGTTCGGCACCGAACCGGCAGATGCAGCTGCTGGCGGTAGGGTGGAGCGATGAGCAATGAATCTGAGCAGCCCACTACTTCTTCCCGAATCGGCGCCCTCGCACAGGAGCTGATGGAACAGGTCGAGCGCGACACCCCCGGTGCCCGCCTCGACCAGCTCGTAATCTCGGCAGTCCTTACTGAGGACGTCGGAATCGATGAACAGACCATGCATGTACAGCTGGTCTCCGATTCCTCCGACCCGCTTTCGGTGGTCGGCCTGCTGACGGTCGCGCTCGACCTGGCCAAGGGCCAGCTCACCGGCGAGTAGGTTCAGCGGGAGTAGTGCTCGACGATCAGGCGCTCTTCGATCGGAGCGGCGATCTCATTGCGCTCAGGGAGGCGGTTGACCGTCCCCTTGAGTCCATCGTGGTCGGCCAGCAGCCAGGCCGGCGTCGGGCCGGCGGTCTCAGTCGACTGGCGTGCCATCGGCTCGATTGAAGAACCCGGCTTGACAGCGATCTGGTCGTCGGCGGACACTTCGTAGGAAGGCCGGTCGAGGCGCTTGCCGTTCACGGTGATGTGCTGGTGGACTACAAACTGTCTTGCCTGTGCCCTGGTCATGGCCAGGCCGAGGCGGTACACGACGTTGTCGAGTCGGCACTCGAGGTGGCGCATCAGATTCTCGCCGGCCATGCCCTCTTCGCGGTTGGCACGGTCAAAAAGCTTGGCAAACTGACGCTCGCGGAGGCCGTACATTGACTTCGCGCGCTGCTTGGCCCGCATACGGACCGAGAACTCGGAAGCCCTCCTGCGACCGCGGCCGTGCTGGCCCGGCGGGTAGGGGCGACGCTCCATGGCGCTCTTGCCTGCCAGGGCGCGTTCGCCCTTGAGTCCGAGGTCCACGCCTTCGCGTCTTGACAGCTTCTCTTTTGGTCCTGTATATCTACCCATGTTTGCGGCGTAGAACAGTAGCCGATTCGGGATTCCTTCGCTTTGGCGTTACCGGCGCCACTTCCGGTCGGGCCCGGTTGAGGGAATGTCGGGAGTACGGGTGAAGGCAGGCGTATAGTCCCGAGTGGACTGAGTCATGGACGAATCCCTGCGAGGAAAACTGCTGATCGCCGCTCCCAGCCTTTTTGACTTTTTCAGGCGGGCGGTGGTGCTGATCGTCGAGCACACAGACCAAGGTGCCTTCGGAGTCGTTCTCAACCGGCGCGCAGGCGCTGACGTCACCGAACTGGTGCCCGACCTGGAGCCACTGGTCGAGCGGGGTGCTCCTCTGTGGGTTGGCGGGCCTGTTGCCCCTGACGCAGTCGTCGTGCTCGGTGAGTTTGAGGAGGCTGAGCGATCTGTCGGAGCGGTCACCGGAAACATCGGTGTGGTTGATCCCGACGGCGACTCTGAGGTGATTCGCGCACGGGTCTTCATCGGTCACGCCGGCTGGGGCCCCGGCCAGCTCGACGAGGAACTGGAGAACGACGCCTGGATCGTCGCCGACCTCGAGCCGGAAGATGTCTTCGCAGTCGGAGACCTCTGGGCCGAGGCCGTCGCTCGCCGGGGAGGCGATTTCCGGCTACTGGCAACCATGCCCGACGATCCCACCCTCAACTGAGGACACGGAGGAACTTTTGCCAGGAGATGCGGAACCATCGAGGAGCGACCGGCCGTTGGACCGTTCCGAGCTTCATGAAGACCCGGTCATCCAGTTTCACCGCTGGTTCGAGCAGGCCGCTGCGGTCAACCCGATGCCCGAGGCGATGTGCATCGCCACGGTTGACGAAGATGGCCTGCCAGACGCAAGAATGGTCCTGCTGAAGGGCGCCGACCAAGACGGCTTCCGCTTCTTCACCAACCACGAGGGGGTCAAGGCTGCCCAGATCGCGGTCAATCCCTCCGTGGCCCTCGTCTTCCACTGGGTGGAGCTCGACCGGCAGGTCAGGATCCGCGGCCCGGTGAAACGGCTCAGTGAGGAAGAGTCAGACGCCTACTACGCATCTCGGGGTCGTGGCAGCCAGATTGGAGCCTGGGCCTCGCCACAGAGCCGTCCGCTCGGGGACCCGCGCTCGGAGCTGGACCAGCTGACCATCCGGGCGGAAGAGCGGTTTGAAGGCGTCGAGGAGATCCCGCGCCCGCCGCATTGGGGTGGGTATCTGGTCCAACCCGTCCAGATCGAGTTCTGGCAGGGCCGCCGCGCCCGGCTGCATGACCGGTTCCGCTACCTGCCTGAAGGCGAAGGCTGGACGATTACCCGGCTCGCCCCGTAGGCCCTGCGGAAACGCCTGGAACCGTGGTATTCTCGCCCGAAGAGGGGGCGAGAAATCGCCTGAGATCTGTTCATTGGGAGATTGGGAGATTCAGCCATGAGTGCAGGGAGATTCAGCAAAGTTTTCATCGCGGCCGTGATCGGCATGTTCGTCGGCATGGGTTTGATGACCGCAGCCGCCGGAGCCAAGCCGCGGCCAGAGGCACCAAAGCCAACTGCCGCAGCGCCATTCCAGGCCCGCGGCAGCATCGGCGAGATCTATGTAGTCAATGCTGAACCCGATGACAGGCTGATGCTTGTCTCCCCGGAGAACAAAGTCCTGCGGACCGGCGTCGCTGACCGCTTCGGCAGCGAGATCTTCTACTTTCTCAAGCCCGGCCCCGGATACTCGGTCCGTCTCAGGAAAGACGGTGAGGTTTACGGCACCAAGCGGTTCAGCGTCCGGCGTCCGGACGCCAATCCGCCTCAGTCGTATTACGACGGCATCGAGCTGAAGGAAGGTCTCAACTACGTACGGATGCGCGACGGCATCGAACTGGCGATGACCGTACGTCTCCCGTTCGGCAAGTCTTCTTTGTCACAGGGACCCTTCCCGACCTACATCGAGTATTCCGGCTACCAGGTGGCGGCCCCCAAGTCCCTGATTGCCTCCGTGATCGGCGGCGGTGCTTCGGATCCGCTTGCTCCAGCCACTTCGACCGCGGTCGGCTCGGTCATCGGTCCGCTGCTCGACTTCGCCGTGGTCAGCGTCCAGATGCGTGGCTCCGGGTGCTCGGGTGGTGCGTTTGACCTGTTCGGCCTGCCGACCACCTTCGACGGCTACGACGCGATCGAAACCGTCGCAGCCCAGGACTGGGTCAAGGGCAAGGTTGGCATGGGCGGCATCTCTTTCTCCGGCATCACCCAGCTCTTCACAGCCGGAACCCAGCCGCCTAACCTCGCCGCGATCTCTCCGCTTTCGGTGACCGATGACATGTACTCGGGCACCGGATACCCGGGCGGCATTTTCAACAAGGGATTCGCCTACTCCTGGATTTCCCAGCGTGGCGATGATGCCCGGCCCGGGCCCGAGGGCGGCCAGGGCTACTCACGGATCCTCTCCGATCCGGGCAGCCCTGACTACGACCCGAAGTGTGCAGCCAACCAGGAACTTCGCCTTCAGACGATCGATTACAACCGACTGATTGAGAAGACCAACTTCCGTAACCCCTCCCTTTTCAGGGATCGCTCACCCGGCGAGTGGATCAGCCGGATCAAGGTTCCGACCTTCCTGGTCGGGGCGTTTCAGGATGAGCAGACGGGTGGTCACTTCGTCGACAGCCTCAGGAAGTTCCCGAAGAGCAACCGGGACGTATGGCTGAACCTGACCAACGGTGTCCACGCCGACTCACTCGGCCCGAGCACAATCACCCGCTGGGCCGAGTTCATGAAGCTCTTCGTTGCCAACGAGGTTCCGAAGATGCCGGCGACCGTGCTTTCGCTGAGCAGTGAGCTCTACGAGTTCCTGGCTGATGCTCCAGCACTCCCGGTGGTGGATTCGGAGTTGAGGAACTTCCCGAGCGCCGCCCTGGCCAGAGATGAGTTCCGCAAGCGATACAAGCGGGTCCACCTGATGATGGACAACGGAGCGGCGGTTGAGGGATCCCCGGGTGCAATCGGTGCAGCCTGGTCGATGAACTACAACGCCTGGCCAGTCCCCCAGGCCAAGCCGACCACCTGGTGGCTTGGCACCGGTGGGAAGCTGACCGCCCGCAAGTCGGGCACCTTCGCATCGGCCAGCTACACGGGTGATCCTTCAGCCCGTCCGCCGCAGACGCTCAACGGCGCCAGCGAGTCCGATTCGTGGGCACCTCAGCCTGATTACAACTGGGCCCCGATCGTTGATGGCAAGGGCCTCGGGTGGATCACCCCGGCCCTGACCAGGGATCTCGTGCTGGGTGGCAGTGGCAGCCTGGATGTCTGGGTCCGCTCGTCGGCCCGTGACACCGACCTCCAGATGACGCTGACCGAAGTCCGTCCGGACGGCAAGGAAACCCTTGTTCAGAACGGCTGGCTGCGTGCCTCCCACCGCAAGCTCGACCTGAAGCAGTCGACCGCCCTGAATCCGGTTCCGACTCACCTCGAACAGGATGCCCGTGGAATGCGCAAGGGCAAGTTCGAGCTGGTCCGGGTACCGATGTTCGCGGTGGCTCACGCCTTCCGTGCGGGCTCGAAGATCAGGATCAACCTGCAGGCCCCGGGTGGCGATCGCCAGATCTGGGACTTCGACACCCTCGAGAACGGTTCGATCACGAACACGATCGGCCTCGGCGGCAAGTACCCGTCGAAGATCGTGCTGCCGGTGCTCCAGGGTGCGACCGCCAAGGGCACCCCGCTGCCCGTTCCGACGGCGCTTCGTGGCCAGCCGAGCCGCGACTTTGTTCCGGCTCTGAACGGCGGCTGAGCCAGGGGCCCTCTGGGCCAGCACGGAAGTCTCGCCAAAGGCCGCGGATCATTCCGCGGCCTTTGGCCTTCCGGCTTGCTGATCTGCCCGCATAGACTCCAGCAATGTCTCCGATCTTCTCGACGCCACCGGTCGGCTGATGGCAACCACGCTCGGGATAGATCTGAGTTCGAATCCGGTGAAGACCGCTGCCTGCCTGATTTCCTGGGGTGAGGACGGCAGCCGTGTAGAGCAGCTGGTGCTGGGCAGCAGCAGCTCTACTCCGCTGGAGAACGACGACCTGCTGGCAATGATCGGCGCCGCCGATCTCAGCGGTATCGACGCGCCCTTCGGCTGGCCTGTTCCTTTTGTCGAGGCGGTTCGATCCTGGGACGGATTCGGCGGATGGCCTGCCCCGACAACCCTGGCGAGCCTTCGTTACCGCACCACCGATCTGCACATCCGAAAGCCACGCCTGCCGCTGAGCGTTTCTTCCGATCTGATCGGGGTCACGGCCATGCGCTGCGCCGCGATTCTGGATTCACTCGGCAAGTCGGTGGACCGCTCGGGCATGAGCGGCCCGGCGATCGAGGTCTACCCGGCTGCTGCGCTTTTCCGATGGGGTCTGGTTGCGGAGCGCTACAAAGGCCGTGCGAACTCTGATGCCCGTCGGGCGCTGGTCGCCGACCTGTGCTCTCGCCTGGAGGGCGTATGTGATCTGCCTGCCCCGCACCGGGAGGCATGCGAGTCCAGCGACGACGCCCTTGATGCCTTCGTGGCATCGCTGGCTGTCAGGGCGAGGATGCTGGGCAGGACAAAGGAGCCCGCCGGGAGGGAAGCCGACCTGGCGAGGGTCGAAGGCTGGATCCATGTTCCAGACTGTGAACTGACCGAACTTGATGGCCGCTCTTCTTCGGTCGGCGATGATCCGGCGCCGGGAAGCTCGATCTTCCCGGAGGATCCAACACTGGGCGGATGAACCGTTTCACGACGGGCGTCGGGCTTGCGACAGTGGCGCACCACAGCTACTCTGTCGACAATTCAACCGGGACTGTCCGGTTCAGGAAATGCCAGAAACCCGCAGCAACAAGCGAAAGTTACTGACCTTCACGACTCTGCTCGGGACGCTTTTGCTTGCCTTTCTCATGCCGTCATCGGCCGGGGCACTGACTCTTCCCCCACCGGCATTCAAGCCGCCTGACATCTCCGGCGTCGTCGAGTTGGCCGAGGCAGAGCTTTCGAAGCGGGTCAGCGAAAACCGGAGCAACAACGTGCCGCGCTACAGGAACGGCCGGGGGAGGATCGCCCCGTTCAGCATCGGCGATCAGTGGTGCGCCGCATTCGCAACCTGGGTGTGGCAGCGAAACGGGTTTGATGCTTACCTGGGGGCCAAGTACCTGCGCCGTTCCCATGACGGCACCTCAGTTGCGGTTCAGGTCAAGGATCTTGCCCAGTGGGCTAGGCGCAAAGGCCACTTCTCCTTTGCTGCGATGCCGGGCTTTCTGGTGCTTTACGGGCCTCATCACATCGGCATAGTCAGCGGCGTCGATCGTAAGGGTCGGGCGGTGGTCTCGATCGAGGGCAACAAGAGCGACAAGGTCAGCGCCGTGACGATCGAGATGAAGGATGTGACCGGCTACATCAGCCCGTTCCGGATTTTCCCCGCGATGGCCGTGAGCCGAAGCTCCCCCCGCGCCGACATCGGCTGACGCTTCGTCTTTCGCCTGCCCTTGCCTGGGCCTTCGCCCTCTTCGCCCTCCCGGGAACCTTTGGGGTCGCGCCTCTCGGGTGGCGGTGGCTCGGGACAGATCCCGATCGCCAGACAGTTGACCTCGCCAGGCTTCGGATCCGAATTGCTTGACAAGTCGTCTGACATGTTCGATGCTCTTTGTGACTACAACAGATCGCAACGGAATGCGATTGATTTCCACGGAAGGAAGAAGAATGAGGCAGGCAGGCACCAAGTTTGAATCGGGTGATCCGGCGAGCGGCCGGATATGTCTTGAGCAGGCATCCGCCGAGGTTGGAATCTCGATATCGAGGAAAAAGGGAAAGCAGGAGTTCGTCAGAAAGGACTTCGCTAACGGTAACCGGATCGAGATTCGCCGCCTCTACCTTTTCGATGATCGAGGGCTGGAGCTTGCTTTGTTCGACAGTAAGGACCGCCGACCTTTCATGACTGCGCAGGCTTTCACAGGGCACCGGTTCAGGTATGTCCTGGACTGGTTCACCTACCTTGGCAACCGCCCCGAGACGATGCGCTCGGAGATACGGCTGAATCAAGCCGTTGAAGAATTCGCTGACAGGTCCGACCATCGGCATCATCGGAGGCAAACTCCTCCGCGGCGAAGGACTCTCTGGCCCTGGTCCACCCCCAAGAACACAGGGGCACGGCATGAAGATCACCAGCAGGATCACCTGACCCGGAATCTGAACGACGGGGGCTGAGCCCGAGAAGACCGGCCGCCGGGGCCGGTATAAATCTGGCCAGCTCAACGGGCGAAGCCAGCCTGCGGATAGATTGCCCTCCGTGCACCTTCCCAAACGAAAGAACATCGCAGACATCTCGAGCGCCTACCGCTCAAGTCCTCCCTACGTGGTGATTGCCTCCACCTTGACCATGGCGATCATTGGTGCCTTGGCGGTCTGGCGCAGTGAGCCCTTCATCTTTCCCCCGCTCGGCCCGACCATGTTCTTGCTGTTTGCGTTTCCCCTGGCGCAGGAGGCCAATCCCAGAAACGCAATCGGCGCTCATGTGGTCGGCCTGCTCGCGGGGATCATTGCTCTGGCGGTGTTTGGGCTGGTCAATGTTCCCACCGACACCACAGACCTTGACTGGAACAGGCTCGGAGCAATCCTCTTCGGGCTTGCTCTGGCGATCGCTGTGCTGATGGGCCTTCGGATCCTCCACATACCCGGGGTGGCGACGGCCCTGGTGGTCGCGATGGGACTTCTCTCCGAACCGGTTGACTGGGCCTTCATGTTCGTCGGGGCGGTCGCCGTGGTTGTAATTGCCGTAGCCATGAACCGGCTCGTCGGAATCCCTCACCCGATCTGGCGGAACCCACCCGACCCCGGGGATTGAGGGTTGTCAACCATCCAGCTCACGCGTGTCAGGCGAGCGCTCTCCTGCCGAGCCGGACGCCCCCGGTTGGCCCGCACCATCGAAAACGCCGCAACGGCAGTTCCCGGGGTCCTGTCATGGTGCGGCTTGACCGCCCCCGAATAGACTGGAACGATCACGGCGATCGCGGACAGTCGAGAAGAAGATGTCGCCGGGGAAGAACATGAAGAGGCGACCACCAGGGTAAGCCCGAACGAACTCTTCTACGACCTCGTATTCGCAGGTGCGATCCTCGGTCTGAGTATCAGTCTCGGCCGGAACGATTCCTGGGAAGGCCTGGGGGTCACCGCTGCGGCGTTCCTCCTGGCCTGGTGGATCTGGCAGGAGACGATGCTGTTCGCCAACCGATTCGGCGACCCTTTGAGGCCGCTCAGGTCTGACGACCGGCCGGGTGCGGCCAGAGTCGTGCTCCTGATTCGGATGGTCTGCTTCATTCAGATGGCAACGGTTGTGGTTCTAGCCCTTGACGAGCCCGGCGAACTCGGTGCCGAGGGTCTCGACTCGGGCTTTGCCTGGGCATCGGCCGTCGCTCTCATCACCCTGGCCACCCTGAGGGAGCTGGGCCTGAAGCTGAAGCCTGCCATGGCTTCTTACGTGGCAGCCCGGCGGCCGTGGGAGATTGCGGCGATCGCATTCTTCTTGGCATCGGCCCTGATGCCCGGCCCGGGCGTGGCCGAGATCCTCTGGTTCGGCGGCCTGATGCTGGTCGTCGTCCCGGGGTTCTTCCTCGCCCGGAGAGGGGGGGTTGGAGTCGAGAGCCTCCGCAAGGCAGAGCACATCTCGGAGCGGCTGATGCTGTTCGTGCTGATCATCAGCGGTGACATCTTCCTCAAGATCATCGTCTACTGGAACACCGATCTGGCCGGCGAGCAGTTCTCAGTCGTCCAGCTGGTTCTGGTCAGCTCAATCATCTTCTCCTTCTTCCGGCTCTACATGCAATCGGTCCGGCCAGAGGGGATGCCGTTCTCGCCCAAGGGTCTCGCCTGGTGGCTGCTGCTGCATCTGGTCCTCTGTTTTTCGATTCTGGTCGCGGCCGGAGGGATGGTCGAGTACGTGGCGCCAAAGGAAGGAGTCACCGCCTGGAGCCTGATGACCGCGGGCCTCGGTCTCGCCCTGGCGATCGCCTGTCTGGCCGCTCTGGCGCTTGTGAGTGGCAGCCGGGCACGAACCGCCGGGCCAAGGTTCCTGGGCCTTCTTGCCGCATCGGCCGTTCTGGTGACGATTTCGGTGACCTACCTGAGCCCCGAGGACTGGAGGATCGGGATGATGTCTCTGGCCGCGTTGATGTTTGGCTTCGCAATCACCTCCTCCTGGCGAAACCGCGTTTAGATCGACGTCTGAGAAAGACGGTCCGGGCCCG
>CAIZLN010000058.1 GCA_903933815.1 uncultured Solirubrobacterales bacterium
CGATTTCGGTGACCTACCTGAGCCCCGAGGACTGGAGGATCGGGATGATGTCTCTGGCCGCGTTGATGTTTGGCTTCGCAATCACCTCCTCCTGGCGAAACCGCGTTTAGATCGACGTCTGAGAAAGACGGTCCGGGCCCGTCATCTGCCGCTACAGGGTGACGCTTGAGAATGCTCTAACCTCCGAACTCAGATGGCTCAGACGAATAGCGAAGGCAGCTCGGATGATCGCGATAACGCCGCTGAAGAGGTTGAGGCTCCCGGCGCCGATAAAGGGCTTTTTGACTCGGAACCGCGCGCGCCGAGTTGGCGCGGGGCTGCATTTGGGGGAATCGCCTTCGTCACGGGTTATGTATTGCTTAATTTGCTGGTGATTAAGAGCTCAACTGCGTTTACGTGGATAGGGGCCGGGGTGGCGTTCCTTTTCTACATCCCGTTTAGCTATTACATTGATCGCTGGCTCTATCGCCGCCACCTCGCCAAGAGCGCGGCGGCGCGCAAGTCGGCGAGCTGAGCACTCGGAAATTCAGGTCTGAACGGTTGGCCCGGCGCAGGAGAACTGTTACCTGCTCCGCAGTGGCCCCGAGTCGAAGGCTGCTTTATTGATCGCACCGGGGCTTTTGACGGGCATGGCTGGTTCGATTCGCCGCATTGACGGGCGATGCGGGGCGTTTGCCAAGGGCCTGCTACCAACAGCAACTGGTCAGTAGACGGCCTGCTACTCGGAGTGCGGGTCGCCAGTTGGCTACTGCGACGGCCAGCTCTCAGCACTTGCTAAGCTCGTTTTGTTCTCTAACGCGCACACCGGGGGGTTTGAACATGAGGATCTTGCGTTTGACTCTGGCAGCAGTTGCGATCTCTGTCGCCTTCTCTGGATTTGGCATCTCTCAGGCCGGGGCCTTTACAAGTCTCCCCGGGCGACTTTTCACCCTGACCGACATCAGCGGAACCAACGGTGACCTGTTCAAAACCAGGCCTTCCAACTCCTGGCTTCGACTGACCAGGGGCCTCAGCTCCGAAAGCGTCTCGGCTGCTCCGAATGGCAGCTTCGCGGTGATCTGCGCTGCCGCGGTGCCCGGAGGGACATACCGGATATACCGGGTTCCCGCGGCGGGCGGCCCGCTTCGGAATCTGATCGGGAATCGAAGTGGGTGCGGCCAGAGCGTCTCCCCGGACAACCGCAAGGTCGCCTACATAACCGACACCGGCACCGGAGGGTCCAGCCTTAATGTCGTCGGGTCGCTTGGTGGCAGAGTCCGGACCCTCTACCGCTTCGCCAGCTACGGGATGTATGGGCCGATTTGGGTCGGCGGGCGGATCTTCTTCGAGCGCAGGGTCAGTCGTAACCCTTCCTCTTCGATTGAGGTCTACTCGGTGCGAGCCCGAGATGGCAGGAAGCTCCGCCGCCACACCAACCACGCCGGTCAGACCCTCGGCTACGGCCTCACGGATGTTTCGCCGAACGGTGAGCGGCTGCTGATCAGGATCAATGATCCGGTTGCCTCCACTGACAGCCTCTGGGTTTTCTCCCTCCGAAACCGGACCCGGTTCAACCTCGGCACCGTCTCAACCACTCTGGGAGCCAGCATCGGCGACGCCTCCTTCTCGCCCTCGGCCCGCTCGGTGGCAATGATCATGAAGCCGGACGCCGTCTCACCCGATTCGATCTGGGTAGGGGCTGCCCGGAGGGGAGCATTCTTCTCACTCTTCCCGTCTCCCGGGGTGGCCACAAACGGGCCCTACTCGCTCGACTGGGTCCGGCGGTAGGGCAGAGAGCCGGTCGCACCCGTGGAGCCGGTCTCGCCGGTGGAGCCGCTCTCGCCGGTGGCGCCGGTTGCACCCGTGTTGCCGGTCGGGCCGGTCGGGCCCGTGGCTCCGGTTGCCCCAGTCGCGCCGGTGTTCCCCGTGTCGCCTGTAGCAACCTTGAAGCTTCCGTACTGCTGGTAGGTCTTGTTGCCGAGTTCGTCCCGCACCGAGATGTAGACCGCGTAGGTGCCGCTCGGGGAGTCGGCCGGCAGGGTGAAGGTCTGGGAGTAGGTTCCGTCGGTGGCGTCACCGGAGGTCATCACAGGCGCCTC
>CAIZLN010000059.1 GCA_903933815.1 uncultured Solirubrobacterales bacterium
CTCCACCCGCCGCTGCATGCGGCTGGTCAGCTCGTCGCGTGGCCGCTGGACGCCTGGCAGGTCGATCAGCACTATCTGGTTTCCGGCGTCGACATCCGTCGCTACCCCGCGGATTGCCCGTCGGGTGGTCTGTGGGCGGACCGAGGCGATCGCTACGGTCGCCCCGACCAGAGCGTTGACCAGGGTCGACTTGCCGACATTCGGCCGGCCGGCAAGGCCGACGAAGCCCGAGTGGGTCTGGCCTTCGGGGAGATCGGCGAGGGGACTCAGGCCCGGGTCATCCATTCGGAATCCCCCTTTCTCCTGTCGATTCCGATTCGCCGCTGCTTTCCAGCCGTTCCATGATGCGGTCCTGCAGTTCGAGCATCTCGCCTTGATCGGCCTCGTGGTCGAAGCCACAGAGGTGTAGAACGCCGTGAACCACGGCTTCAGGCACATTCTCGCACTGTGCCTCGCAGACGACTACATCCCCGAGTTCGCGGGGGCCAGGGCCTTCGACGCTTTCGTCAATCGGAAAAGAAAGAACATCGGTCGGCCGATCCCGGTCCCGGAACTCCAGATTCAGCTGGTGGATGCGCTTTTCGTCGACCAGCTCGACCGCAAGGTGGCCATCCTCGATGCCGACCTCGGCAAGCGTCGCCAGAACGGCCGACCTGAATCCGGTCGGCACATCCTCGAGTTCCAGGCTCACTGATTCGCCTCGCGCTCGGCGTGCTCGCCGTAAGCGGCGACGATGCGCTGGACCAGCCGGTGGCGGACCACGTCGGCCCCACCAAAGCGCACAAAGCTGACGTCGTCGATCCCGTCAAGGATCTCCCTGACCACGACCAGCCCGGACTGGCGCTCCTTCGGCAGGTCGATCTGGGTTACATCTCCGGTGACGACCATCTTCGAGTTGAAGCCGAGCCGGGTGAGGAACATCTTCATCTGCTCGGGAGTCGTGTTCTGGGCCTCGTCGAGGATCACGAAGGCATCGTTCAGGGTGCGGCCGCGCATGAAGGCGAGCGGCGCGACCTCGATCACGCCACGGTCGAAGTAACCGTTGACCCGGTCGGGGTCGAGCATGTCGTAGAGCGCGTCAAACAGCGGCCTCAAATACGGGTCCACTTTTGCCTGGAGGTCGCCGGGCAGGAAGCCGAGACTCTCGCCAGCCTCGACCGCAGGCCGGGTAAGGATGATCCGCCGGACCTCGCCCTCGACCAGCGCGGCGGCGGCCATTGCCACTGCGAGGAAAGTCTTCCCGGTACCGGCCGGGCCGATCCCGAAGGTGACGGTGTTCTCGCGAATAGAGTCGACATAGACCTTCTGGTTGACTGTTTTCGGGGCGACCGTTGTGTTGCGGTTGTGCCAGACAACGTCCTTCAGAACCTCCGAACTGCGCTTCGAGGACTGGATCGCGTTGGTCACTGAGTTCAGGGTCTCGGGCTCTACCTCATGGCCGTTCTCAATCAGATCAACCATCTCGTCGACCAGCTTTGCTGCCTGGTCCATCTCGGCATCCTCGCCCTCGAGGGTGAGCAGGTTGCCCCTGAGGTGGACCTTGCTGGTCGTGCGGTCCCGCAGCGCCCTCAGTACCGAGTCGCCGGATCCGGCCAGCTCGGCCGCGACCGAGTTTTCGAGCGTCAGGGTCCTACGAGGCAAGCTGGTCCTTGACTGCGGTACTGACCCGCTTGCCATCGGCCCGTCCGGCGACCTTTTCCTTCAGTACACCCATGACCTGGCCCATCTGCTTCGGGCTCTCGGCTCCGGTGGCTTCAATCGCCTCGGCGACCATCGCATTCAATTCTTCGTCAGACAGCTGCGCCGGAAGGTATCCGGCGATCAGCTCGGCTTCAAAGCTCTCGGCTTCGGCCTGCTCGGTCCGGCCCGCTCCGGCGAAGGCTTCCGCCGCCTCGAGGCGCTTCTTGCGCTCCCGCTGGAGCACCGCGATCTCGTCGCCCTTGCCCAGCTTCGCGTCCTGCTGGAGCACGTCCTGGATCATGCGCAGAGCCGACGACCGCTGGCGGTCGCCAGCCTTCATCGCCTCACGGGCATCGTCTCGTATCTTTTCGGCAGCTGACATGGTTCAAGGGTACCTGAGCACATCAACCCTGCCTGCCAGTGGCAGCTGGAGGAAGCGGGTGCCGAGCTCGGTAAAGGACTCGACGTCGCCGGTAACCAGGAACCGGTAGCCGCCCTCCCCTTCTCCGGACGCGAGCTGACCGGACTCGGTGAGGCGGCGCTGAACCGCAGCGGCTATGGCGTGGCCGGCGGTGACCAGCCTCACGTCGCGGCCGAGAAAACGCTGCAGCATCGGGGCAACCAGCGGGTAATGCGTGCAGCCGAGGATCAGGGTGTCGACCTCGGCCTGACGCAGCGGTTCGCAGTAGCTGCGCACCGTCTCCATCACGCTCTCGTCGAAAGGAAAGCCCTGCTGGATGATCGGTGCGAGGTCCGGTGCGGCGACTTCGGTGACGGTCAGCGGCCTGCCCTGAGCCTCAAGGGCACGGTGATAGGCACCGCTGGAAACAGTGGCCGGAGTAGCCAGGACCCCGACCCGGCCTGAATCGGTTATCGCGGCGGCGATCTCGGCTTCCGGGCCGACCACGGTGACCACGGGGACACCTTCAGCCGCCGCCAGTTCACCGATCATGTCCCCGGCTGCGGAGGTGGCAGAGTTGCAGGCCACCACAATCATCTTCACCCGACTTTCAAGCAGGAATCCGGTGATCTCCCGAGCCCTCTCCTGAAGCTCTTCCGGCGCCTTGGTTCCGTAAGGGAAATGACCGCTGTCGCCGACGTAGAGGAAGTCCTCCTGCGGCAGCGAGACCAGGCA
>CAIZLN010000060.1 GCA_903933815.1 uncultured Solirubrobacterales bacterium
CGCCGGGTGATCCACGGAAGTCGTCAGGTGGTGAGGAAGCTGGTCGCACCGGCTCGCAGGTATCGGCTTCGTCAGCATCCGCTGGGCTGCAGTGACGCCGACCTCGATCGGGCGCTTGGAGGCAAGTCGATCTCCGAGCAGCTGAAGGGGCCGGTCCTTGCCTCGCTTCCGGACCTGGCCCGGTTCGAACGTGACCTGGCGGGGATGACGATCGCCGAGCAGGACGAATACCTCCAGCGGGCCGAGGAGATCATGAGGCACCGATTTGACCTGATGGGATCCGGTCCGGTGCAGCTTGGCTCACCGATTGAGTGGACAGTCGATTTCAAGACCGGAGTCCGCTGGGAGCTGCGGCACATATCCAGGGCTGGCTGGGTTCGCGATGATGGATCCGACATCCACATACCGTGGGAGCTTTCCCGTTGCCAGCACCTTCCAATCCTTGCCGGGGCCTTCCGGTTGACCGGGGACAGACGCTATCTGGATGAGATAGGAGCGCAGATCAACTCCTTCCTTGACGGCAACCCGATTGAGTTCGGCCCGAACTGGGTCAGCACCATGGATGTCGCGATCCGGGCCTGCAACTGGCTCGCCACGATCTGTCTCCTGCGGGAGACAGTGGAGGGGGAGCGGTGGTGTCGCCGGACAGCCGCTGCCATCCTTGACCATGGCCATTTCATAAAGGACCACCTCGAATACGGCTGGCGTCCGGGCCGCCTGCGTCGTGGAAATCATTACCTCTCGAACGTCGTCGGCCTGCAGCTGGTCGGCACGCTGTTTGTCGGCTCGCGGCTCGGCAGGAAGTGGATTGGCTGGTCTTCGGCCGAGCTGATCCAGGAGAGCAGGCATCAGGTCACGCAGGACGGAAGTGCCTGGGAGGGGTCCACCTACTACCAGCTCCTCGTCACCGAAATGTTCATGGTCGGCCGGGGGGTGATCGAAGCCTGCCTCCCTGAGATCCCCCGCTCCGAACTCGACATCAGGATCGGGAAGATGCTCGGATTTGTTCGAAGCAGTTCTCCGGATGGCGAGCGCATCGTCCAGATAGGCGACAGTGATAACGGACGTCTTCTCCCGCTTGACGACTACGGCAAGCAGGATCCCATGAACCCGCATTTTCTGTTCCAGACTGACGGGTCAGAGTGCGTGCCACGGCCAGGCTCGTCGTATTACCCTGATGGTGGCTACTGGTTCTTTCGCTCGGGTGGTTTCTTCATCCCGATCCGCTGCGGGCCAGTGGGGCTCGGCCACCATTCCCACTGCGATCAGCTTTCGTTCCAGCTCTTTTTCCGTGACACGCCTGTCGTGGTGGACCCGGGTTCGTTCGTGTATTCGGCCGACTGGGCGGCTCGGAATGAGTTTCGATCAACCGCCAGCCATTCGACTCTCCAGATCGACGGCGAGGAGCAGAACCCGTTCGACTCGACCAGCCTGAACGGGCTCTTTTCCATGGCCGATCAGACCAGGTCTGAGTGTCTCGAATGGGACCCCGACGGCGACCATTTCACCTTCAGGGGTCGCCACAGGGGTTATCTGCGCCTTGCGGCCCCGGTTGGATATGAGCGGAAGATCTCGCTTGAGGCCTCGACTCGCAGACTGGAGATACTGGACGCGATCGAGTCTGAGGGGAGTCACGACTGTCGCTGGGCTTTCCCCCTTCATCCGGGTGTGGAAGCTGAGGTCGAGGACGGGATATGCACGATGCGGTGCCCGGGTTTCGACCTTCGCCTGGAAGCACCGAATTGCGAGCTTTCCCTGGATCAAGGGTGGTATTCACCCAGCTATGGAAAGAGAGAGCCGGCCGGGGTAGTGAAAGCAGCTCGCTCCAGCGTGGCGGGACGCGATCAGCAGAAGTTCAGCTTCACCGTCCACGTTTATTAGTCGTTATCTGCCGCCGGTCGATCGCTTCCAGCAGTGCCGCTTCCATCTGCTCTGCGGGGCCCGGGTAGCGGAACCGCTCCACGCCCGTCGGTGCGAACCCTGGGACCTCCCCGGCCTTGAGTACCCGCTCCAGGGCGTCGGCGATCCCCACCGGATCAGCTGGGTCGACCGAGATTCCGAGGGAGGTCTCGTCGATCACCCGGGCCGCCTCGTTGTCGCCGGCGATCGCGAACACTGGCCGGTCGGCACCCATGTATTCCGACAGCTTTCCCGGAAGCTCCCACGAAAGCCGGTCCGAAGTCACCAGGAGGAGCGCGTCTGAGCTTCTCTGGAGAGCCAGGCTTTCGGGTCGACTCAGGCTGCCGCGGTAGTCGAAGAGATCTCGCACCCCCGCATCCTCCGCCATCTCCAGCCCCTGACTCTCGGGGCTTCCGGCCAGCACGATCTGCAGCCTGCCGGGCAGCTCTGGCAGTCGTTTTCCGAGTACGACCAGCGCCTCGATCAGGGGCCTTGGCGACCTGCCCCAGAATCCATGGAGGGTGCCGGTGTGTACCAGGCGAAACGGTGCCTTCGGATCTGGATCGGGCTGGCCTGGCTCCGCCGGAAGTTCAAGCTCGGGATCCCAGCCGTTGTTGATGTAGCGGGCCTCGATGCCGTGGCGATCCAGCAGGTCGTCACGGTTCAGACGCTGGGCGACAGTAACCACATCTGCCCGCTTCATCACGGCACGCTCGAGGCGGCGGTCAACGCTCGTGTGGAGTCTGGTCGGGAAGGGCGGTCGGTAGCCGTCGAGGATCCAGGCGTCGCGGAAGTCGGCGAGCCAGGCGGGCCGGCGGCGGCACAGCAGCAGCGGGATCAGGGCGGAAGCCTCGGGTGGAGAGTTGGTCACGATGACATCGAACTCGCGTTTTCCAAGAAGTTTCCGGGTTGCCAGAAGTGCTGAAGGCACCCAGGTCACGAGCGACTTGTCAGGTGGAATCGGCCTCGTCAGGCGGCCGGAAACGAAAACCTCTTCGGAAGAGCTGTTGTTGGCCAGCCCGATCGCGGACCGGACCGCGCCGGCCCGGCCGAGGTCTCTCGTATAGAGGGTGTCAGGTGCAGATTCGGGGGTGAGCACGCCGAAAAGATCCGAGGTCACGATGGTCACCGTGTGTCCCGACCGTCGCAGGTACTTGGTCATCGCCTCCCAGCGGTAGGCCCCGATTCCCGCGCGGGGAGGGTACTCGTGGGTGATCAGCAGGATTCTCATATCTATTGCCCGGTCGAGGGGATCAGACTGACGAAGATCAGGGCACCACGTGAACACGAATCCACACCGCATACCCGGGGTTCAGGTCACAGCAACGATCCGAGGGTGCTGGTCAGTCGCCTGACGTGCTGGCCAGTCGTTTAGTCTGCTGCGGGTGAAGGTACCCGATTCTGGGAAAAACGCAGCGGGTGCCCGTGCTTGTGCCCTGGTTCTGACGATGCTGGCCACAGCCATCGTCTGGGGATTCATCTCACCCCTGCTGGCCGACCTGATCGGCCTCGGGGAGTGGTTCCTCCGGCTCGACCTGCTGCTCGTCTGGCTGGCTTTCGCAATTGCCCTGGTGGTCTGGTTCAGGACACCGGACCTCCCGGTGAAGTTGATCGTGGTCTCGCTCGTACTGCTCGGCATCACCCAGCTGATCACCGCGTCCCGGGTCGGCATCCCGCTTGCTGGTCCGGCCCTTTCCTTCGCGCTCTACGGGGTACCGTTCGCGGTAATCGCCACAGTAGTGCTCGCTCGCCCCGGAAGAGACGGCGCCAGGCTGCTGCTCTGGCTGTTATTCGGCCTCGCTGTCCTGCAGTTTCTGATCTCGGTCGGCCAGATACCGTTCGCCTCGCATCCGGATGAGATATTCGGAATGTTCAAGGGGATCATGATCGCCCCGCACCTGAACGGTGCGATAGCCGGGGCAGTGGCGCTCTGGATCCTCGGTCGGTCCGCGGGCTGGAGGGACACCCTCTGGGCCGCGCCGTTCATCCTGGTGACAATCCTCTCTGACACCAAGCAGGCCCTCTTCCTGCTGCCGTTTGCTCTGGCCTTGAGTCCGGCACTGAATCTCAGAGTCTGGGCGGTCCGCCTCGTTTTGCCGGTCCTTGGAACCCTGCTGGCACTCTGGAGCCCGGCCATACCGGGCGTCATCCCGGACAATTATGGCTACGCCATCGGTGAGATCGAGCGCAGCGTTGAAACGTCCCCGGGGGACGGCAGGTCGCGCAAGCTCAGCGGCTTGGAGGAGACAACTGAAAGAGTCACTGAGTCGCCCGGCAATCTGGCCTTCGGCCTCGGCCAGGGTCAGTCAGTCGGCTACATTGCCCTGCTCTCCAACAAGGCAAGCGACGACAGCGTCAGCCGCTCTCTGGGTCTCGAGCCTTCACAGATTCAGGCTGAGGAAATCGGTTACTGGTACGGCAGCGGATCTTTCTCGAGTGAGTTCTCGAGCATGGTGGGGCTGTTTGGCGACCTCGGCCTGGTCGGGCTCCTCGCGTTTGGCATCGGAATCGCAGGGGTGGTTCTTCTGGTTCTCAAAACCCCGGGCCGCGATCGAAACGCAGTTTGGGCACTGGGTCTCTACTACCTCGCGATGGGTCTGATCTACATCTGGTGGGAGCAGCCCGTCTTCACCCTGTTTGTCGGATTGCTGATGGGCGCCATCTTCGCCTCGGGTGGTCGTTCGGTTGCGCCCTGGGAGTGGCGGCCTGGCAAAACAACCCGGCCACCTGATTGATCCGGAGGATTGGAAAGAGGCTCAAGGGAGCACCGCTTGCCCTGCTGATTCGGTTAGCTGGTCGTGGGCTGACCCTGGTCATGGTGGTCGTGCTCGCCCGTGAACTGGGGATCGAAGAGTTCGGCATCTACTCCTACGCGACCACCTGGGTAGCGGTACTCCTGGGAATATCCGGCCTCGGCTACGGATCGGTGCTGCTCAGGAGCACCGCCATTTTCAGGAGCATCGAGCGTCCGGATCTACTCGCTGAGATCGTGGCTCGCGCACAAAAGACGGTGGTTACCCTCGCGCTCGTCCTTTCGGTCCTTGCTGCGATCGGGGCGGCAGTATTTGTAGACCCGGTGTTCCTGGCGACCTTGCTGCTGGTCCTGCCGGTGGTCGCAGTCCGCGCCTTCAGCCTCATCTGGTCGGGAGTGCTTCAGGGGCTCGGGCACATCGAGGAATCCTTCCTGCCCACCTTCGTCGTCTACCCGGTCCTGATGCTGCTCGGGGTCGGGCTCCTGGTCGGCGTGAACGGTTCGATTACTTCAGAGGAGGCCGTACTGCTTTACAGCGCTTCCTTCCTGCTCGGGGCGGTTATCGTCTGGAGGATCGCCCGCGCGCGGCTCAAGCCGGTGCTCGCCAAAGATCCCTCCAGACGGGAGGCGGAGGAATGGCATGCTTCGGGCCTCGCTCCCTTCACCGCGATAACCCTGCTGGCCAGCATCCAGGGCGGGGTAGGGATTCTCCTGCTCGGTATCTTCGGGTTGCCGGACGCGATCGGCGAGCTGCAGGTTGCGATCAAGCTGATCGAGCCGATGGTGATGATCTACGTGGTGGTCAACCTCGCATTGGCCCCCAGGGTCGCTGCCCGTTTCGCCCAAGGGGACCTGCTCGAGCTTCAACCGGACATCAGTCGAAACGTGAGGGTTAGTTTCATCGCTGCGATCCCGATCGGGGCAGCGATCATTCTTGCTCGTGAGCCCTTGCTGGGCCTGTTCGGAAGCGGCTTCGAGGCAGCGGCAACCCCGCTGGTGATCCTGGTCGGGGCAGCTCTTTTCGGTGTCATGACCGGGGCTGCCAGCCCTTCCTTGATGATGTCCAAACACTGGACCCCGGCCCTGGTTGCCACGGGAGCCGGCCTGCTTTTGAACCTCGTGCTCTGCGCCCTTCTCATTCCGCCACTTGGTGCCACCGGTGCTGCGATCGGGTTCGCGGTGAGCATTCTTGTTTCGAATTCGGTGATGTCAGTGATGGCCTGGAAGCTTCTGGGCCTCAATACGACCGCTATCCCGATCCGAAGCGCGGTCGCGGTGGGCGAATCCTGAGCCACATGCCAGCTCTAACAGCACGACAAAAGTCGCGGGCATCCAGTACCAAGTCAGGCAATACGCAGATGCCGACCTTCTTCGTCATCGGCGCCGCCAAGTGCGGCACAACCAGCCTCCACGAATATCTCGATCTGCACCCCGACATCTCGATGTCGGATGTTAAGGAGCCCCGGTACTTTCTGGAGCGGACTGGTCGCACCACAAACAAACCTTCGAGCAGGGATGCCTATCTCGGCCTATTCAAAGAGGGCACAGCGGCGAGGGGCGAATCCTCGCCCCAGTACAGCGCGTTTCCCCACCACGATGGTGTTCCGAGAGCGATTCGTCTGGAAGTCGAGAATCCCAGGTTCATCTATCTGGTCCGTGATCCAATTGAGAGGGCTCGCTCAATGGTTTCCAACTCGAAGGCAAGCCCGGTGAAGGACGGCCGCTTGCGGAGAGACATGAGCCTTGCCGAGGCTTTCGGGGACATAAGCCGCCCGCTGGACAGCGTGATCCTTGCCGGCGGGCTCTATATGACTCAGATTAATCACTTTCTCGAAGAGTTCTCCCGGCATTCCATTCTGGTTGTCGACAGTGATGAGCTAAGGCTTGCACCGGAAAGCGTGCTGAGCAGGATCTTCGGATTCCTTGGCCTGGCCGACCTTTCCGTCGCCCCGGAGGAAGGTATCGTCATGAATCGCAGCGATCATCTCAGGGAGAAGACTCGGCTCTATCTGGCCCTGGCCGACCTGAGATTTCTTCGAAAGCTTGTCTACCGGTTGCCCCGCAACAGGCGGGAAGCATTGATAGAAAATGTCCGGCGGCCGCTATCCCGCCCCCTTCCGACGGAGCCGATGGAGCCCGAACTGAGGCGACAGCTCGAGGAGCTCTACCGGCCTGAAGTTGAAAAGCTTCGCGAGTTCACCGGAATGGACTTCAAGTCCTGGAGCATCTGAGCGTGGGGAGCCGGGACGCCCCGTTCACGGCTGCTGGCTTGCTTTGCCGGGACTCATCCGCACCGGCGCAGCAGATATTTCTCGCGCTATTGACTCGTATAGTCGGACTGAGGGTGCCAGCAGATCCAGCTGCTCTTCGGTGAACTGGCCCTGCCAGCCACCAACTTCCG
>CAIZLN010000061.1 GCA_903933815.1 uncultured Solirubrobacterales bacterium
GAAGGGGGCGAGAAGGACTCGGCCGGTCCCTTGCTTGAAGCCTTCCACTCGCACTACCGGCCGCGCCATGTCCTGGCTGGCGGACCCACCGGGAGCCGGACACCTGCCCTGCTGCGCGGCCGGGAGGATGTCGACGGGGAGCCGGCGGCTTACCTGTGCCGGGACTTCAGCTGCCGGGCGCCGGTGACCGAAGGGGCCTCACTGGCCACCCTGCTGGACGGCGACGGGGCCTGAGAGAGGCCGACGGGCCTCAGAGAACCGGCAGAAAGGTGTCGATCTCGTACGGGGTCACCTGGACCCGATACTTATCCCACTCCTGCCGTTTCAGTTCGATGAAGCGGCGGAAGGTGTGTTCCCCGAGCGTTCTCAGGAAGAGTTCCGAATCAGCCGCCAGCTCGACCGCTTCGCCGAGGGTTGACGGCAGCTGTTCGATGCCCCGGGCAGCCATTTCGTCAGGGCCCAGGTGATAGAGGTTCTCCTCCATCGGCTCCGGCAACTCATAACCCTTCTCAATTCCCTCAAGGCCGGCCTGCAGCATCCCTGCGAGGCAGAGATACGGATTGCAGGCAGCATCCGGGCAACGCAACTCCGCCCACGAATCCCCCTCTTCGCTGACCTGCCGCTGGGGCACCCGGATCATCGATGACCGGTTGCGGCGCGACCAGGACAGGTACACCGGGGCCTCAAAACCTGGCACCAGTCGCTTGTACGAGTTGACCCACTGGGCGTAAAGCGGAGCGATTTCGCGGCCGTGCCGGAGCTGGCCGGCAATGAAGGACTTGCCGGTTGACGAAAGCAGAGCCGGCCGTTCCGGGTCGTGGAAAGCGTTCACGCCACCCTTGACGAGGCTCTGGTGTATGTGGAGACCAGAGCCGTTGGCCCCCCCGAGGGGCTTCGGCATGAAGCTGGCGTGCCAGTCCTGCTGGAGGGCGTACTCCTTCACGACAATCCGGCTGGTCATGAGGTCATCTGCGGCACCCAGAGCCCCGCTCGCCATCAAATCGAGCTCATGCTGGGACGGACCGGCCTCATGATGGGTCGAGGAGACAGGCACCCCCATCCGTTCAAGCGCCAGTACGGTCTCGCGGCGGACGTCGGAGCCGGCATCAAGCGTCGTCAGGTCGAAGTAACCACCCTCGTCGAGTACCTCTGGAATACCGTCAGCTGGTTTTGCCGAACGGAAGTAATAGAACTCGACTTCCGGCGCCACTACGAAATCATCAAAACCCATTTCCTCAGCCCTCTTGAGCGCCCGCTTCAGGACCCACCTGGGGTCGCCTTCGTAGGGAAGGCCACCCGGAACCTCTATGTCGCAGAACATGCGGGCTACGGCATCCACCCCCTCGGGCCGCCAGGGAAGCAGGGAAAATGTTGTCGCATCGGGTCTCGCAACCATGTCGGATTCCTCGACCGAGTTGAAACCGGTCAGCGAGGCACCGTCAAATCCGATTCCGCGCTCGAAGGCACGTTCAAGTTCGGAGGAGTTGATCGAGAAGCTCTTGAGGTGACCGAGGACATCGGTGAACCAGAGCCTGATGAACCGGACATCGTGCTGGCTCACCAGTTCGTAAACGTCGGCCGGTGTCTTCGGTTTGTCTGCCATCTCGCTCCTTGAAGGACTTCGACTGCCTCGATCAGCTGCCGATCGTGGCAACGATACGCGAACGAGCTTGCCAGACGCCGACTGAACCGGTATAACTTACTTGTGGTTAGTTGCTAGCTAAAAGTAAAGTAATGGCACCCTAAACGCAACCTAAAACAGCAAAAGGGTGCCTTGAACGAACAGAATGGAAGCGAGTCGATCATGACTGTAAAAACTGAAGTCAGCCGGTTCCATATCCATGACGAACTGACGGCGCCTGACGAGAGTGCTTCGATCCTCAAGAGCATTCAGGTGGGGGGTCGCTCGGTGAACAAGCTGGTCGGTGTTCTCGCCGGTTCTCCGGCAGTCCTGCGGGCCTACACCAGAATGCGAGTCGAACTCCAGAAGGGCAGCCTCCCGCAAGCCACCCGGCACCGGATCGCACTGGCCGTTGCTGAGCACCGTGGCGACACTTACAGCGTCGTCCAGTACGCCAAATCAGCCAGGAACGCTGGCCTCGGACTCGACGAAGTGTCGCGAGCCAGGGGCTTTACCTCAGCCGACGAGCACGAAAACACTTTGCTCATCTACCTCAAGGCTGCGCTTGAGTCCGAAGGAGACCCGCCGATCTATCTTCACGAGGAAGCCCGCGAGGTCGGCTGGGACGACGAGCAGATCCTTGAAGCCCTGGCCCATGTCGCTCTGGCCGAGTTCCAGAGCCTGATGGCTGCAGCGGCGGCCCTTCCCAAGGACCAGGCGACTCCAAGGGTACTGCCGGCTGCCGCCTGAGAGGCCACCTGCTTCCATCAACGGGGCGGCGCCAGGGATCCCCCAGCCCGTCATCCCCGGGAGCGGTTCCGGAGTAAAGAGCGATTCAGCAGAAAGGACAGCCAGACGGCTGTCCTTTCTGCTGAGCATCGGCAGTCTTTTCCTCAAGAAGAAGGAGCAGGTGGCAGACGCCGACCAGCCGCTCCTGTGGCTGCTGCCTCAGTCGAACTTGATGCGCGCCGTAAACAGGAGACGGCTACCCGTGAACTTGCAGGCGTAGAAACGCTTGCTGCCTACCAGCAGTTGTGACGAAGGTTCGGTGCTTGCGCACTTTCCAGGCTGGCGGCTGGCCTGCCAGGCGTGATCGCGTGGGTTCAGGCCGGCAGCGAACGCCGGTGCCCAGGTCGGGACGGTGAGTGCTACGAACTGACCCTTGACGGCCCTGAGCGGCTTGGCAAGACGGAAGGTAGCAGGCGTTCTTCCGAGATGCCTGTTGAGACCCACAACCGGCGACTTCCGCTGAAGCCTGAACTTCGGACCACGATCGGTGTTGATCCTCTGGAGAACACTGATTGATGCCTGGGGCGGACTACCGAACGTTTCGTTCAAGGCGATGCGATCCTTGGCCTTCGGATTGCCGAGGTAGATCTTCCAGGCGGTGATCTTGCCGGTCGCCGGGACTCTGTAGGGAGAGGCTCCGCTCGACAGGAATGTCTGAATGCCGCTCACGCTGGGAATCACCAGGCATTTGAGGGGGCAGGCGGGCTCCGGCATCGGGTCGGCCCCGCCGAGCACCGCTGCCACGGCAGACGGTCTCGCCTTGGCGGCATCCGCATTGCCACCTCCGGTTCCGAATGCGACAGCAAGGAAAACAATTGCCAGCGCTGAGGCAAGTGCAATCAGGAGAATGTTGACCCTGCTCGAGGGCGCATGTTTTTGCAAATTCATTATCTGGCTTCTCCTTCTGGGAATTTCTCCGCTTCATGCGGCCGCGGATCCGGTTTGTCACTGTACAGACACGCAGAAACCCTGATCGGATCGGACCTGACCTGAAAATCCGGGTTCGGAAGACTTCCGACTGGCCGACCGGGCGGGTTCAACGACCACTGAGTACGGCGTGGCGAACATCGCCCACACCGACGCTCTCGAAGCGCAGCGCCTTGGCGATCGCGCCGGTCAGATCCCAGCTCCGACCGCTGATGAAGGGCCCACGGTCAATCACCCTGGTGATGACGAACCTGCCGCGGAAACCGATCATCACCTTTGTTCCACAGGGAAGCGTCTTGTGGGCTACGCCCTGGGTCCCCGGGCGGAGTGTCTGCCCACAGGCTGTGCGATTGCCGTAGAAGCCCGGCCCGTACCACGAGGCACCGGAATAGGACATCGAACCAATCAGCTCTCGGGCGGTGCTTCGATTCACCACACCAGTCGGAGCAATCTTTACCTTCGACTGGAATCGCCGGACCGCGCTGGTCGTCGGCGCATCAAACTCCTGGCTCACGCTGGACCCCGACAGCAGAGATTTGGCGTGAACGATGCCCTTCAGAACACGTACGTCAGGGCCGGTCATGCCCTCGCGAAGCACCCGCGCCCCCAACCTGGGGGCCAACTGAGGCGCGCCAGTAGCCTCGCCAAGGGTCAGGCCTCCGCCAGAGGTCCTGGCGCCCTGGAAGGACGCAGTGGCCGACGCACTCTGAGGACCTGCCACGACAACGCAGACCAGAACTGCCAGACCGAGCACAAACGCGAAAATATTCAGTTGCCCGACCCGCATATGACGGGGAGAAGCATTTTCCATATCTCTTTCCGTTGCTTGCGGGGTTAGCTGTCGGGCTCGCGCTGAAAGCTGCGCTACCTGGCTTTCACCAGAGATTCGCCCCTTGGACCTTGTCCTTTGGGTCCCCCGCTCTCCGCGATCTTGTGGCGGAGACTCAGCTGAAGGTTCCTGAGAAGATTAGCAAATGCTAAAAGAACTGGCCGTTTATGGGCCTAAGCTCACATAGCGCGACACTGGCTCGCCGGAGAAATGGAAAGGGCCCCTTGGCGGGGCCCTTTCTTTAGTGGGTCTGTAAGCCGGATCCTGTCTTGAACGACCATCTATCTCGCCAGCTGAAAATGCCGACGGGGAACGGAGACCTGCTCCTGTTCACCTGCGACCTACCTGGACCTCGCCGAGCCGGGTCAACGATCCTGTTTGGTCTTGCACCGGACGGGGTTTACCTGGCCGCCGCGTCACCGCGACGCCGGTGCGCTCTTACCGCACCTTTTCACCTTTGCCTGTACGCAACTCACGTGTGGCTGCGTCATCGGCCGTGTATTTCTGTGGCACTTTCCTGCGGGTTTCCCCGAGTGGGCGTTACCCACCGTCCTTGCCCTGTGGTGTCCGGACTTTCCTCGAAGGGTTTTCTCTCCCCCCGCAGCCGCCCGACCCACGAACAGAAAGTGTAGAGCCGAACCGGGGAATCCACCAGTTCCGAAGGCACCCGGGTACAGAAAGTGCCGAGCGGTCGCAACTCTTCGGACCAGCCAGCCGGCATGGGCTTCCGGCAAAACCAGAGGCAATCAGACCTTGCGGAAGACTCCGATTACCTTGCCGATCACCGATGCGTCTGTTGTGATGATGGGCTCCATGGTCTCGTTCTCGGGCTGGAGGCGCATGTGATCCGCCTCTTTGAACAGCCTCTTGACCGTTGCCTCTTCGTCATCGAGCATCGCGACGACGATCTCCCCGTTGTCGGCGTCCGGGGTCGGGTGGACGATCACGTAGTCGCCGTCCATGATCCCGGCGTCCTTCATGCTCTCACCGCGAACCTCCAGCACATAGTCGCCTTCGCTTCCCCCGATCACCGACGGTACTTCCACGTAATCCTCAATGTTCTCGTCGGCCAGCATCCCCGGGCCGGCCGAAATGCGGCCAACCAGCGGAAGTCCCGAACGACCACCAGGCATCACGGTTTCGACAGCGGCATCACGAGCGCTTTTTGCCCGCTTGACCAGGACCTCTATAGCCCGCGGCTTTGATGGATCCCGCCTCAGCACGCCAGCCTTCTCAAGATTGGCCAGATGAACGTGCACCGTGGAGGAAGAGTGGAGGCCGACGGCCTTTCCGATTTCACGTACCGTCGGCGGGTAGCCCATCTTGTCGGCGTACTTGCCGATGAAATCGAAGATCTCACGCTGGCGCTTGGTCAGGTCAACCACGAATCTCCTTCGCCGGCCTCGGGCCGATTGTTTGCTGATGAAGTTGGAATACTGCTCTTAGCGAACTTGTGTTCGTATACTAGGCGGCCCTGCGGACGGACGTTCGCATCTCCCGTATTTCGCAAGAGACCGTCCACCGGACCCCGCTTTTCGACTTTTCTGGCAAGACCGCGCGCGGCCCTTCACCCATGGCCAAGCGCCGCCCCGCCCGCTTTCCATAGAATCCGGTCCCCTCCTGCGGCTGTGGCGGAATTGGTAGACGCGCAAGCTTGAGGGGCTTGTGTCCGAAAGGACGTGGAGGTTCGACTCCTCTCAGCCGCACCATCCTTCTGAAAGCAGAGTCCCCGGGTCCGAGAACGGACCGGGGACTTTGCTGGCCGGGCCTTGGTGGGTCAGCCGCCGACGCGGTTGGACAGGGCAGTGATCCGGGCGTTCAACTTCTGGTTGCTGCTCGTCTGGGCCGCCTGGAGGTCGGATATCTGGCTCTTCAATGAGTCCAGGGTGCTCTGGAGGGTCGCGATCTGCTCACTGTTCTGATCGGCAGTCTTGCTGTCTGACTTCTGAGCTGCCTCTATCGACGCCTCGGCGCTCTTCTCGGACTTCCTGATGCCTGCATTGGCTGCTGCTGCCGTGGCTGCCACGCGTCTGTCTTCGCGGGCAACGGCGGCATCGAGCTGGGCCTGCGTGTCCTGATTGCCACTCTTGGCATCGTTGGCAATGACAATCCCTGCGATGCCAGTCAGCACTCCAACGATCGCGATCGCAAGAATTGCTCCGGTTTTTCTGTCCATGGATAAGGCTCCTGTCTGAGTGTTTTGGTCGCGGGCCGCCCTGCCGCCTGCGACCAGCCACCCTAGAACCTGGACCCGGCCTCGGGCGGGACCGCGAAAATCCGCAACCGCAGGCCCGACGCAGGCAATCCGATCCGGTGACACCGGAGATGCGGCATTCACTGCGATAATGAGCGGGGATGGAGGGCAAAGCGAGCCAGGAGACAAGGGTCATGTGGTTTCGTCGTGACCTGCGGGTGAACGACCTGCCGGCGCTCACGGCCGCCGTCGCTGCCGGCAAAACGGTGCCCTGCTTCGTCTTTGACGAGCGCCTGCTGACCGGATACCGGTTTGTCTCACCGGCAAGGGTCAGCTTCATGCTCGGCTGTCTCTCGGAGCTGCGAGGCTCGCTTCGGAATCTGGGTGCCGATCTGTTCATCCGAATCGGCCTCCCCGAAGTCGTCCTTCCCGAGCTGGCAAAGGAAACGGGGGCGACCTCCGTTCACTGGACAGAGGATGCCTCACCCTGGGCAAACCGGAGAGACCAGCGGGTCAGCGCCGCTCTGGTCGCAGACGGATTCGTTGCCCATCCTCACCCCGGCTCCTACATCGTCGCCGATCCGGGTGAGATCGTTTCCGGCAAGGGAACCCCTTACACGGTCTACTCACCATTCTTCAAGGCCTGGAAGGAGGTCCCGCGCCGGCCGCTTGAGGATCCGCCATCCCAAGTCCGCTGCCCGAACGGGCTTGATCCAGGGACGATGCCGACCATGGAAGAACTTGGTTTCGACCAGGGGACCGACACCGGCCTGACCTCCTTCGAACCGGGCGAGACGGCTGCCAGGGAGGCGACGCACGCCTACCTCAATGAAGGATTGACCGCCTATGCCGACACCAGAAACTCGCCGACCGGAGGCTCTTCGAGGCTTTCTCCCTACATCCGCTGGGGGTGCCTCTCCCCTCTTGAACTCGAGACCAAGCTCGGCCTTCGAGACGGCCGCGGACCGGCAGTCTTCCGAAAGGAACTGGCCTGGCGCGAGTTCTACGCATCGGTGCTGCTCAACTTTCCCGAAGTGATGTCGACCGAGTTCCAGGAGCGCTACCGCGGCACCCTGGACTGGCACGAGGACGCGAAGCTGCTCGATGCCTGGAAATTGGGCCGAACCGGATACCCGCTGGTCGATGCCGGCATGCGCGAGCTTCTGGAGGACGGCTGGATGCACAACCGGGTCCGCATGGTGGTCGCCTCCTTCCTGACCAAAGATCTCCACATCGACTGGCGGGAGGGCGAGCGGTGGTTCATGGAGCGACTGATTGATGGTGATGTCGCCTCCAATAACGGCGGGTGGCAGTGGGTGACCTCGGTCGGAACCGATCCCGCGCCCTACTTCCAGCGGATGTTCAACCCGATGACCCAGCAGGAGCGCTTCGACCCCGAGGGCGAATACGTGCGCCGCTGGATCCCGGAGCTGCGATCAGTACCCGACGGTCACCTGGTCCGCCCCTGGTTGATGTCCGAGGATGAGCAGGCCGCAACCGGATGCCGGATAGGAGTCGACTACCCGGAGCCCGTGGTTGACCACGCCGAGGAGCGTCGGATCGCCGTGGAGCGCTACCGGGCGGCGGTCGGCGGGACTGACTCCCCGGACGACGAAGCCTCGGCGCAACAGAGCTGAACCTTCCGTTCGGCCTGAGTCCGGCGAAACTGCCGCAAGCTGGAGTTCAGGGCTGAACGCCAGGTGAAACGTTCTCCAGCAGAACCCGACAGTGGCGGTCGATCAGGCTGATGACCTCGTCGAATCCGTCCTCGCCACCAAAGTACGGATCGGGAACATCCAGCTCATCGTCCGGACCGAACTCGCGCAACAGCCTGATCCGCGGGTCCTCTTTCCCGGCCAGTTCAATCAGATCCGCGTGGTTGGAGCGATCCATCGCGACAATCAGGTCGAAGTTCTCGAAGTCGGACGGTGCTATCTGGCGTGCCGTGCCACTGACGGTGAGGCCCCGCTTTGCGCCGGCCTCGACCGCACGCGAATCGGGCGGGTATCCGATGTGCCAGTCGCCGGTTCCGGCGGAGTCAACCGTGATCTCGTCGGCCAGACCTGCCTTTACGGTCAGGTCACGCATTACCGCCTCTGCGGTGGGCGAGCGACAGATGTTGCCCAGGCAGACGAAGAGGATGCGCATGCTCAGGGACCGACGCCACCGACCTGAAGCCGGGTGACCCGTTGATTCAACCGGTCGACCCGGTCATTGACTTCATTCTGGTTTCGCGTGACCTGCCTCTGCAGGCTCGCAATCTCTCCCGAGAGCTGTTGGTCGAGACTCTCGAGGCCCTTGATCTGTCGCTCCTGCCGGTTCAGCCTCTTACGGATGGCCCCCACAGCCCTGATGTTCCCGTTGATCCTCCTGATCAGGCCCCTTTCAGAGGCGGAGAGGCTGTTGACCAGCTTCTCGGCCTCGGAGGCCTGGCGTGCTTCGAGTTCATCCTGGCGCTTCTGGGCCTCTGCGAAATTCTCGTTGACGACTGCGCTGACCTCCCGATCCGACCTGACCTCGTTCTTCGTGTTGAAGGCGACAATGGTGCCGAGGATGCCGAGTGCCAAGCCTACGGAACCCAGTGTGACGGCCAGAATCAGTTTCGTTCGATCAGTCATGGAGGCGAGATTAGAGCACCAGCAGAAAACCGGGGCAGATGGACCGAAGTATCAAGAAAGCCGGGTCGCCTTCACCCGGGGCGCCTGCCGCAATCAGAGATTGAGCAGGACGATCGTGTTCAGCACGAAGAGGATCGCGGTCGCAACCGTTGCCCGGGTCAGGTTGCGCTCCACCATCGAGCCGCCACCGACCGAACTGCCGCCGCCACCGATGCCGAAGGCGCCGGAGAGACCAGCATCCTTTCCTGAGTGCAGGAGCACCAGGAAGATCAGCAGTGCGGCGAGAAGCACCTGTATGACCGAAAGAATCGTGGACATCGACCCGGGAGTTTAGCCGTTCTCCGCATTTTCGTAGGCCAGGTCATCCCTGGCTTGCTTCGGCGGCCCCGCCTCTGCCCCGGCGGGGTCCGAAAGCCGGGCAGAGGATCGGGTCCCCCGGGTTGGTCGGGGATCGGGAGGTTCAGCCGGGTCGCTCGGCCCGTTCGATCGCATCGTGGACCTCTCCGGCCAGGTCGCCGCAGGTGAGATCCACGCCGGGTGGAAGCTCGACCTCGAGTATGGATGAAGACTCGGCGCTAAGGGTGCCCTCCAGAATTCTGAAGTCCATTACATGCCCACCTCTCGTCCTGTCCTCGTCTATGAAGTGAAGATGGAAGCCGGCTACCTCCAGTCCTTCACTCCACTCCGGAAACCTGAAACCGATCAGAGTTCCAGTGCAGGGACCGATCTCGAACATGTTCTGAGAGGCAATCACCTCGACCAGCGGCCGGTACGGCCTCTTCTGCTTCGGGACCGATCGGGCCAGTACCGACTCGAACCGCCCGTCGATCCTGAAGGCAGAGACCACGCCGTCTTCCGGCAGCACGGCCGCCACCTTCTCGAGCACCGTGGACATCTTGCCGGGGCCCCCGATGTCCGAGACCAGGTCGGGATCGAACTCCACCACCACCGCAAACGGAGTCCTTGAAGACGGATCGATCTCCGACACCCGCCCCTCTATGTCAGCACGATAGAAAAGTCCGTCCAGGGCGATCATCTCGCCGTCGAGTCCGTCCAGGGTCCCGAGTCCGGTGTCACCGCGCTCGGCCAGCTGACGGAAGGTCAGATCCCCGTCGTAGCGACCTTCGAGCAAGGCTGAAATGGTCGAGGACTGGAACAGCGCGGCGTGGTCGTGGCCCTCCGAAAGATCGGTCTCCGACATGGAGCGGACATGAAGGGATTTGATCATCTGCTCTTCAAACACGGTCACCCCCGGATCAGCTTCGCCAATGTGAAAATTTAGCCGTTTTCCGCATCTGCGCGGCGCCGCGCTTCGTCGAGTTCCCCCAGCAGTCCGACCGCATCGGAACGAAGCTCGGCGTTGATCCGCTCGTGGTCTTCCTGCGAAAGCTTCCCTGTGGCGAGGTCAACCTCGGCATCGCGGATCTCCCTGTACTTAGCCTCGCGAGCTGCCTCCAGAGCCGCGATCTCGGGGTCCTCGGTGACCGTGCTGCGGCCCTTCCCCCAGAACGGGTAGCCGACAAAGGCGACGACGGCGGCAGCCATCAGGAGCAGGTAGACGATCTCCATCAGGACTGGCTCCTGCGGCGCGATGTGCGGGCAGGCCAGACGGCGAACAGGGCGCCGAGGATGGTGATGATCGCCCCGATCCAGATCCAGCTCACCAAGGGGCTGACGATCACCCTGAATGTGGCCGCCGTCGCCGTCGCCGGCTTCACGTAATCGGCAATGATCTGGTCTGTTGCCAGGCCCTGGACGGCGACCAGCTGCTGGGCAAGGGGGCCAGCCTGTGACGGATCCTGCCGGATTACCGGAAGGACCCTGGTCCTCATGTAGGCGCCGAAGCGGTCGTCCGCAATCTCCGAGCGCCGGCGGATCTCGTTCGTATCTGGCTCGATTGAAACCCAGAAGTCCTTGCGGACACCCGCGCGGAGGCCGACTTCACTGGTCGCCTCGCCCTCAAAGTAGCCGGCGATCGTCTTTGTGCCACTGGTCCGCTGGTAGTAGCGGCGGGTCGGCTCCAGGGTCGCAAATCGACGGTCGTCCTTGTTCACGGAGACCTGGGCCCCGAAGACAATGGCCTGACCGTCCCGCTTCACGGTCGGCTGTTCATAGGTCAGGGTGTAGGCCTCCACCGTGACCGATTCGCCGGGGCTGAGGGTCACGTCCCGCTTGCTCTCAAAGCTGGATGAAGCAGCTATTCCCACCATCAAAACCACGAAGCCGAGGTGGACAATGTAGCCGCCGTAGCGTCGGCGATTGCGGGTTGCCACGGCTACTATCGAACCGGGGACGGAGCCTCCGGCACTTGAGCGCCGGGCGGCCGCCCCACGCCAGGTTTCCTGCGCGAGGGCGACCACAGTGAATGCGGCGAGCACAAAAACCGCCAGCGCCCAGAAGCTGTCAGCGGCATCAGTCAGCAACAGCAGCAAAATCAGGGCGAGCCCCGCTGCGGCGGTCGGAATCGGGAATACCCTCCGGATGCCCTGCCAGGAGATCCGTCGCCAGGCGAGCAGAGGCCCTATTCCTGTGAAGAGCACCAGGGCCACCGCGAGCGGAGTCGTGTACTGGTCGAACCAAGGCGCGGCGAGCACCGACTGCGTTCCGGTGAAAAGCTCGGAGATCAAGGGGAAGAATGTCCCCCAGAAGACAAGTACGCACATCGCCACCAGCAGAAGATTGTTGATCAGGAAAACCGCTTCGCGGGAGGCCATGGAGTCAATCCGCTTCTGTGATCGAAGCAGCGGCAGCCGGGAGATGATGAGTGCGGTGGACCCAACCAGCACTACTGTGATCAGGCCCAGGAAGTATGGCCCTACAGTGGAGTCTCCGAAGGCGTGAATTGACTGCAGGACGCCGGACCTGACGAGAAAGGTACCCAGCAATGCGAGGGTGAAGCTGGCAACGATCAGGCTGACGTTCCAGACCTTCAGCATCCCTCGCTTCTCCTGAACCATGATTGAGTGGATGTAGGCAGTAGTGATCAACCACGGCATGATCGAAGCGTTCTCGACCGGGTCCCAGGCCCAGTACCCGCCCCAGCCGAGTTCGGTGTAGGACCAGCGGGCGCCGAGGATGATCCCGATGGTCAGGAAGGTCCAGGCGACCAGGGCGAATCCTCGGGTCGACTTGATCCAGGCCGCATCAATCCGACGCGATATGAGGGCGCCGATCGCGAAGGCAAAGGGCACGGTCAGCGACACGTAGCCGACGTAGAGCATCGGCGGGTGGATGATCATCGAGGGATGCTGCAGGAGCGGATTCAGCCCGACACCGTTTTCGGGCACGGTGATCAGCGTGTCAAAAGGATTCACCCCACCGCCAAAAATCATCAGCGAAGTGAAGAAGACTCCGACCCCAAGCATGATCGCGGTCGCCCAGGGCACCACATCACGCAGCTTGTGACGGGTGAAGTAGAGCGACACGGAAGCAACCAGCGAGAGCAGGAATGCCCAGAGCAGCAGCGATCCCTCCTGGCTCGACCACATCGCCGTGAACTTGTAGAAGAGCGGGGTCTCACGGGCCGAATGGTTGGCGACCACGCTCAGGCTGAAGTCGCTGGTCAGGAACGCGTATTCGATGACCAGCACGCAGACCAGAAGCAGGGCGAAGAGCGCGTAGGTTGAGCGGCGAGCCGCGTCCACCCAGCGACGATCGCCTCTGGATCCGACCAGAGCGGCGACCGCACCGAAGACCGCGGTCAGGAAGGCTACCCAGAGGGCAGCGTTTCCGAGGCTACTGATTCTGCTTCTCCGAGAATTTCGAGGGGCATTTGGTAACGAGCGTGTCCCGCTCCCCCACGAAAATCCCGTTCTCGACCGTTCCCTTGAGGACGATCTCGCGCCCGCCCCGGAATGGGTCGGGAACAACGCCGCTGTAGGTAGCCGGGATCGTGCCCGAGCCGTCACGGTCTCTGACCTCGAAGCGGATCCCTTCGCCCTGTTCGACGATGGAGCCACGGACCACCTTCCCGGTCATCTCATAGCTCTTGCCCGGCACGGCTTCACCCAGCTCCGAGGGTTGCCGGGCCTCGCTCGAAGCGTTGAAGGAGGTGTAGACAAGACCTGTCGCAAGGACGAGTGCGAAGCCGAGGGCGACAAAGAGTCTGATCTGTCTTTTCTTCTGGGGATCCATGTGACGGACCTAATTATTGCAGGGCGCGGACTCCGGCGCTGCGCCCGTGCGAGAATCGGCTGATGGACACAGGAAAGAAGGTCATGATCATCACCGGAGCCGGCAGCGGGATCGGCGCAGCCACGGCACGAGCGGTCAGCGACAGGTACCGGCTCATACTTGCGGGCAGACGGCTCGAACCGCTCGAGGAACTTGCCGCAAGCCTGGGCGGGCCCGCCAATGCGATCGCCGTCAGATGCGACGTAACCGAATGGGATCAGGTCGAGGCGCTTGCCGGAGCGGCGATCGAGGCCTTTGGCGGAATCGACGCTGTCTTTGCCAACGCCGGGTTTGGTGCCAGCCGCGGGTTTCTCGAAGAGACTCCTGAACACTGGCGTTCGATGGTCCTGACCAATGTGCTCGGACCGGCACTGACCATTCGTGCGACCCTCCCCCACCTGCTCGAGAAGGGCGATGGCCACTTCCTCATCACCAGTTCGGTTGCCGGTCGACGGGCACTCCCGGGGTCGCTCTACTCGGCAACGAAGTTCGCAGCGACGGCGATGGGCGAGGCGCTGCGTGCCGAGCTCCGGGCCCGAGACGATGGCAACCGGATCCGGGTGACCCTGATCGAACCGGGGATGGTCGACACACCGTTCTTTGACAATCGCCCAGGTGACCAGGCCCTCAGCGACGATGACATCGCCCGGGCCGTGAACTTCGCGCTCGAACAACCCGGATCGGTGGATATCAACGAGATTCTGATTCGCCCGATCCGTCAGGCCCTCTGAGCCCGACCGAAGCAGGGTGCGGTCAACCGCGTAGCAGCGCCTGAACAGCGCGCCAGTAGCCCCGGAGGAGGAATCGCATCGGGGCGCTGCGCACAAAGCCGGGAAAGAAGTCCGAGTCTAGGTCCGGGGTCAGTATCGAGGCAAATCCGGCAGTCGAAATGCGTCGGGATGCCTGTATGCGCCGACGCTCACCGAGCAGTCTCGGAAACCAGACAAGGAGGTCGCGATTGGCCTTCAGCTTTGCACCGAGCCAGCCACCGCGGGCAGCAACCCCGAGCAGTGCTATCTCAGTCACAAACAGAGCCGGCGAGATCAGCAGGAGCAGTGAGGCCGGGTAGTTCCTGATCATCA
>CAIZLN010000062.1 GCA_903933815.1 uncultured Solirubrobacterales bacterium
GAACTGGATCCGTTCAACGACAACCGCATCCGGCCCCTCGCCTGTTCCCCGGTCCACAGCACGTTCGATGTTAGCCTTGGGCATTGATTCATCCCGGGCCTTCTGGATGGCGGTCGCAAGACCGGGATTGGCATCCGGGTCTCCGCCTCCTTCCCTTGCTGCAACCGTAATCGCCTTGGCCAGTTTCGTGAACTTCTGGCCCCGCTTAGCATCGGCGGCGCCCTTCTTATGCTTGATTGAGGACCACTTTGAATGACCAGACATACTTTGATCTTATGCTGGCGAGATGACGACCCGTACTGAAAAGAGCCCTGCGAGGCGGGTGGCTGCAGCCTTCGTGGCACTGGTCATGCTGCTTTCAGCACTTTCACTCTGGACCGTCGTGCCGCTGGCTTGGCTCTGGATTGGATCGCAACTGGCTGGTACCCAGTTCCCGAGCCTGTGGCCCTACGCGGTGGTCCTGTTCGGCGTGATCCTCTCGATCATCGTGGTTGCCTGGCTGATCGGCCTGATGAACGAGCTCTACCTGAGGCTAACCGGATCGCATACCGTCGAACCGATCCGGCTTGGCTGGATGAAGAGCCTGCGTGACTCGGCCGGCCAGCAGCCGCCAACGCTGCTCGAAGTTGTCGTTGTCGGATCGGTGATCATCGCCGCAGTAGCCCTCGTCATCTGGTTCTTCACTCTGGCTGGATCACCGATCGAGGGCTGATTCGGCTCCTGCAGGCATCGACGAACCAGGCATGAAGCCGGTCGTCAGCAGTGAGTTCCGGGTGGAAGGAGAACGCGCTGACATTGCCCTGCCTTACCGCGACCGGGTGACCCTGTATTTCTGCCAGTACCTCCACCCCGTCTCCGAGATCCTCGACCCAGGGCGCGCGGATGAACACCGCCGTAAATGGAGGGCCTCCTACTCCTGCCAGCTCGATTTCGTCTTCGAAGCTGGCAAGCTGGCGACCGAAAGCGTTGCGACGGGTAGTGATGTCGATCAGGCCGAGATGCTGCCGATCCGCGAGGATCATTCCCGCGCAGGTTCCAAGCACTGGAACCCCTGAAGCGGCGAGCTCACGAATCGGATCGGCAAGCCCGTACTGATCCAGACCCATCGTGATGGTGGTGCTTTCCCCGCCGGGCAGGATGAGCCCGTCAATACCGACGAGGTCTGCGGGCAGGCGCACCTCGAGACCAGTCGCACCGACCGAGCCGAGGTGCTTCACATGCGCGGCAAAACCTCCCTGGATGGCGAGGACCCCGATTCTGAGCGGCGAGCCGACGGCAGGCGCCGGCTTACTGCTACCAGCCCCGTGAGGCAAGCCTGGCGTCTTCGCCAATGGCCGACATCTCAATGCCCGGCATTGCCTCGCCGAGCTGCTCTGAAGCCGCCGCTACCCGCTCCGGGTCGTTGAAGTGAGTGGTGGCCTCGACGATGGCCTTGGCTCGCCGTTCCGGATCATCGCTCTTGAAGATTCCCGAGCCAACGAAGTTGCCTTCGGCGCCCAGCTGCATCATCAAGGCGGCGTCAGCCGGAGTGGCTATGCCACCGGCACACAGCAATGGCACGGGCAACCAGCCGCGGGTTGCGACGTCGCGAACCAGTTCGAGCGGTGCGGCAAGGTTCTTTGCTGCGGTCGGAAGTTCGGTTGAGCTGAGCGTCCCGAGGTGGCGGATGCCAGAGGTGATCTCGCGCATGTGGCGGACGGCCTCGACGATGTTGCCGGTACCGGCTTCACCCTTCGAACGGATCATCGCAGCGCCCTCACCGATCCGGCGAAGGGCCTCGCCGAGATTGGTAGCGCCACAGACAAACGGAGCGTCAAACTCGAACTTGTCAATGTGGTTGGCCTCATCCGCCGGAGTCAGGACTTCGGATTCGTCGATGAAGTCGACATCGAGCGACTGGAGTACCTGAGCCTCGGCAATGTGGCCGATCCGGGCCTTGGCCATGACCGGAATCGAGACCACAGCCTGAATGCCCTTGATCATTGCCGGATTGGACATACGGGCAACCCCGCCATCACGGCGGATATCGGCCGGGACCCTTTCGAGCGCCATGACCGCACAGGCTCCGGCTTCCTCCGCGATCTTCGCCTGCTCGGCATCGACCACGTCCATGATCACACCACCCTTGAGCATCTCTGCAAGGCCGGTCTTTACTCGGAATGTCCCTTGTTCAGCCATTCGGGCAAATATAGAGCTTTGCCGACTTCGGCTCCGGCCCAGCTGGTTACTTCAGCTTGTAGGCGCGGATCCGATCACGGTGCGCGTCTTCGTCACGAGAGTAGACGCCGTGCGCAAGTGCGTGAACCAGCGCCATGAGTGCCGTGTTTGATCGCAGGAACGAAGGGCTGTTGGACGAGTAGTACAGGCTCATGTCCGCCTGCTTGACGGTGTCCGAGAGGGTCGCATCCGAAATCGCCAGCGTGCGGGCGTCA
>CAIZLN010000063.1 GCA_903933815.1 uncultured Solirubrobacterales bacterium
GAGGTATCCACCCTCGACCGCCAGATCGCTGGCTGGCGACACGGTTTCGATGAAGTCCCGATTGACCCCGGTCCCGTCAAGGTTTGCCCGGCCGATGTAGCCGCGAAAGGGCTCGGACCAGTAGATGTGGGTGTCGCTGACGGCGATGCCTTGTGGCCCGACGACACCTTCGATGAAGCCGTCCTGTCGGCCGCTGCCGTCGGGAAGTGCGCGCCCGATCCGCGCCGTGCTCTGGCTCGTCCAGTAAATGAACTGCTCGTCCGCCGTGATCCCCCCGGGCTGGCTCACGCTGGAGACGATGGTCTGGTTGGACCCTCCCCCGAGCCCGGCGCTGGCGATGTTTGAAGTCGAGAGGAAGCTGTCAAACCAGTACAGGCTGGCCTGAGCCGGCGCGGCCGAGATGAGCAGGGCAAACAGGCAGCCCGCAAGGCAGATCACTCCCTTTCCCATCACCCAAGCCTAGTCACTCATGCCGGGTGGGTCAAATGGCTCGGGGCCCGGCCACCAGACCACTGATATAACCCCGCAGGTGACGCCACTTCTCTACCGGCTGGGCGGATTCGCAGCCAGGAGGCCGGCTCCGGTGCTTATCGTCTGGGTGATCCTTGTGATCGGCCTTGCATTCGCCGGCACCCAGGCCGGATCCAAAGCCTCCAACTCGCTCTCGCTCCCGAACACCGGCAGCCAGGAAGCAACTGATCTTCTCGAGAAACGGTTCCCCGGTGAAGCCCAGGGATCAAGCCCGGTGGTCATCCGCTCTGCAGACGGCGAGCTGACCTCGGCGGCCAACCGGCAGGCAGTCGACCGGTCGGTTCAGGCGGCCAGAAACTCGCCCTTCGTTCTTGCGGCGGAGAGCCCGTTCGAGGCGCTGGCGGCAGAGGAGCAGGGGCGCTCGCCCAAGGGTGGTGGCGGTGCGATCAGCCTCAACCAGAAGACGGCCTTTTACTCGGTGACCCTGAAGCAGCAGATCACGGCCTACACCAACGCCGAGATGGCCGATCTGGCCGATCAGATCAACGCTCCTCTGAATGAGACCGGACTTGAAAGCGCGGTTGGCGGAGCGATCGGAGCGGCAGCCGAGAAGCCCGCCAGCGACACCAGCGAGCTGATCGGGATCATGGTGGCGATCGTGATCTTGCTGATCGCCTTCGGCTCGGCCGTATCGATGCTGCTGCCGATCGTCACCGCCCTGCTCGGCCTGGCCGTCTCGATCAACCTGATCACTCTCGCCTCCCATCTGGTCGCAATCCCGAGCGTCGGGCCGACCCTCGGGGTGATGATCGGGCTCGGCGTCGGCATCGACTACTCGCTTTTCGTTCTCTCAAGACACCGCGAGCAGGCTGACGGTGGGATGGACCTGAAGGAATCAGTCGCCCGATCGGTTGCGACCTCCGGCTCGGCGGTCACCTTCGCTGGCGGAACCGTGATCATCGCTTTGCTTTCCCTGGCCGTGGCGCAGATTCCGATCATCACCGCGATGGGCTACACCGCCGCGATTGCCGTTGTTGTGGCGATCCTTGCGGCGACGACACTTCTGCCGGCGATCCTCGGCCTGCTCGGCCCTCGCTACGACGCGCTCCGGCTCCCGTTCAGGCGAAAGGAAGTCTCCGAGGCCGACCACGACCGCACCGGCTGGGCCAGGTGGGCCCGCCGCGTCGCCAAGATGAAGTGGACCTCCGCAATCGGTGCCCTGGCCATCCTCCTGGTGCTGGCTTTTCCGGTGCTCTCGCTCGAGCTCGGACAGGTCGACACCGCAGACGGCCCCAGAGATGCCCAGCCGACCAAGGCCTACGACCTGCTCAGCTCCGGCTTCGGGAAGGGATCAAACGGTCCGATCCTGGTGGCGGTCGAGCTTGACGGCAAGCCTGAGGACAAAGCAGATCTCGCCAGCCTGGCCCGTGAAATAAAAAAGCAGGACAACGTCGCCTCCGTCTCGGCTCCCCAGTTGAACGACTCGGCCACGGCGGCAACGATCACGGTCACCCCCAAATCTGCACCTCCCAGCCAGGCAACGCAGAAGCTGGTTGATCAGCTGCGCTCGGAGACGATCCCGAAATCACTCGACGGAACGGGCCTGAAGGCCTTTGTCGGAGGGGTGACGGCCGGCTACATCGACCTTGCCGACGAGATCGCAAAGAAACTGCCTCTGGTGATCGCCATGGTGATCGCGCTCAGCTTCCTGCTGCTGCTGATCGCCTTCCGCTCGATTGCGATTCCGGTTCAGGCCGCAGTGATGAACCTGCTCGGGGTCGCCGCTTCATACGGTCTGCTGGTGGTCGTCTTCCAGTGGGGGTGGGCCGCATCGGCAATCGGGCTGGCCGGAGCCGTGCCGATCGTCTCATTCGTCCCGCTGATCATGTTCGCGATCCTGTTCGGTCTCTCGATGGATTACGAGGTCTTTCTGGTGAGCCACATCGATGAGGAGAGAGAGGGCGGCGCCTCCACCACCGACGCTGTGGTCAGAGGTCTGTCCAGGAGCGCAAAAGTGATCACCTCTGCTGCCCTGATCATGGTCGCGGTCTTTGGCAGTTTCGTCCTGACCGACGACCCGACCGTCAAACAGTTCGGCCTCGGCCTCGCCTTTGCGATTGCTATCGACGCCACCTTGATCCGGTGCATCCTGGTCCCTGCGGTCATGGTCATCATGGGCAAGGCGAACTGGTGGCTGCCTTCCTGGCTGGACCGCGCACTCCCCGAGATCGGGATTGAGGGAACGGCCTTTATCCAGAAGCTTGACGCCGGGGCGGAGCAAGAAACCAGCTCGGCAAAGTGAGCGAAGCCGTCGACTGGTTTCCGGGGATGCTCGCCTTCCTGGCGGCAGCCGGTTCGCTCACTCTCTCGGGCAGTCTGGTCCGGCGCCTTGTTCACCCGGGCTGGTCGGGCCCCTCTGCCCTGCTCGCCGACCTGGTGCTCGGGGTCTCTTTTCTTTTCATCTCGGCAGAGCTCCTGGGGATATTTGGCCTGCTGAACCGTCCGGCCCTGCTTGTTTTGGCCGGTCTGATTCTTCTGGTCTGTGCGTCGGCTTTCTGGCGCTCGGGCCAGGCTGCTTCAGGAACCGGGGATTCCCCCCTCACGCTTCGGAGGCTCACCGTTCCGGTCGCGCTCGGCCTGGCCACATTGCTGCTCGTGGCCTCCCAGTGGATTCCAACATCGCTGAACGCCCTTGAGGCAGGCATGTATGGCGGCGACACCCTCTGGTACCACATGCCGTTCTCGGCTCACTTCGCCCAGACCGGGGGGATCACCGACCTGCTGTTTGTGGACACCCAGTACCTCCACTGGTTCTACCCCCAAAACTCCGAGCTTTTCCACGCAGCCGCCCTCGTTCTGGTCGGCTCGGACGTCCTCTCGCCGGTCATCAACTTCTTCTGGCTTGCACTTGCGGTGCTTGCCGGCTGGTGTGTGGGCCGTCCATACGGAGCGGCGCTTCCGGCAGCGATCTCGGTCGCGCTTCTGATGTCGCTCGAGGTGCTGGCGGCCCGCCAGCCCGGTGGTGCCAACAACGACGCGATGGTGATCGCCCTGCTGCTGTCAGCCCTGGCTCTTGCCGCCAGCTTCTGGCGAAAGGATTCGGGCTTTCCCTCCAGGGCAACCGGGCCACTGGTGATCGCCAGCCTCGCAATCGGCCTCGCAATCGGAACCAAACTGACGGCCCTGGCCCCCGGCCTGATCCTGCTGGCCGGCTTCATCTTCATGTTGCCGCGGGGAGGTCGTCTTCGCGGGGGCATCCTCCTGGCGCTGGCCGCGGCCGCAACCGGATCATTCTGGTTTGTCCGCAACCTGATCTTCACCGGAAACCCCCTGCCATGGCTTTCGTTTGGCCCGCTCGAGAAGGCCGGCGAGCTGACCGGCCGGGAGCCGAAGCCGATCCTCGATTACCTGGCCGACTTCAACATCTGGAGCGAATGGTTTGTGCCCGGGCTCTCCGATCGCCTCGGCCCCTTCTGGCTGGGGCTGCTGGTCTGCGCGATAGCCGGACTCGTACTTGGCCTGCTCTCCCGCGACCGGCTCCGGATCGTGATTGCAGTCTCTGGATTTGCCGCACTCCTGGCCTACCTGCTCATACCGCTTGGAGCAGCCGGTCCGGATGGCTCCCCCACTGCATTTGCGGTCAACATCCGCTACATCACCCCCGCTCTTGCGCTCGGCTTCATCTCACTCACCTTCCCGCCAGGCCGAATCGACGAGCGGACCTGGCGACTTGGAGTCACCTGGCTTTTTTCTCTCGTTCTGGCTGCCTCGCTGTTTGGATCCCGCGGCCTTTCGCTGGGCGGCTATCCGGTCACGACCGTGATCCTTGCCTTCGCACTGCTTGCCGGCCTTCCGGCAGCCGTGGCCTTTTTCCTGGTGCTGCGCTCCCGGGCAAAGGCGACCCTTGTGGCTGTGATCTGGCTGGTCGGGATCTTCACGCTCGGCTCCTGGCAGGCCGAGCGCTACACCGACTTCCGCTACTCGTCGGAGTCACCCAGATACCCCACCATGAACTACCCCTCGCTTGAGCTGCAACAGGGGATCGGCCCGCTGAATGATCTCGCCAGAGACCTGAAAGGCCAGAGAATCGGACTTTCCGGCTCCCTGGCCCAGTACTACCAGTACGGAGTCTGGGGTGCTGATCAGTCAAACGAGGTCGAGGCGATCGGAATCGAAGCCGACTCCGGTGACATCAGGCCCCCCGCAAGCTGCGGCGAATGGGTTCAGGCACTCAGGGCAGGTGATTTCGATCTCGTGGTGACCAGCCCGCCCGTCCCCGACCGCGATCCCGAAACCACGACCACGGCAGCCGAGGAAGGCTGGATCAGCCAGGCGTCGGCTGAGTTGGTTCTCCGGCGGGCAAGGCTCGCGGTCTGGAAGGTCAACGGGCGATCGAAACTTTTCAGCACTTGCGGGTTCTGACCTGTAGGAAGTAAAGTGGCTGAAGAGAAGTAACGGGGACAAACCCAACCGGAAACTCGGGGAGATCTTGAACAAAAACAGAAAACTGCTGGCAGCCTTGGTGCTTCCGATCGTCATCCTTCTGGGCGGCGCTGGTGTCAGCCTGGTTGTGGCGGCCGAGAAGCCCTACTCCCCACCCTCGGGCAACGACGCATTCGCCGCCGCCCCGGCTTCCCTTGTTCTGGCTGGTGCCTCGGGCCCGGCCGGTGTCTCCAGCAGCCGGGCTGCGAGGAGCAAGGCATCGGTGCTCAAGCGCAAGTGCCGAAAGAAGAAGCCAGCCGCCAAGCGGAACTGCCTGAAGCGTGTCCAGGCCCTTCTCAAGCCGAAATACATGCCGCTCAAGCGGGCCGAAAACATCGCTCTGGTTGCTGCTGAAAGAGCTTGGGCAAGTGATGTCGGGGAGTACGAGTGGACCGACTACGGCCTCGCCGACTGCCGGCGACTGGCCCGAAACTCCGTCAGCTGCGCGGTTTACGTCTACTACGAACAGAGCCAGTACGGCTACGACGACTACGGCGCGATTTACGACTGCGAGTGGGTTGTGAACTCGAAGTACCTCTCCGGCGGAGGCCTGAAGGTCTCGGGCAGCTTCGCCAACAGGCAGTGCGAGTGGCTCTGACAGGCCAGAGTCTCGCCAGCTAGCCCCAGACCGGCGGCAGCCAGATGAAGCTCACCGACCGGGTTCGCGAGTGGCAGGCCCAGGGGCGAAGCGAGCGCTTCCGCAACCACTCGATCCAGGTCCACCAGACCGACGGCGAGGGGCCGCCCTTGCTTCTGCTCCACGGATTCCCGTCGAGCTCCTACGACTTCCGGGCGCTGCTGGGGGCCCTCCCGGGCCGCCGGACACTCACCTTCGACTTTCTCGGCTTCGGGCTCTCGGACAAGCCTCGTGACCACCTCTACAGCCTCGGCTGGCAGGCAGATCTGGTCGAGGAGATGGTTCACCGGCACTTTCCCGGGGAGCAGGTTTTCCTGATCGCCCACGACATGGGCACCTCGGTCTCGAC
>CAIZLN010000064.1 GCA_903933815.1 uncultured Solirubrobacterales bacterium
CGCTTTGGTCTCGGCAACGATCAGGATGCGGTTCTTGATCTCGTCGGTGATGTGCGGAATGACCTGGACGGTTCCGCCGAGGTAGTCGCCACGTCGTTCCCGGCGGATCACCGCGTTGTAGACGGAACCGGCGGTCACGTTCGAGGCGCGCGAGGTGTTCTCGTCGGTGAACCGCTCGTAATGGCCAAGATCGAGATCGGTTTCAGCGCCATCCTCGGTCACGAAGACCTCGCCGTGCTGAAACGGACTCATGGTGCCAGGGTCGACATTGAGGTACGGATCGAACTTCTGGATCTGCACTCGATAGCCCCGGGCTACGAGCAGCCGACCAATGGATGCTGAAGCAATACCTTTGCCGAGGGCTGAGAGGACGCCGCCAGTGACGAAGATGAAGCGGGTGTCTGACGGGTTCTGGTTACTCACTTGGGTCTCCCGAGGGAGTCTATAAATCGGAGAGGCGGAATCCTGTCGATCGTCCGGGAGATCGATCGGAACTCACCAAACAGCGTGATCGCTACGACGATCGCCAATGCAACCAGCCTCCCGGTTTCGCTCAGCTCTGTCAAGAGGATTACTCCCGCCACAGCCCCGGCCAGGTTGGATCCCGTGTCGCCGAGCATCGCCCGCTCGCCCAAAGTGAACCAGAGGCCCACCAGGAATGGTCCGATGAATACACCCAGAAGTTCGACCGGGGCAAGGGTCCAGCCGATCAGGCAGAAGCCTGCGACCAGCAAAAGCAGTGCCTTTTCCACTCTGCCGCCCCTCAGGTCCAGAAGGTTGAAGAGGTTTGTGGCAAGTATCAGCAGGGCGATGTCGGCCAGGTATCCGAGCCACTCGCTCCCGGTTCCCGTCACCACATAGGCGGCCAATGCCAAAGCACCCACGGCCTTCACCGCGCCGGTGGAAAGCTCGCCCCGCAGGACGGCTGAAGCATGGCCCCGCCAGCCGCGGGGGGAGTCCGGGCTCGACCCCATCCCGAGTGAATCGTCAAGCAGCCCCAGGAACGCGATTCCGACCAGGTAGACAATCCATTGCCTGAGTTCCGGGTCAAGCAGATCAAGTCCGCCGCGCTCGTCAAGCACCGAAAGCGGCGCCAGGCTCACCAGGGCGGCAGTCAACAGAACGGCACCGAGCGGGAAGGCCAGCTTTCTGCCCCGGTGGTTGACGCGCAGGTGGCCGCCATTCAGCAAGCCCTTCAGGCCGGCAGGAATGACCAGCAGAGATACTCCGACTGCGACCGGCAGGCCGACCCAGAGAACCGCTCAGCCCTGCTCTCCGCCGGCCTTGACCGGTGCGGCAACGGGGCGCAGGAGATCTGGCAGGAGGCGGTCGGAGCCCTCCTTGACACCGAAGCTTCCCTGGGCCCCGGCAAGGGCATAGACGAGACTGACGCGCCCGGCTGGCAGGTCGACATTGTCAACACTGGAAATCCCCCGCTCCTGGAAGTAGCCGACTGAAGATGGATCAGTGGCGACCTCTTCGACCCCGACCAGGCTGGCACGGGTGGTCCGCATGCCGTTGATCATCGCTTCATCGAGCCGGTTGCTCATCTCGATGTCAGCCGCCGAAAGATCCTCGATCTCCCCCCGGTAGATGATCACTGCGTCGAGCTTGCCGAACTGACCGCTTGACTCCGACATGAGTGCGCCCCGGGTCAACTGGAAAATCCGGCCGCCGGTTATCAGCTGTCGGCCGACAGTCGCCCCGTAACGTGGGATCAGAGCCGGGCGGCGTTCAATTCCTGCGAATCGGGTACCCGAGAGCGACTCGGAAAGGTCAACGGTCTCCGGAGGCTGGCCAACAACCCCAACCGCGACCAGCTCCGCCGAAGTTGGTTCGATCGCCTGCTCGACCTGATCGGTGATGCGCGATGGCAGCGATCCGAAGCCGAGGAGTCCGATCCGCTCGCCCCGAAGTCTGAGCGCCGTCAGGGCCGGGTAGACGCTCCCGCCGAACTCGTTGGCCCAGACAAGCTCCTGCTCAAGCCCCTCGATCTCAGCCCGGGCGCTGTCGAGGTCTCTGGTCAAGCTGGATTCGAGATCTTTTCGCGTGTTGTCGAGGATCTCCCCCCCGATCTGGGACCCGATCAGAATCCCGATCGCCAGAGCAAGAAACACGGCCGCTAATGAGGCCGCGTGGTATCGAGCGCTGTATCCCATCACCGCAGCTTAAGGCGTACTGGCAGAAGCAGCCGATCCGAC
>CAIZLN010000065.1 GCA_903933815.1 uncultured Solirubrobacterales bacterium
AAAGGCGGGTCCCAGAGCAGCTCCTTTGCGAACCTCATCGCGGTCGAGCCGTCGGCCAGTGAGTGGTGGATCCTCCAGACGAGGGCCCTTCCACCTTCCTCGAGGCGGGCATAGTCCAGCTTCCAGAGCGGACGCTCACGGTCCAGCCGCTGACTGAATGCCTCGGTGGTGAAGCTGTCGAGTTGATCGGCAGACAGCGCCTTGCCGCCGGCCGCCTCAAACAGGTGCTCCTCCAGAGCGAAGGATTCATCCTCGACCCAGAAGAACTGGCCATCCTCTTCCACCAGTCTTCGTCGAAGCTCCGGCACCGCCTCGATGCGCTCGGAGAAGGAGGCGAAGAACTCCGCGAACTCGACCTCGCCCTCTCCGATCACCACCACCTTGCAGGTGTGCCCGGCAACCGTCGGACTCTCCAGGCGAAGGATCGCCACATCTTCATCCGTAAGTTGGAGTCGCTCAGGCATGGGCGGCCAAGGATACCCCCGGGGACGACGATCTCAGCGAAGCTGCCCGAAGCTCCTCAGCCGCAGCGAGTTGGTCACCACGAAGATTGAGGAAAGGGCCATCGCCGCTCCGGCCAGGATCGGGTTGAGCATGCCGGTCATCGCCACCGGGATCAGCAGGACGTTGTAGAGGAAGGCGAAGAACAGGTTCTGCTTGATCGTCTTCAGGGTCGCCCGGCTCAGCCGGATCGCCTCGACGGTGCCGCGGGGGTCGCCGGAGATCAGGGTCAGGTCGCTGGCCTCGATCGCCACATCCGACCCGGTACCGATCGCAATGCCAAGGTCGGCCTGGGCAAGGGCGGGGGAGTCGTTGACCCCGTCGCCGACCATGGCCACGGTCCGCCCGGCCGACTGCTGTGATCTGACCGCGTCAACCTTCCCGGCCGGCAGCACCTCGGCCACCACCTGCCGGATCCCGACCCGGGCAGCGACCGCCCTTGCGGTGGCTTCGTTGTCGCCGGTCAGCAGAACCGGCTCGAGACCGAGCGCCTTCAGCTCTGCGACCGCCTCGGCGCTGGTCTCCTTGACGGTGTCCGCGACCGCGAACACCGCGCGCGCTCGCCCGTCCCAGGCCGCGACGATCGCGGTCTGCCCCTGAGCCTGTGCGTCGGCGAGTGCCTTCTGCAGGTCCGGGTCGAAGGCCCCGTCAAAGCCTGGTTCCCGGGCGATCATCGACGTTCGGCCTGCCAGCAGCTTGTGGCCTTCAACTTCACCCTCGACTCCGAGCCCTTCCCGGTTGACGAACCCTTCGACGGTGGGCAACTGCTCACCGGGTCCGAGCTCCGCCTTGGCCCCTGCGGCGATCGCGCGGGCGATCGGGTGCTCGGAAGCATCCTCGAGTGCACCGACAAGCCGCAGCGCCTCATGCCTGTCGGCCACTTGATGCTCGCCCCCGGCTCCGTTCGAGGAGTCCCCTCCGGCGGCCGTCACGCCGACCAGCTTCATCTCACCGGTGGTGATGGTGCCGGTTTTGTCGAGCAGGACCGTGTCGATCCGGCGGGTCGACTCCAGCACCTCGGGCCCCTTGATCAGCAGGCCGAGTTTCGCGCCGCGGCCGGTGCCGACCAGCAGCGCAAGTGGTGTGGCCAGGCCCAGCGCACAGGGGCAGGCGATGATCAGAACCGAGACTGCCGCGCTCAAGGCAAAGGCCGAGCCGCTGCCTTCGATCAGCCAGAAGGCGAGTGTGAGCAGCGAGAGTATGAGCACGACCGGCACGAACACCGAGGAGACCCGGTCGGCCAGCTTCTGCACCGGTGCCTTGCCGGTCTGGGCCTCCTCGACCAGCCTGGCGATCTGGGCCAGGGCGGTGTCCGAGCCGATCCGGGTCGCCTCGACCACCAGTCGGCCACCGGCGTTGACGCTGGCACCGACCACTTCGTCACCGGGGTGCTTCTCGACCGGCACGGACTCCCCGGTCAGCAGGGACTCGTCGACTGCCGAGGCGCCCTCGACCACGACGCCGTCGGTCGCGACCTTCTCACCGGGGCGGACCACGAAGCGCTCACCGATGCCGAGCCGGTCGATCGGAATCATGGTCTCGGTTCCGTCAGGCCCGAGCAGCGACACCTCCTTGGCGCCCATGTCCAGCAGCTCCCGGAGAGCGTCACCGGCCCGGGTCTTCGCCCGCTCCTCGAAGTAGCGACCGGCCAGCAGGAAGGTGGTGACCACGCCGGCGACCTCGAAGTAGAGGTGGTCGAGGCCGCCACCTCGAGCCGGGATGAACTCGAACTCCATGGTCATGCCGGTCTCGCCGGCCATGCCGAAGAGCATCGAGTAGAGGCTGAAGAAGTAGGCAGACAGGGTGCCGAGCGAGATCAGCGTGTCCATGGTCGAGCCACCGTGCTTCGCGGACTTCCAGGCGGAGCGGTGGAAGGGCAGCCCGCCCCAGAAGACGATCGGCGTCGCCAGCGCCAGCGCCACCCACTGCCAGTAGTCGAACTGCAGCGCCGGGACCATCGTGATCAGCACCAGGGGTACGGTCAGGATGCCGCTGACCACGAAGCGCCAGAGAAGGTTGGACGCAGGCGCGACCAAGTGGCTCATGTGGTCGTGGGGATCCGCGGCGTCGTCTTGCCCGGCCAGGCTGGCATCTGAGCCTGCGGCCGGTGGAAGCACCGCGGTGTACCCGGCCGAGTCGACCGCATCGGCAAACTGCTCCGGACCGCAGAGTTCAGGATCGAACTCGACCGCGGCCTTCTTCGTCGCGAAGTTCACCGTGGCCTCGGCTCCGTCGATCGAGTTCAGCTTCTTCTCGACCTTGGCCACGCAGGAAGCGCAGTTCATGTCCGGCACCTCGAAGTCGATCCGTTGCTTTTCCCGAATCTCT
>CAIZLN010000066.1 GCA_903933815.1 uncultured Solirubrobacterales bacterium
AGTGGCCAGGCCAACAAGGTCGTCGCAGTCCCACTCGCCAAGGATGTAGCTCTCCGCCATACCTGTGCTCCCCCTGAGCATCCGGGACCAGAGCCGGCCGGAATGAACCACCACATCGACCGTCGGCCCGGGGTTGCCTTCGCCAAGCAGGTTCACCTCATCACCCTCATGGATCCGAAGCGAGCCGTAACCGATTCCATTGAGGAAGCGGAGCACGCCCTTGCGCACCGGGCCCAGAGTTGACAGTCGCTCCCTCATGAAGGGCACATGGCTCGATCACCGGAGCTGCCGCCCGGATCGGTTGGACCGACTGGTGGTCGCGGACGGGGGTGAAATGGAGCGCCTTGCAGCCAGGTGACAGCCGCCTGCCGGTAGATCCCCGACAGCACCCGCCAGCTCATCGGCGGATAGGCGACAAGGGTGCGGCTGATCGCCGGGCGGGAGATCTCGGTGCGGGAAAGATTCAACGTGGCATCGAACGCGGGTTCCCCGTCCTTGCTGCTGGCGATGTGGACCGGCAGGGTTGGCCCGGGGACCCCGAAGCGAAGGGTGTAGGTGTGGTCCATGTCCATCAGCGGGGAAACGTGCATTGCTTTCTCACGTCGCGAGGATACAACCGCACCGTCGCGCTCGACGCCGTCAAGTACATAGCTGTGGCGGTCGCCCCAGGGTGTGTTGGTTACTTCCGCAAGCACGGCCTCGAGCTTCTCCTCGCCCGGGACGAAGCAGTAGTAGAAGGTGACCGGATTCTCGGTCAGGCCGAAGTAACGAAGGTTGGTGAGCATGCGAATCGGACCCGTCGGACGACTTCCGGTCTGCCTGCCAACCTCATCACGAACGGATTCGTCAAGCGGACGATCGACAGGGGCGAGGTAGTCGGACCGTCTGAACCTGACGGGGGACCGGGGGCGGGTCGACCAGAGCGGATGGACTGACATGACCTCAGGTATCTCCTCAAGGTCCAGATAGACCATGTAGATCCGGTAGGAGAACTCCCGGCTGATGGCACCAAAACGACGATGCCTGACCGTGCCTTGATAGATCGCGCTGCTCAGGCCCACTCGCTCGAGACCTCACTTGCAGCTCCACTGTCGCCCCCGGGCAGACTCGCCAAGACCGCCCTCGCCGCCCTCAGCCCGCTGAAAGCTCCGTCTTCATGGAAGCCATTGCGCCAGTACGCGCCGCAGTAATGGGTCCGTCTGGTGCCGCTGATTTCACTCCATCTCGCCTGTGCGGCAATCGAGTCCGCCGTGAAAACCGGATGCTCGTAGGTGAACTCGGCAAGGATCGAGTCAGGTTCGATCCGGTCAGTCATGTTCAGGCTGACCAGAAAGCGGCGTTGGCAGGAAAGGGTCTGAAGGCGGTTCATGTCGTAAGTGAGCGTGGCGGGTCCGGTGTGGCCACGGTCGGACCGGTAGTTCCAGCAGGCCCAGGCGGCCCGCCTGCGCGGCATTACCGACTCGTCTGAGTGAAGCACTGTGTGATTCGACTGGTAGGCGATCGCGCCGAGGAGTTCCTGCTCGGCCGGACTGGGATCAACAAGCAGCCGGAGCGCCTGATCTGAATGGGTGGCGACAATGACTTCATCAAAGCGCTCTGGCTGACCACCCTTCGGTGTGATCTCGACATGGCTGTCGAATCGTGCGACTCGCTCGACCCTGGTGTTGGTCCTTACCCGGTCGCGGATCGGCGCGGTCAAGGCCTCAACGTACTGCCATGACCCCCCCTCGATCGTCCGCCAGCGGGGGCGATCCCGCAGCCCGAGGAGACCATGATTGTCAAGAAAACGCGCCAGAAATCCAACTGGAAAGCTTGCCATCTGCCCGGGGTCGGCCGACCAGACAGCAGCCACCAGCGGGACGACTACACGTTCCCTCAGCAAAGCGGAAAACCCGGACTCAGAGAGAAAATCCTCCAGCGAGGGTCCGGGATCATCGCTCTGGGCAATCTCACGCAACGACTTCTGAAAACGGGTGAACTCGGCCAGCATCCGGAGATAGCCAGGGTCAACCAGGCTGCGCCGTCGGGCGAACAGGCCATTGAGGTCACGACCGGTGTACTCGAAATCACCGTCGCTGTAGGAAAAACTCATTGACGACGGTCTGCTGGCGACTTCCAGGTCTGCGAGGATCGCAGAGAACTCCGGATAGTTGCGATCGTTGAAGACGATGAAGCCCGTGTCAACCGCCTCAAATCCCCGTTCCGACTCGACAACGATGGTGTTCGCATGACCGCCGGTGCGCCGATCTGATTCAAACAGGGTCAAGTCAACCCTGTCTTTCAGATGATGGGCAGCCGCGAGGCCGGAGATGCCTGTTCCGATAATCCCGATCTTCATTGCTGAGTCATATCTAGCGGACCGCGATCACGGCTGCGCGCCGGCGGGCTACCGCGCCCCTTTTAGCCAGCGCTCAAGCCCGTCGGCCAGACCGAGCCCCTGCCTGAACCCGGCCCGGGCGACAGCCTCATCGCGACGATGATCCATCCGGTTCGGACCGATTGCCAGGGCTGCTGCGGCATCCGGTGTGATGACCAGCACCCGTGCTCCTCGACGACGCACCGTCGCCGCTTCGACCGACACCATTGTCCGGGAAATTCCAGTCGTGGCAGCTCGCCTCAGACTCCGCGGCGAGCTGTGGTAGCCCGACGGGTAAAAGCAAAGGACGCTGGCTCCATCGGGAGCCTGAACCGCATCAAGGTTTACCGGACTCCAGACACCCCCGTCGACAATCGGTCCCCGGGCACTCTCGACCGGGCGAAATACCCCCGGGATAGCACACGAGGCACGGACTGCCTCGCTGACGCTCAGGCCCAGCTCCCCCTCCCCGTCCATCACCAGCCGTGCACCCCGCTCGACTTCGACACCCACCAGACTCAGCCGCGGATCCCAATCCGGCATCAGCCGCTCGATTGTTCCACCCAGTCGAGTGAGTTCCTCCTGGCCTTCGGGGACCGCCCTCAACAATGCACGCCTCAGAAAGGTGCTGGCAGGCCGGGTGCCGCTGAGCAAGGCGGTCGCCACAGAACCGAGGGTGCCACCACTCTCTCCGCCGCCGACTGATGGATTCTCAAGCTGCCCGCCCCGGTCAATTCCCGATCCTTCCGGCCGGTCCACACCGAACCGGCGGTTCATGTACTCGCGCATGTCTTGGCCCGCCGCAAGGCGTGTGGCCACGATCGAGCCTGCTGAAGTACCGACGAAGCGCCCGGTTGCCCGCAGGTCAGGACCGCCAGCGTCCAGCAGGCCGGCAATCGCGGCACTCATCCAGGTATCGCCCAGCACCCCGCCGCTGCCGAGGACCAGCTGATCAGGAATCAAGCAACCTTCCGACAGTCAGGAGGAGGTCAGTCCGCGGAGTACGGAGCGGCCCGAGTGCTGCGGGTTTCCATTCTCCGGCTGGATCGATACGTCGAAGTACTGGTACCGGTCGGGGCTGACTGGCAGCGGCACCTCGATGGTCGACTTGCCGTTTGAAGGGACCCTGAACGAACCGAGAGCAACAAGCTCACCCTTTTCACCGAGCAGCCACGCCTCGTAGAACTCGCTTTCTCCGCTCTCGGCAAGTCCGGAAACATCAAGGGTCATCCGGTCCCCCGAAACTTCACCGCCAGAAGTCATCAGCACTTCCCCGGACGCATCGGCCGGAGCTTCTTCACCAAATGCCTGAAGCTGAAAGGTCTGTACCGGCCCACCGCCCGTGACGGCGTTATCGCCGCCGAGCTGGAGCCCCACACCAACGCCGACCGCCAGCATGAGCAAGGCCGAGAAGGCACCGACTGCGACCCGGGGCCAGGTGGCCCCGAGCACTTCGGCCAGACTCCGACGCGGCCTGCGGCGGGAGCCGCTGCCGGAACTGCCGGAAGGCTCGGAGGCGGCTCCGCTCATATTCCTGAGCCGAAGGCCGTCCCCTTCCGCCAGGTCGAGGTTCGCCGTGGCCGGGCCGGCGGCAACTATGCCGGCGATGTCAATCGGTGGTGGCTCGAGCGGAACCCAGACATCATCACTGCGGCCTTCAAGCCGGCCGACCACGGGGCGAAACCGTTCAACTTCCGCCCGCAGCGCAGGGTCAGCCCGCAGGCTGGCCTCAAACTGCTGCGCCTCTTGCGGCGAGAGCTCGCCGAGCAGGTATTCGACAACGCCTTGACGAATGTCGGAAACCATCACTCGACCTCCATCTGCGTGCGGAGCCGCTCGAGAGCACTCACCATTCGCGACTTGACGGTACCGAGAGGCACGCCGGTCCGTTCCGAAATCTCCGACTGACTCAGCTCACTATGGAAGCGGTAGCGCAGTACTTCCGCTTCATGTTCGGGCAGGGATTCGACCAACTGGCTGAAGTGCCAGTCGTCGATCGCCCTCTCGATGTCGGTGGGCGAGGCATCGGAGGTCTCAGCCATCGTCACGGCAGCCATCGGGTCGTGTGGCTCCGGCACTCGACGGCGACTGTTATCGAGGGCCCTGCTGCGAGCGATGGTCATGATCCAGGTCAGCATGCTGCCCCGTTCAGGGTCGTAGTTCGATGCCTTCTGCCACACCTCCAGAAAAACCTGTTGCTGGATGTCCTCGGCAGTGTTGCGGTCGCCAGTAAACCGATTGAGAAAGCTGAAGACTGGCCGTGAATACAGTTCGTATGCATCTGAAAGCGCGACCTCGTCGCGCCCTTTGAGGCGATCGGCCAGGGCCTGCTCGTCTGGTTCGGCTCTACGTGTAAGCACAGTCACCAGATAGTCAATCACGCCCGCAAAGGGAAGGTAAACGGGGGGCAACCCGGCAGCAGTATGCATCTGAGTCACCCCCCTTTCACCTAGTTGGGCGGCAGCAGCACGCCGTCGATTACGTGAACCGTGCCGTTGGACGTCTCGATGTCAGCCTGGACGACGGTTGCCGTGTCGTTCAGCTTTACGGTGTCGCCGTCAATCGTGACGGTGATTTCCTGACCTTCAACCGTCTTGACCTTCTGACCGTTGCTCAGGTCAGCCGCCATCACATCACCGGATACCACGTGGTAGGTGAGGATCTTGGCGAGCTCGTCTTTGTTGGCGGGCTTCAGCAGGCGCTGAAGCTCTGCCGGAGGAAGCTTCGCGAAGGCTTCATTTGTCGGAGCGAACACCGTGAAAGGGCCTTCGCCCGACAGGGTCTCGACCAGATCAGCCGCAACTACGGCCTCAACCAGGGTGGAGAGGTCCGGGGTCGCCTGAGCAGTCTCCACGATGTTCATCGTGGCCGCCTCGTCCGTCATTGCGGAGTCAGTCTGCTCGGTGGTGGTGGAGCTGCCTTCCTCGTCGTCACTGCTGCAGGCTGCGACGCCGAATGCGAGTGCCGGGACGCAGAGTCCCAGAAGTAGCGCTTTCTTGATGTCCATGGTTCCTTCCTGTTTGTTTCTCGAATGAGGTGCTTTGCTTGGTACTGATGCTTGTTACGTTCGTAAGTCCGTATCCGGTTGCATCCGGATCAAAAAAGCCACC
>CAIZLN010000067.1 GCA_903933815.1 uncultured Solirubrobacterales bacterium
CGTGTTCAAAACGGTGTTGGTGAAGGCCAGCGACATGCTGGAACCAAGCGCCCGGAACTCGAACTTGTTTCCCGTGAAGGCAAATGGCGAGGTCCGGTTGCGGTCGCCACCGTGGCGCGGCACCTCCGGCAGGACCTGTGTTCCGAACTCGAGCATCTCGTCCGGGGTATGGGGGTCACCTTCACCGGCGGCGATCGTGTCGAACACCTTCTCCAGTTCGCCGCCGAGGAAGATCGAGATGATCGCCGGCGGCGCCTCGTTGGCACCGAGCCGGTGGTCCTGACCTATGTTCGCAACCGTTGCCCGGAGCAGGCCCTGGTGTTTGTTGACCGCCTGCATCACCGCCGCACAGAAGAAAAGGAAGCTCAGGTTCTCTGCCGGGGTGTCGCCGGGGTCAAGCAGGTTGTGCCCGGTATCGGTGCCCATCGACCAGTTGTTGTGCTTGCCCGATCCGTTTACACCGGCGAACGGCTTCTCGTGGAGCAGGCAGACCAGTCCGTACTTGCGGGCAACGCTCTGGATCACCTGCATCAGCAACTGCTGATGATCCGAGCCGACGTTTGAGTTCTCGAACATGGGAGCGATCTCGTACTGGGCCGGGGCGACCTCGTTGTGGCGGGTCTTGATCGGCACACCGAGCTTGGCCAGTTCCTGCTCGGTCTCCATCATGCAGGCGAGCACCCGCTCCGGAATGGCACCGAAGTAGTGGTCGTCGAGCTCGTGGCCCTTGGCCGGCTTTGTGCCGAACAGAGTGCGTCCGGTCAGGATCAGATCGGGACGGGCGAAGTAGTACTGCTCGTCGATCAGGAAGTACTCCTGCTCCGGGCCGACTGTGGTCACCACGCGATCGGACTTTTCGTCACCAAGCAGCCTCAGCGCCCTGACTGCCGACTTCGAAAGGGAATCCATCGAACGCAGGAGCGGAATCTTGCCGTCGAGGGCCTCGCCGGTCCAGGAGGCAAAAGCTGTCGGGATGCAGAGCAGCGTGCCGTTCGGGTTGTCGAGGAGAAACGCCGGGCTCGTCGGGTCCCAGGCCGTGTATCCGCGGGCCTCGAAGGTAGCCCGTATCCCGCCGGTCGGAAAGGACGAAGCGTCGGGTTCGCCCTGAATGAGTTCGCTGCCCTTGAACTTGGCGACCGTGCCCCCGCTTGAGGTCGGATCGAAGAAGGAGTCATGCTTCTCCGCGGTCAGACCGGTCAGCGGCTGGAACACATGGGTGAAGTGGGTGGCACCGCGCTCCAGCGCCCAGTCCTTCATCGCTCCAGCCACGGCGTCGGCGAGGTCAAGGTACAGCGCTTCACCGCGTTCAAGCGTCGCCTGGAGGCGCTCGTAAACGTCGGGACTCAGCCTCTCCTTCTGAATCTCCGGAGAGAAGACGTTACTGCCGAAGACGATGTTCTCGTCCTTGGTGAGGTCGACCGGTTCTACGGACGATCCGTTGGGAAACCATTGAGCGGCGGTTACGTTCTGCTGGCGGCTCGGGGTCATGGGCTGACTGTTCCTCCTGGTGGCAAGATTGAATGAAATCTGGAGAAGCAGACTATTGGCGCAGGCCTGCCTGACGCTTTGTACGAAAGGCTAAGGATAGATCAGGCAGCCTTTACTTTCGTCCAGCCTCATGCGGCCAGCCGGAACGCCGTTCCAGCCACCGCCGTTCAGCCTGCATTCACGAAAGCCCGTTGATTTCGCACGGATGTGTGCATCGGCTCACATGATGATCGCCTTCCACTCATGTACGGTACTTCTGGTGCTGCACTTCTCAGGTGATGTTCAGAGTCGGCCTCGCAGGCAAACCAAGGAGCCGGATGTTCAGGATTGAAAACCCACGAGCCATCAGGACAGTCACATCGGCACTGCTGCTTGTGGCCGTTCTGTGCGCGGCGTTCGCACTGAACAGAACGGAGGGATCAATTGCTTCAGTCTCTCGGCCCGGGGCGGTTCCTGCCTCCGTGAAGAGCGGCGGTCTGGTCGTTCCGGGAAGGCCGTCAATCACCGACGTGGTCTGTATCCGTCAGTGTGTCGCTCCGCGGATGGCCACGCCGGGGGCTACCGTCAGGGTCGTTGGCGAGTACCTCAACCGGGTCCGCCACATTGTGTTTGTTGGACGGTCAGGCCCCGTGAAGGCCCGATATTCAACGCGGAATTTTCAGGCGGTGAGTGCTGTCGTTCCAAATCAGGCCGACGACGGGCGACCGTTCGTCATCAGCACCTCGGGCTTCAGGTCCAATCGTGCCCCCAGGGACCTTGAGATCCTTCCTGTCAGTCGGATACCCACGGAGGTTTTTCCGGTCCGTGGCTCGCATAACTTCGGCAGTTCAGGGGCCAGGTTCGGCGCTCCGCGCGGTGGCTACGCCCATCAGGGCCAGGACGTCATGGCTTCCTGCGGAACCCGGCTCGTATCCATTCGCCGGGCCCGTGTTCTGTACCGCGACTACCACAGCGCGGCCGGCAACTACGTCGTCCTGAAAAACCTCGGGAGCAACACCCAGTTCGCCTACATGCACCTGCTCAGGCCCTCATCGCTCAAGCCCGGAATGCTCGTCGGGGCCGGGCAGCCGATCGGCCTGGTCGGCCAGACGGGACGCGCCTATGGCTGCCATCTTCACTTCGAGTACTGGGTCGGTTCGTGGCAGACGGGCGGCAGGCCGGTCGACCCGTTGCGCTACCTCTACTCGCTCAGGTAGCCGGACCACCGGGCGGCCGCCCGGTCGAAGCCAGCTACGTAGCTGCCGGACACCTCGGGTAGCGACCCGAAGATGGGAGGGCCCGGGATGGACGGCGTAACGGGTTCCGCTTGCCTCTCAGGTAGGATCCGTGACTCAGGAAGGAGGATTACAGGTGGGGATATTCACCGGGTAGCTTCGTATTGACGCCAGCCAATCCAGCACAGCCAAGCCGTGCATCAGGTCGCGGTCGCGCTTCGGCGCTGCTCAGAGTTGCGACTCTGGTCGTTTTTGTCTGTGCCGTCGTGCTGGTAGCGACGCTGGTATTCAGCGGCGGATCGGGATATCGGTACAACCTGAAGTTCGAGAATGTCAGCCTTATGGTCCCGGGGAACCTGGTCATGGTCGGCGGACATCCGGTCGGTTCAATCAAGTCGATCGAGCTCAGCCCTGACAACCAGGCTGCGATGGAGGTCGAGCTGGACGATCCGCTTCGTGAGGGCAGCAGCTTCATCGTTCGCAA
>CAIZLN010000068.1 GCA_903933815.1 uncultured Solirubrobacterales bacterium
GCCGAAGCAACCCCTACCTGACCGTTGAAGATCAATCTAAAGGAGCAAAGAGTGAGCATGGAAAACAGAAGAAGCCCCCTCAAGCTGGCCCTGCTTTCAGTGGCCGGCCTGGCGGCATCACTGGTGATCGCAGCCTGCGGCGGTGGAGGCATCTCGGAGGGAACTGATTCGTCCGATGTCCCGACGGCAGCTGCCGGCGATGCGTCCGGAACCCTGAACATCTCGAACTGGCCGCTCTACATCGACGAGAAGACAATCTCGGACTTCGAAAAGGAATCCGGGATCAAGGTCAACTACACCGAAGACGTCAACTCGAACACGGACTTTTTCGGCAAGGTCCAGCCGCTGCTCGCCAACGGCGACTCGGGTGGACGAAGCATCCTGACCGTCACTGACTGGATGTCAGAGAGGATGTGGGACCTCGGCTACCTTCAGAAACTCGATCCGGACGCACTCAAGCCGGTCTTCAACAACCTGATCCCGAGTCTTCAGGATCCTGCCTTCGACCCGGGCCGGACCTACTCAATACCGTGGCAGTCGGGAATGACGGGCCTCGTGGTAAGGACTGACCTTGCACCGGAGATCAAGTCGATCAACGACCTGTTCGACCCGAAGTACAAGGGCAAGATCACGATGCTTGACGAGCTGCGCGACACCGTCCCGCTGGTCATGAAGGCTGACGGCGTCGACCCGATCAACGCATCAACCCAGGAATGGCTCGATGCGATCGACAAGATCAAGCAGGCCAAGAACGACGGTCAGATCAGACGATTCACCGGCAACGACTACGTCCAGGATCTCGCCAAGGGCGACGTGGTCGCTGCGGTCGGCTGGTCCGGTGACGCGGTCCAGGCCCAGGCCGACAACGAGAACATCGAGTACATCCAGCCCGAACAGGGCTGCATGATCTGGTCCGACAACATGTCGATTCCGATCGGTGCGCCGAACTCACCAGCTGCCTATGAGTTCATGAACTACGTCTACGAGCCCGAAAACCAGGCCCAGATCGTGGAGTACGTGAACTACATCAGCCCGGTCTCGGGCGTGAAGGAAATCCTCGCAAAGGAAGATCCGGCGCTTGCCAACAGCGACTTGATCTTCCCCTCCGAGGAGTTCCTTGCCGACTGCACAAACCAGGTATCGCCACCCGGCGACGAAGCCGCGAAGCGCGAGGTCGAAAACGCCTGGGTCGCAGTGACAAAGGGCTAGACCCCAGGGGGTCACGGACGGGAACTGGCGAAGCGTTGACTCAAGCAGAGAAAGCATCCGCTTGAAAACGCTTCGCCAGCGCCTGGTCCCCTACGCCCTTCTTGCACCGGGTCTGCTCTGGCTGACCCTGTTTTTCGTCGTTCCCATGTACTTCATGGGCGAGCTTTCCCTGAAGACCGGGGACCTCATTGATGGCTTCCAGTTGACCTGGGCCTTCGAGAACTACACGAACGCGATCTCCAACTACTCGACCCAGTTCGGCAGAGCCTTTCTGTACGCCGGAATCGCGACGGTTCTCTGCCTTCTGCTCGGCTATCCGCTGGCCTACGCGATCGCATTCAAGGCGGGTCGCTGGCAGAACCTGATGCTGTTCGCGGTGATCGCGCCATTTTTCACCACCTACCTGATCAGGACGATCGCCTGGAAGACGATCCTGGAGGACAGCAGTCCGGTGGTCGATGTCCTCAAGTTCCTTCACATCGTCCCGGAGGATGGCCGGGTTCTGGCGACCGCCGGAGCGGTGATAGCCGGGTTGACCTACAACTTCCTGCCGTTCATGGTCCTGCCTCTCTATGCCTCCCTGGAACGGCTGGATCTGAGACTGCTGGAGGCCAGCAAGGACCTCTACGCCTCCTCCAGGCAGACTTTCCTCAAGGTAACCCTCCCGCTGACCGCCCCCGGGATCGTCGCCGGCGTCCTCCTGACTTTCATCCCGGCTGCCGGGGACTACGTAAACGCAACCTTCCTCGGCGGGACCAACCAGTCGATGATTGGAAACGTGATCCAGGCCCAGTACCTGGTGGTCAACGACTATCCGACGGCGGCAGCGCTCTCGTTCACGCTTCTGTTGATCATCCTTGTCGCCGTTCTCCTCTACATCAGGTTTGCCGGGACCGAGGCCCTCATGGGCGACGACGAAGAGGCTCGGTAGAGGATGAACATCTGGGCCCGATTCCGGGATAACGCGGTTCTCTATCTCGGCATTCTCGTGCTGGTCTACATGCTTGCCCCGATAGCGGTGATCGCGATATTTTCGTTCAACGACCCGACCGGCAGGTTCAACTTCGAGTGGGTCGGATTCACCACCGATTACTGGACGGGGGCCTTCGACAACGAGGAGATCAACAACTCCCTGCTGCTGAGCATCCGCCTCGCGTTCTTCACATCCCTCGGGGCAACCCTGCTCGGGACCCTGATCGCGCTGGCCCTGGTCCGTTACGAGTTCCTCGGCCGCAAGGCTGCCAACCTGCTGATCGTGATCCCGATCGCAACCCCTGAGGTCGTGATCGGTGCATCTCTGCTCTCGATGTTCCTGATCTACGGAATAAACCTCGGATTCACCACTCTTCTGATCGCCCACATCATGTTTTCGATCAGCTTCGCCGTGATCGTCGTGAGATCCCGTCTGATCGGGTTCGACCGAAGGCTCGAAGAGGCTTCGGCCGACCTCGGTGCCTCACCCCTGACCACTTTCTTCAAGGTCACATTGCCCCTGCTTGTGCCTGGCATCGCCGGAGCCCTGATGCTGACTTTCGCACTGTCGGTCGATGACTTTGTTATCTCGAACTTCAACGCAGGCTCGAACGTCACCTTCCCGCTCTACATCTTCGGCGCCAATCAGCGCGGCATTCCTGTTCAGGTCAACGTGATCGCAACAATGCTCTTCGCCGTCACGGTTATCGCAATGACCTTTGTCATCATCCAGCAGCGCCGGGCCGAGAAGATGGCCGACCGGCGTGCCGACGATGACAACAAAGCCACCGTCTCCGTCCCGATCTGACCTCAGGCCGGGACGGCACCCGGCCCTCTCCGGTGAGGCCCAGACAGGCTGGAAGTTTTCAGGTTTGGCCTTCCTGGGCTTGGCCTTCCTGGACGGTTTCACTATTTTCCCAGCATGGGATACGAGACGAAGATGCTGATTGGCGGAAAAATGGTGAACGGCGAAGGCGCCGGGCTGGCGGTCGAAAACCCGGCCACCGAGGAGACGGTCGCAACCGTCGGATCCGCCTCTGCCGCCCAGCTCGACATGGCGGTGGAAGCTGCCCGCGTTGCTTCCCGCGAGTGGGCCGCGATGCCAGGGGTTGACCGTACTCCGCTGCTGAAGGGCGTCGCGACCGCCCTGCGTGAGCGGGCAGAGGAGCTGGCAGCGATCATGACCACCGAGATCGGCCGGCCGCTTACCGAGTCGGCTGACGAGGTCGAATGGTGTGCCGCCTGCTTCGATTACTACGCCGAAGTCGCGCGATCTGAAATCGGGCGGGTGATCCCGCCGATCGAGTCCACCCAGTTCGCAGTGGTGGTCAAGGAGCCCCACGGCGTGGTCGGCTGCATAGTCCCCTGGAACTTCCCCCTGCTGCTGCTCTGCTGGAAGCTTGCGCCGGCCTTGGCCGCAGGCAACACGGCAGTCTGCAAGCCGTCAGAGCTCACTCCGCTCTCCACCCTCGCCCTGGCTGACGTGTTCGCGGAGCTACCGGCCGGCACGGTCAACCTTGTCGCCGGTGCCGGGGAAACCGGCGCCGCGATCAGCAACCACAGCGGCATCGACTGCGTCGCTTTCACCGGATCGGTAGGGACGGGACGAAAGGTAGGGGTTGCCTGCGCTTCGCGGAACGCACGGGTAAATCTGGAGATGGGCGGCAAGGACCCGTTCATCGTCTGCTCGGACATCGGGCCGGAAGGCATCGAAGTAGCAGCCCGCGGTGGGGCCTGGGCGGCCTTCCTCAACGCAGGACAGGTCTGCACTTCGTCGGAGCGCTTCTACGTCATGGAGGACGTATACGACGATTACGTTGCCGCCTTCGTCGCACACACGAAGTCCCTGATCGTCGGGGATCCGCTCGACCCGGTGACTGATGTCGGCCCGATGGTCTCGGCCGTCCAGCGTGGCAAGGCACTTGCACAGGTCGAGGCAGCGGTCGAGGCGGGGGCAGAACTGCTGGTTGGCGGGGGCAATGCCGGGATGGAACGTGGGCACTACCTCGAGCCGTGCGTGCTGACCGGCGTTCCCGAAGACTCCGACCTGATGACTGAAGAAACGTTTGGACCGGTCGCGCCGATTGTTCCGGTCAGATCCCTTGATGAGGCGATCGAAAAGGCCAACTCGCTTGACTTCGGTCTCGGCGCCAACATCTACACCCGGGACCTGAGGACGGCAATCCGCTGCCTCAAGGAGGTCCGGGCCGGCTCGGTCTGGATCAACGACCCTCTCACCGACAACGATGCCGGTCCCTTCGGTGGCTTCAAGAACTCGGGGATAGGCCGCGAACTGGGGACCGAGGGTCTCGATGCTTTTCGCGAAGCCAAGCACGTCCACATGGATTCAGTGATCGAGGTCAAGGACTGGTGGTACCCGTACGGCTGAGCCAGCCGGGGTCGAAGCCCCTTTCCCGGCTGGGCCGTCTCCGGGCCAGACGGCACGCCGGACGTTCGGCAATACACTGAACTCGTGCTCAACCAGGACCAGACTCCGTACGTTGACGCCCTGCTCGAGTTTGCCCAAAGCGACCCCGGTCGGTTCAACGTTCCGGGCCACCAGGGTGGAATCGGCGCAGATGAAGCTCTCCACCTGCTGGTCGGGCAGACAGGTCTGACCAATGACATCCCCGCTCTGATCGAGGGAATCGACGTCGGCCGGCCGAATCCGTTTCAGGAGGCGCAGCAACTCGCAGCCGATGCCTGGGGAGCGGAGCGAACCTGGTTCCTGATCAACGGCGCTTCCCAGGGAAATCAGGCGATGTGCCTGGCGGTGGCTCACCGGGGGCCCGAGATCGTGATCCAGCGAAACGTCCATTCCTCGGTAGTTGACGGGATGATCATGGCTGGTCTGAAGCCGACCTTTGCCGCACCGGAAGTCGACCCCGACCTGGGAGTCGCTCACTGCCTTACACCCGATGTACTGGCCGAGGCCCTTGACCGGTGCCCGAATGCCTCAGCCGCGGTAATCGTCTCCCCTACGTACTTCGGAGCCGCCGCAGACGTGGCCTCCCTTGCCCGGGTCGCACATTCCCGTGGCGTCCCGCTCGTCGTCGACGAAGCCTGGGGGGCCCATCTCCACTTCCATCCCGGCCTCCCGCGGGACGCACTTGATTCCGGTGCCGATCTGGTCATCTCCTCGACCCACAAGATCGTCGGCAGCCTGACCCAGTCGGCGATGCTGCACCTCGGCCGAAACAGCCGCTTCGAGGCCGAAATAATCGATCGATGCATCAGCATGACCGAGTCCACCAGCCCGAACTCACTGCTTTGCGGGTCACTCGATGCTGCCCGCCGGCAGGCAGCAATCCACGGTGAGCAAATGCTTGGTGAGACGATCGAGGTCCTGTCTGAGACTCGGGATGAGCTGCGCAGGATCGACGGAATAGATGTCCTTGACCACAGCCTGCTCGAGAATGAGAGCGTCGCAGACTGGGATCCCCTCCGCCTGACTATCGACGTGAGGGGGACCGGTTCAACCGGGTACCGCATCGCGCACCTGGCCCGGGAGATGGCCAATGTGAACCTCGAACTGGCCTCGGACACTGTCGCCGTGGCGGTGTTCGGAATGAGCACCGGGACCGCGGCGAGGGCCAGGCGTCTGGTCGACGGCCTGCTGGCAGCTCTCGCACGCCTTGAAGCCACCCCGCCGGAGAGCAAACCGGAATTCGCCCTGCCTCCGCCATGGGGGCCGACCGAAATGACACCACGCGACGCCTTCCTGGCAAGTCACGACGTCGTCGCTTTCCGGGATGCCGAAGGGCGCATCTCAGCCGAGCCGCTCGCTACCTATCCACCCGGGATCCCGAACGTCCTGCCGGGAGAGATCCTCACGCGGGAAACGCTCGACTTCATTACCGACTCGATCGACCATGGTGGTTACGTGCGTGGCGCCGCCGACCGCGAGCTGACAACTCTGCGGGTCGTATCCAGCAACCCCTGAGCGGGTTCACCGGACCACCTTCGGACCTCGCTCCTCTTCCGGCGATCAGTCCGGGCTCGACTCGATCAACTCGACGCGGTAGCCGTCCGGATCACGTACGAAGCAGAGCAGGGACCCACCGGCGCGGACCGAGTACGGCGGTCTTTCCGGCTCGATTCCCATCTTCGCCAGTCGCTCCAGGGCTTCTTTCATGTTCCCCACCGTGATCGCGATGTGGCCGTATCCGGTGCCGATCTCGTACGGCTGGTCCCGGTCGAAGTTGAAGGTCAGCTCCAACCGGGGACCATCACCCTCAAAGCCCATGAAGACATTGATTGCCTCATCACGTATCGGCATCCGGCGCATTTCCTTCATTCCGAGCTGTTCGTAAAAGGCGACCGACTTCTCCACATCGCGGACGCGGTAACAGGTGTGAATGAGTTCGGACACA
>CAIZLN010000069.1 GCA_903933815.1 uncultured Solirubrobacterales bacterium
CTTCTGCTCAAGCAGGGCTGTGGCGACTCCCCAGGTCATGTTCGAGCCTGCCCGGTTGTGCACCGGGTCGCGGCCAGCCGCCTTCAGAATCGTGGCCAGCATCGAGGCAGTCGTCGTCTTGCCGTTGGTCCCGCTCACGAGCGTGCATCCGCGTTCGAACGACCCACCCAGTTTCTCTATCGCGTTCGGGTCAAGCTTCAGCAGCATCCTTCCCGGAAGGGTTGTGCCACCGCCCCGTCCGGTCAGACGACTGATCCGGCCAACCCCTCTGGCAAGGGCAGCTTTGGTGCGGATCACGCGCCACCCCCTGGAACCAGCACCGGCAGGGCTCCGGGCAGGATTCGCACCCTGGCGGGCAGTTCGGTGAGAGGGTCGCCGTCGGCGTAGACGGTCATGGGTCGACTGGCGCGAATCTCGATACCGGTGGTACGCCAGGCCTTGACCTCCTTGCCGTTCACATGACTGCCCCTGAAGACTCTCGGAAGGTAGAGGAGAAAGCGAAGACGATTGACATCTCCGATTGTGATCACGTCGAGCTGGCCGTCGGAAGGGTCAGCGTCGGGAGCCAGATTCATCCCGGCGCCATAGAAACCGTTATTGGCAACGGCGACGGTGTACCCGGTAAACCTCGTTTGGACACCGGCCTCATTGAGAGAAAACCGCTGTGACTTCCAGCCTGCCAACGCTTTGAATGCAGCCCATGCGTAAACGAGGCGGCCGTTCAGTCGCGACGCGTTCGCAATCCTGTTCGCATCGGAGTCAAAGCCGACCGAAGCGATTCCGAGAAAGCGTTCCCCGTTAGCTTCACCGACATCAATATGGACCGTATGACCGGCAGCCACGGCCTCGACGGCCAGATCGGGGTCAGCCGGAATGCCAAGGCCTCGAGCCAGGTCATTCCCGCGACCGCCCGGGATAATTCCGAGGGGGACATCGCCGCCAGCCATCGCGCCTCCTATGGCCCCGATCAACCCGTCACCACTGAGCAGTACCGGCACCTCACCACCATCAACAGCGTCCAGGGCAAGGTCTATCCCGTGCTGGAGAGATCTGGTTCGCTCGACGCGCATCACCATCCTTCGCAGGTCGAATGCTTTTTCGACTGCAGGCAGAATCTGAAGAGTCCTGCCACCCCCTGAGACCGGGTTCACGATCAGCACGTAAGAGACCCCTTCTGGCCCTCTCACAGATTTCCCCCTGACTTGATGCCGGCGTACCAGCTCCCGTCTCCGGCCGCACCAATGCTGGCAACGGAGATACCCAACCGGTCGAACTTCCGCTCAATCGTCGCGGAGGGGGTGGAGAAAGGCGTCCTGTCCCCGAGGGTTGCGACCACGATTACGGTTCCATCGGGCCTCAGCACGCGGTCTATCTCTCTGAAAAAGAGAGGCATGTTGACCAGTGTCACCAGATCAAAGCTCCGGTCCGGCCACGGCAGGTCTGACGCGTCCCCCTGACGGAATGCAACTCTCGCCTCCGGGTCCAGTCCGGTCTTCGAGCTGGCCTGGCTGATCATCTGAGTCGACAGGTCAACACCACGAATTCGGGCGTGGGGAAACTCCCGTGCCAGAAACAGGGTCGCTGCACCAGTGCCGCATCCGATGTCGAGAACTCGTTCCGGCTCCTTGCCAACAGCGAGAACTGCTGTCGCCAATGGCGCAAGGTGCTGGACCGAGCCGGCACCGGTCCTGCCGTCCCATCCTGCTGCTGCTCGGTCAAAAAATGACATCACCGGCCGGCGGATGGTCGGCCACAGTCGCGGAGCGTGAGCGATGACAGCGGAAATCGCCTTGCCGGTGAGGACTGTCCGGCGATCGGGTGTGGACGGGATGTCGTTCACCCGCTGATCTTCTCAACTGACGGCGTCCAGTGTGTAGTGGCGGGCTGCCCAACCCCTTCAGCATGATTTAGCCTTCTCTCTCATGAACGACCGAGCGAAATGGGCAACTGTAGGTGTCACCGGGGCAGTCCTCGCCGTGATCGTAGCCGTGGTGCTGCTGTCGGGAGGCGAGTCCAGCCCACCCGTGACCGCGGAGGTCAAGGAAGGCAATTTGGATCCCCCCGGACAGGTTCTGTCTCAGGGTGAAGCAGCTTCGGTGGTGATGGAAACCAGTGAAGGAAGTTTCACGATCCAGCTTGATACTGACGCTGCGCCCGAAACGGCCAATGCCTTTGCGTACCTCACAGAGGAAGGCTTCTACGATGGCCTCGGGTTTCACCGGATCGTCCCGGACTTCGTAATCCAGGGCGGGGATCCCAAGGGGGATGGTTCCGGCGGGCCAGGCTTCAAGACCGTTGAGCGGCCACCAGCAGATCTTGAATATGCGCCTGGCATCGTCGCGATGGCCAAGTCGGGTGACGAAGCACCTGGAACATCGGGAAGCCAGTTCTTCGTGGTCACAGGCTCGGGGGGAGCCTCACTCCCGCCTGAGTATGCGCTGGTCGGCAAGGTTTCGGAGGGCTTCGAGATCGCCGAGAAGATCGGCAGCCTTGGCGGTCCAAGCGAGCAGCCAACACGAGCAGTGGTGATCGAGAAGGCCACTCTGGTCAGGGGCTGAACCGGTTGGAGACCCTGGAGCCCGTTGCGTTCGAGGTTTCCGGCGAACCATCCCTGCGAGGTGAGTCGACCGGTGTGGGTCCGGACATCGTGCTTTGCCACGGCCTGAGCGCCACCCGCCGTTATGTCCTTCACGGATCCAAGGTTCTTCCGAGGTGCGGCTACCGCATCCATACTTATGATGCTCGCGGTCACGGTGAATCAGATCCTGCGGTTGACGGCTACGGCTACGGGCATCTGGCAGATGATCTCGAGCGTGTGATCGAGGCCAGGAAAGGGGCGGGGCCCCTGGTGGTCGGGGGGCACTCAATGGGCTGCCACACCTCACTGACCTACGCATTGCGCAATCCGGGTGCCGTCTCCGCCCTGATCCTGATTGGCCCCGTCTACTCCGGTGCAACTCCGTCTGACCCGGACCTGTCCCGCTGGGATTCGCGGGCCGATGCGTTGGAGACCGGGGGACCGGCCGCGTTCGGTCGGGCGGCAGCGGAGGGCATCGAGGTGGCCGGGTACCGGGAGACGGTCCAGCGACTGGCGCGTGAACGGGCTGAGCTCCATGTCCATCCCGCAGCGGTAGCCGACGCTCTGCGTCAGGTACCACGGTCCATGCCCTTCGCAAACATCACCGACCTGCAGTCTCTTGAGGTTCCCGCTCTGGTGGTCGGCAGCGGTGATGCGGCTGACCCTGGACACCCATTCGCGGTAGCTGAGGAGTACGCGGCGGCGCTGCCCGACGCAATACTCGTGACGGAAGGGCCGGGCGAGTCGCCGCTCTCCTGGCAGGGAGGCAGGCTTTCGCGGGAGATAGCGAAATTTCTCGCCGCGCGGGGCCTCAACGGCGCCTCCGGCTAGCCTGAAGGAATGAGTTCCGTCACCACCGATCCACCATCGCCCGGAATGGAGTGGATACCGGGCGGCACCTTCCGCATGGGAAGCGATTACAACTACCCGGAGGAAAAGCCGGCTACAGCAGCGACTGTCGAGGGTTTCTGGATGGATCCGACTGCCGTAACAAACCGGGAGTTTGCAGCCTTCGTGGATGCCACCGGTTACGTGACCGTTGCGGAAAAGGCGCCCGATCCCGCCATGTACCCGGGAGCTGATCCCGCCCTCCTGGTTCCGGGTTCGATCACCTTCAACCAGCCATCCGGCCCCGTTGATCTCTCCAATCCGATGCTCTGGTGGGCGTGGACCCCCGGCGCCTGCTGGCGAGAGCCCTGGGGACCGGGAAGCGATCTTCAGGGCAGGGAGGACCACCCGGTTACGCAGGTCTGTTTTCAGGATGCCGACGCCTACGCCCGCTGGGCTGGAAAGAGTCTTCCGACGGAGGCCCAGTGGGAACGGGCCGCCCGCGGTGGAATCGAGGATGCCGAGTTTGCCTGGGGTAGCGAACTTGCTCCCGGAGGCGATGAGCGCATGAATCGCTGGATCGGCAGATTCCCCTGGGAGTACCGCCCGAAGACCGATGGTCCCCGCCAGCCGGGAACAGTTCCGGTGCGGAGCTTCGGCGCCAACGGCTTCAATCTGTTCGAGATGACCGGAAATACCTGGGAGTGGACCCGCACATGGTTCGAAGAGGGGCACGCCGATTCGAGCAAGGCCTGCTGCGCCCCCCGGGACCCCCAGATCCCAGGCGTCGACGCGAGCCGGGATCCGGCGACCGGAATACCGAGGAAGGTGCTCAAGGGCGGCTCGTTTCTCTGCGCCGAGAACTACTGCAGCAGGTACAGGCCGGCGGCGCGGATCCCCGAGACGATAGAAAGTGCAACCTGCCACATTTCGTTCAGATGCGTGTCACCGATGCCGACATGAAGGCGAGCAGGTCCCGTCGCCGAACTAATGGATAACTTTGTCAGACCACATTTACACCCGCCAAACGGCCAAACCCAAGGGAGACTGAAGTGAGCCAGACGGACTCGAGCAACAAGGTAAAGGCTTCAACATGGGCGACATGGGTGGCGTTCGCAGCCATCATGATGATGCTGGGTGGCGTCTTCAGCGTCATTGCCGGTCTGGCCGCTACCTTCGACGACGAGTACTTCGGGATGGGAACCGCAAACGGCGAGATCTTTCTCCTCAGCGGCACCGCGCTGGGAATCTTCTGGATCGTAATCGGCGTCATCAAGGCCTGGGCCGGGTTCGCACTTATTCAGGGTCGCGAGTGGGCCAGGGTAGTAACAATCCTGATCTGCGCATTGCATGCCACTACCAATCTGCTCACCCTCACCGCCCAGCCCTTTCTCTCACTTCTCTTCATCGCTTTCAACCTGATCGTTCTCTACGCGGTTACGGTCCGCTGGGAAGAATCCAAAATCGGCATGGGAGACTGACCTACAGAGGGTCTGGCCCCCTGTAGTTTCTCCAAAATGGGCTGCTTCCTTGTTCTGTTCGCGCTGATATCGCCCCGGCTGGCGTTGTTCGTCACGCTGGTTTTCACCGACTGGGTGGGCGACGCCCTCAATGGCTGGGTTTTGCCGGTTCTCGGCTTCTTTCTGTTGCCGTGGACGACGCTTGCTTACATAGTCATGTGGCAGATCACTCCCGGAGTGGCCGGATTCGAGTGGTTCATCGTGGTTCTGGCCTTCTTCGTGGATCTCGGCTCTTACGCCAGATACTCAAGTTCGCGTGCGAGTCGGGCCTGAGCCCCTCGGGCGGGTCCGGGCTCAGTGCACGAAGATCTTGAGGGCTACGATCATCAGACCGATGATCGCGTTTATCGAACCTATGAGCAGGCTGCGCCCCCAGCCAAGGCCCCCTTCGTTTCCGACCACCAGTCCGGCCCCGAAGAGCATCACGACACCTGTCCAGACCGCCAGGTATGAAGCGCGATCATCCGCGACCAGGCCCAACGGGGCCAGCATCATTACGGCTGCCGGGAGTACGGCACCCTGAACCATCGGCCACTCATACCGCGACTCCTCCCGGAGGAGATTGAAGGCGTTTGCGGGTCGGGCGAAACCTCTGGCTACGATCGATGCGTAGACATGTGCGAGAAAGAAAACGAAGGCGGTGGCAACTGCCCAGGCAGCGATTGCGACTGCGCCGAGGCTGGGATCACTGCTCGCGGTCGAGATCACGGCCATCGAGAGAATCGTCCCGTAGATCGCTCCTGCATAGTTGGTCTTGAGCGGCTGGTCACGCTTCATCGGACGCTAACCATATTCCCGAGACATTCCCGTTGCCAGTAACCCCGGACAGAGGTGACCTTCTGACCTTCGTCGGGCACGCCAGCACTGTCATCGACCTTGACGGCATCCGCTTGCTGACAGACCCGGTTCTCAGACCACGGGTCGCTCACCTGCGCCGACAGATTGAGTCGGAGGACCTCTTCGCTGCCCGCAAACCCGATGCAGTCCTGGTGTCCCATCTCCACTTCGACCACCTTGACCTTCCCTCGCTCAGGCGCCTCGGGAGAGAAATCCGTCTGGTTGTGTCGCCGGGTTCAGGCCATTTCCTCAGAAGGAAGGGCTTCACTCAGGTGGAGGAGCTCGCGGTGGGGCAATCAGCTGCAGTCGGGCCGGTCAGAGTAACCGCAGTTCCCGCCGAGCACGATGGTCGCCGATGGCCATTTGGAAGCAAGGGCGAGGCGGTCGGCTTTCTCATCGAAGGGACGCACCGGGTCTACTTCGCCGGTGACACGGACATCTTCGATGAAATGACGATCCACCTGCCGGATCTTGATCTCGCCCTTCTTCCCGTATGGGGCTGGGGACACACACTCGGACCGGGTCATATGGACCCCGAAACGGCGGCCCGCGCCACCGGCCTGCTGAAACCTCGCCTCGTGGTGCCAATCCACTGGGGCACTCTGTTTCCCCTTGGTTTCGCCCGCTGGGGAAGACATCACCTCGAACGGCCGCCTCACGATTTTGCCAGACGCGTTGTTGATTACTCCCCGGAAACCGAAGTCCGCGTGCTGGCCCCGGGTGAGTCCACCGCTTTCAGGCCTGCGCGCGAGCCGGAGAACTGACGCCAGCGATTCCGGCCTGCCAGCCCTTGAAGACGTGATAGACGGACTCAGCGCCGATCACAGGCTCCTCCGGCCACTCCAGGTCCACCGGATGGAGTACGAAGGGGTGGGACTGTGCTCCGCCGAGGCCCCCGTGGGAGCCGACGAGTTCCTCAAAAGCCGCCACCTCGTCAAGGTCGGCCCAGTAGGTGCTGTTCAGGACGATGTCGGGGCAGTGAGGAAAGCCATCGGTCCTGCGCACATGGTCGGCCGTGTTCGGTCCGAACGCTGACAGAGGATCCTCTCCATCAACCCTGCGACGGTCGAGGAAGTTGGTTCCCGAGGAACCGATCGCGAGGGCACCGTCCCGGCTTGAGCGAACGAGCAGAAAGCCGATTCCAGGATGCTGGACCAGGCCGGGAATCAGGTCCGGGTATAGCTCTCCGATCCGCTCGTAGGTGAGCCTCCCCGGCTCCCGCGGGAAGCTGACAAGTCCAAGGCAGCCCGAAGCCATGACGGAGAGCTCGGGGAGCTGGCTCTGTTCAATTTCGGTACCGGCGGATGATTTCTCATCCTCAAGGTCGTGCCCGTCCGGCTCTCCGCTCCTGCCAGCCCGGATCAGTGCTGTCGCGGCAGCCGAGTCAACGTCGGATTCGGCAAGTGAAGCGTTGAGGTAAGCCCGGGCATCGTCCTCGCCTCCAGCGACATCTGCAACCTCAGCTCCGTGGCAGAGCTGGCTGACAAGGTCTTCCAGGGTCTGGTCATAGCGGTCGAGGAACGTGATCCCCTGTGATTGACCGTGATCCGAAAGGATGACGAAACGATATGGCCGTGGTGCAAGATCGGCGATGCTCATGATCCGCCTGATCTGTCTGTCCACCTTGCTCAGGGCCTGAAGGCTCTCGGCTCTCTCAATGCCCGAGTGGTGGGCGACCTCGTCGTAGGCCAGAAACGTTGTGTAGATGGCCGGTCGGCCGGCGAGCATGTCGCCGACGACGGCAGCGACCTGCAGGTCGAGCTGGACCACCGTGGCCCATGCCCTCATGACGGCGTAGCTCCAGTTCCGCTTGATTCTGGGGCGGATGTCCTGCCGTTCCTGCCGGATCGCTGAAGCACGCTCCCTGAAGATCTCGATTATGGAGAAGGCAGCAGTCTTGACAACTGCGTACGGCCTTGCGAAATAGGCGGCATAGTCCCGGCCGATTCCCTTGCGGTGTTCAAGGACGGTGCTCATGGTCAACTGGGAGTGGGGCGCGTCACCCGAGAGGATGTTTGCGCGACTCGCGCCGTCATCGGCGAGCAGACCGTCGCCATTGGAGCGGCGACGCTCGATCTCGGCAGCATCGCGTGGGTGATTTGTCACAATCGCCCGGTTGCGGTCCTTTTCCCACCACCGGAACGCGGGCATGTCGTGGTTGTCTCCGTGGAGGATGCCGGCCTGGCAGGCGCCGGTCTGCGACGACCAGTCAGTTTCCCACTGGTCAAGCGTGAAGTCGCCACCCCTCAACAGTCCCGCCATCGTCGGAGCACTGCCATTGGCGAGCGCCCTCCTCAACACATCATGGGCCAGCCCGTCGATCTCCAGAAAGATGATTCCCGGAGTCTCGGTTTCGATCCTGTGTCCCCGCACTCGAGCCTGGTTTTGAACCACATTCAGGTACCAGGTGCTGTCCTCATCGATAGCCAGCAGGGCTGAGATCAATGAGGTCAGTGTGGCCAGGATGAAGGTAATCGCCAGCGCTTCGGCCAGGCCGTCAATCTGAAGCCACGGCATTGCGAGCATTGCTGCCGCCACGATGAGTCCGTTGACGACCAGCCCGAAAAGGCCCAATGTCAGAACGGTTATGCGGAGCGTGAAGCGGGAAAGCAGGGGCCAGACGAAAGCATTGATCAGCCCGAGCAGGACCCCGGTCGCAAGAGCAGCCAGTACGCCGTCCACTCTGAAGCCGGGCAAGACGGCGGCCAGCAGCAGCAAGGCAACGGCATCGATCAGCACCACCACCAGACCATGAACCAGCATCTGACGGGGCCCACGAGAGCGGCTTATCGATTCAGGCACCTTCACCACCGGCAACAATCTCACATTCAGTCAGACGGGGAGGTGTATGTAACTGGTGCGGGTGCGCTCAACTCCGCTGGATCCGGTGATAGAGTCAGATCGTCTCTTGGGAAGAGACTTTTTGTGAAACTGAGATTGAAGGGGCGGGGAAAGTGAACAGTTCGGCCGTGCAGTCAGCATTTTTCAGGAAGTCCACGCTCGGAACAGCGGTTCTTCTGGCTATCACCCTTTTCTGTTTGCTTTCGCCTCATGCCAACGCAGCGCCGAACGGCAGAGCCCTGAGTGCATCAATCGTCACTGGCAGCCAAGGGGCCCTCCTGGAGTCCGGTCTTGCGGTTCGCGTAGTCAACCCCGGAGCGTCGGGGAAGGTCGTAGTCTCTGGCTCCGGCCGCACGTCAGGCCTTGTTCGCACCCGGTCGGTGCGACTTGCTCCTTTCGGGAGCAAGTTGATCGTCCTCGGCCTCACAGCCAGGGGAAGGACCGTTCTGTCCAGATGCGGACCGCTCAGTGTTTCGGTGGCCGCGTCACTGAGGACGAGCGGAGGCAGGCTCTCGGCAGCGGGGGAGCGCAGGCTGACACCGCTTGCTTCGGGCTGCTTTGTGACTGTGCCCCTGGGGGCTAATCCCGACCGTTGTGATTTTCTCGATCCCAGCGTCTGCCTGTATCCGTTCGCCAACGATTACTTCACTCGCCTGGACGATGCGACTGTCACTGGCAGACGGCTCGACATCAAGCTTCAGTCAACCCCGAAGAACATTCTGGACAAGAACATTGCGGTGACTGACATCAATCGTGCTGATGGGTTCAGCCCTGGCAACACCATCGTTTTGCGGATTCCGGGACTCGAAACTCCGCAGGCCTTCGAGAACAGCGATCTGGTTCCAATCTCGGATACCGGTGCCTACGCCGACCCCGATCAGGCCGTGGTGGTTATCGATGCCGAGACCGGCGAGCGCCACCCCATCTGGGCAGAGCTCGACTCCAACCCGACCACCATCGATCCTTCCGACAGTGGTTCTGGTGGGATCAACAGCAATCCGGGGAATACCGGTGAGGTAAACCTGATTGTGAGACCCGCCGAAAACTTCAAGTACGGCCACCGCTACATCGTTGCATTCCGCAACCTGAAGGACGCGGGCAACCGACCGATCGCTTCGCCGCTGGGCTTCCGCGTTTACCGGGACCGCCTCAGGACCCGACAGGCCGTTGTCGAGGCGCGCCGTCAGCACATGAACTCCTTGATCTCCGACCTGGGGTCAATGGGTGGAATTGACCGGAAGAGCCTCTACATGGCCTGGGACTTCACAGTGGCCAGCGAGGAGAGCATCACTGGTCGCGCGCTGCAGATCCGAGACGACGCTTTCTCCCGCCTTGAAGATACGAATCTGGCCGACCGCCGGATCGACGGTGACAGCCCGGCCTTCACGATTCTCGGTTACTGCGATCGCGACAAGATCGACGGGGGTCCGGAGTGCGGCGGCGGGGCGACCAAGCCCGGCGCAGGAGCCGACTACATCCGGATGATTGAAGGCAAACTCACCGGAGTCCCCTGTTACCTGAACAGAAATGGATGTAGCCCAGGGGCTGTCTTTGATTTTGATCCCGCTGGCGGCGTCGACTTTGACCCCGCGTTTACCATGGATGTTCCTTTTCGATGCTTCATCCCTGAGACGGTTCAGCCGGGGGGAGAGGGTAGCCCGGTCAGTCCGGGTGCGGCCGGCATTTACGGTCACGGACTTCTCGGCGACTACAAGCAGATCACGTCCGCTGGGCCGGTAAACGTGGGCCGCGAGGCCGGCAGCGTCTGGTGCGGAGCCAACTGGGACGGCTTCTCGTCAAGCGACCTTCTCAGTGTCGTCGAGTCGCTCAAGGATGTCTCCAACTTCAACAAGGCCGTCGATCGCATGCAGCAGGGCTTTGTCAACTTCATGCTGATCGGTCGCGCGATGATCCACCAGGACGGATTCTCATCTGACCCTGCCTTCCAGCTCGATCAGGAGGAGGGTCCCGGCGATGACCTCGAGTCAGCAATCGACACCTCACAGGGAGATCTGACCCGTCTCCAGTACATGGGCATAAGCCAGGGAGGCATCATGGGCGGTTCCCTCATGGCACTGACGCCGGACGCCGACTACGGCGTGCTCGGCGTTCCGGGAATGAACTACTCAACCCTTCTCAGGCGTTCGGTTGACTCAGACACGTACTTCAAGAACAACGCCTTCGGGCTCTACAAGTACTACCCGAACTTTCGCGAACGCCCATTGATCCTTGCGCTGATGCAGCTCCTGTGGGATCGTGGCGAGCCCAACGGATACGCGCAGGCGATGACCGAGGATCCCCTTCCCAACACGCCGCCACATCAGGTGATGCTGCGGGTTGCCTTCGGGGACCATCAGGTCGCCAACATCACTGCTGAAGTTGAGGCGCGTACGATCGGGGCCAGTATTTACAGCCCGGCACTGAATCCAGGGCGCCATTGGGAGGACGATCCGTTCAGCGGTCTTGATCTCTCAACCGCGTTCCCGGTGACGGACCAAAGCATGCTCGTCTACTACGACAGTGGTCCGCCGAGCTGGAGTGGCCTTGACGGCCAGGGCGTTGCTACACCCCCCGACGAGAATGTTCCGCCGAGAACGGAGTGGGGATTCGGAGGTGACCCGCACGAACATCCGCGTCGCTCTCCGGACGGAATCAGGCACGCGGTCACCTTCCTGGCCAACGGAACCATAGAGAGCTGTGAGCTCATCACGCCCAGTCCAGGCGATGCACATTGCTACGCAAACGGCTGGAGTCCACCCGGGTCTCCCTGACATCCGTTCGGGCCCCCGACCCTTACCAGTCAGTTGACTGGTACTGGTATATTCAGCCCCATCGTCGAACGTAAACGAAAGCAGACTGATCGGGCTGCTGCTACCAAGACAGCCTTGGTTGAAGCCACTGTCGGTCTTCTGGTCGAGCATGGCTACGGCGGCACTTCCATCAGGCTGGCGGCGGAGCGCGCCGGGGTTTCCCTTGGTGCCCTTCAACACCATTTTCCCACGAAGGCTGAACTCAGCGTGGAAGCCCTGCGGCACGCAAGCCGTTCGCTGGCCCGGGAGTTCGTCGCCGCCGCTCCTGTCGACGGTGACACGGTTGAAAGGTTCGCAGCAATCCTGGATCGCCTTTTTGTGGTCTTTCAGGGTTCGACCTTTGCTGCTGCTGTCGAGGTGCATCTGGCCGCTCGCACGGACCCCGACCTCCAGGATGCCGCAGCAGAGCTGAACAGGGATGTGGAAGACCTGATTCGTTCAAGTGCCCGGGAGCTCCTTCCGGAGATGATCAGCCAGCCCGGGTTTCCGGCCCTCCTGCAGACCTCCCTCTCCGCCGTGCGTGGACTGGCCCTCACCTCGATGGCTCCCCGGTCTGACAGCGGGGATCAGTGGCGGCAGGTGAGGGGCCAGCTCCTGCTGCTTGCCGAGATGGTTGTTCCCCGGGACAGGGTTTGAGCCCGCCGCTTCCACCGGGACCGCGCGGCCTGGACAGCGCACGCTTCGTCCTGAAGACGGCGAGCGACTTCATGGAGCCTCTTTGTCAGATGGCTTCCGACTACGGCCAGGTGGCAGCAACTCAGGCCAGGGGACGCTTGATCGTCTCGATCAGCAGCGCAGAGGCAGCCCGACACATCCTGGTGACGAACCAGGACAGCTACGGGAAGGGCATCGAATACGAGCTTTTGAGAATCGTTCTGGGTGACGGCCTTCTCACGAGCGAGGGAGAGGTCTGGCGGCGCCAGCGCAAGCTTGTCCAGCCGATGTTCGCAAAGCGACATCTGGGCGACTTCACCGGGCATATGACATCTGCGACAGCTGACGCACTGGACGGTTCGCTGCTTGGAACCCTGCGAGACGGCGAAATGGTCGATGTGAATCGTTTGATGATGGAGCTCACCCTCGACATCGTCGGTCGGGCCCTTTTCGGAGCCGACCTCTCCGGCGGTACCGCTGCCCGGGTGGGGCCAGCCATGAACGACGTGCTCACCCTCGGCACCCGAATGGCCCGAAGGCTGCCCACTTATGCAGCCTCCATGCTTCCCGGAATGAACCTGCGCAAGGCAATCGCGCTTAACCCCGAGGGTCGGCGCTTTCAGCGCTCGCTTGACGAACTGAAGATGGTCATCGATGAAGTGCTGCTCGAGCGATCTGCGCTTGGCAACCCGGGCGACGACCTCCTGGGACTGCTTCTCTCTGCCCGCGATGAAGACACGGGGGAAGCCATGTCGAGGGAGCAGATTGGTGACGAGCTCATGACCTTCATGCTGGCCGGGCACGAGACCACTTCGAACGCCCTCTCGTGGACGTGGCGGCATCTCTCCCTGAATCCCGCTGCCCGCCAGCGCCTCTTTGAGGAGGTGGACTCGGCCATCGGCGACCGGGTGCCGACCATGGCTGACATGGATCTCCTTCCCTGGACCAGGGCCTGCGTAGAGGAGGCGATGCGGGTTACCCCACCCGTCTGGATGGTGGGCAGGAAATCCCTCGTAGACGACGAGGTTGCTGGATTCCGTATTCCCGCGGGTTCCAGCCTGATGATCCTGATCACGATGATCCACCGTGATCCGGATCTGTGGCCAAACCCGGAGGGTTACGACCCGGAGCGCTTTTTGCCAGAGAACTCCAAGGGCCGACGAAAACAGTCCTACATGCCATTTGGCGCCGGTCGGCGGGTATGTGTCGGGTCATCGTTTGCGATCATCGAAGCGACTCTTCTGGCGGCAATGATCAGTCGTCGCCTCGCATTCAATCTCCCCCGCGGCGCTACGTTTGATGCAGACTCAGCAATCACCCAGAGGCCCCGTAACGGGCTTGCAATGTCCGTCCACCATCGTGCTGTGTCGGAGAGCATCCGCCAGTCGCCGGGAGAGGCTCTTGTCGGCTGACCTCCGGGGCCTGGAGTGGGAGGGACCACCCCGGCCAGACAGGGTGCCGGCTTGACCCAACGCACCCTGCCGTCCGGATCCGGGGCTCAACTCAGAAGGGGGCAGGGTGGCGAGCGGAAAAACTCCCCGGGATCGAGCGTAGACTGCGACTCCAATCTGGCCCGTCACCCGGAGTCATGGCTGTGTCGAACCGGAGTCCAGCCACGACCATGTAGGCGTGTCCGGGATTTGAGTAGACCGTTATCCACCTTCCGCGTCCGCGATTTTTCCAGTTCATGTAGCCGGATGAGGCCATCGGACTGCTGACGAACCTGCCGCCACGAAGGGCGTAGCTGACCGCGCCGGAGCAGTCGTAGCCTGAGGATTCGAATGATCCGTGGCCCCCGCCATAAACATAAGGCTTGTTGCGGATCCGATTCGCCCAGCTGATCACCTGCTTCACTCTGAGCGGAGCCGAGGCCGGAGCGATTGCCTTTCCGTTCACCAGCCTGGCCTTGGCAAAGGGTTTGCAGTTTCCTTTGGAGAGGTTCAGGCCGCCGCTTGATGTGGATGTGCAGGCATTCGCCCGGTCGGCGGAGGCGAGGCACACAATTGCGAACATAACCATTGTGAAAACGGACACAAGGCTACGGGCTGATCTTGAAAAATGCACCGCTTTGAGCGGCTTTTGGTGGCTCATGGCTACCGAACTCCTTTTCTGCCTGCGGGGTTAGCTGACGGGCTGGCGCTCAAAAGGAGCCTGCGCTCCCACCCTTGGGTGGATTCGCCCCAAAAACCTGGTTCCCCCGCTCCCCGCGCCGAAAGGCTGACGGGAACTCGGCGTATCGGTTGGTGAACTGTGAGCACTATAGACCATTTGCTAATGAAACGCTAATAACTCGATAGATGGCCCACCCGTAGTCAGGGGAGGGGAGCCTGACCCGACCGCCGCCCACTATCCTGCGCTGATGAGTCCTCGGCGGATCGTCTTTGACCTTCTGGCGCACCCCCGGTGATCCGGCTCGACAGTCGGGAGCTGGTCGCAATATTTGCCGGGGGTATGGTCGGGGCCGTGGCTCGTGCTGGATTCTCGGATGCCTTGGCGGCAGATCCCGGGACCTGGCCCTGGGCCACCTTTTTCGTAAACGTTCTGGGTGCCCTTCTCCTCGGTTATTTCATGACGAGGATGCAGGAGCGACTCTCCGTCTCCGCTTACGGGCGACCGTTCGTTGGCACCGGGATATGTGGCGCCCTGACGACCTTTTCGGCAATGCAGCTGGAACTGTTTGACATGATCGAACTGGGGGAGTACCCGCTTGCCGCTGGATACGCGGGCGCCAGCGTGGTGGCCGGGCTTTGTGCTGTGGCCCTGGGTTCGAACCTCGTTCGAAGGGCAAGGCTTATCCGATGAGCGCTACTTTTCTGATCGGCGCAGCTGTGCTTGGCGGACTCGGAGCCGTCTTCAGATTCCTGCTCGATGGCATCGTGAGCACTCGTGCTCCGTCTTCCTTTCCGGTCGGCACTCTGGTGGTAAACCTCCTTGGTGCACTGGTTCTGGGGATTCTGATCGGCTCGGGGATGTCAGGGGACGCGATCCGGCTGCTCGCCCTCGGGCTGCTCGGCGGGTTCACCACCTTCAGCACCTGGGTATATGAGACTCATCGGCTGGCTGAGGAGGGGATGAATCTGGTTGCCGTAGCGAATGTCCTCGGAAGTCTGGTTCTGGGGTTGCTTGCGATCTGGGCCGGCCAGGTGCTGGGTGGGCTGTTTTGAGCGCTGAGGCGAGCCGGCTGACTGTCTATTTCGGTGAGCGGGACCGAAGCGGCGGCTCATCGATGGCGGAGCAGCTCCTTGACGCGACGGCCGCATCGGGGATCAGATCCGCGGTCCTGCTGCGGGGAAGGGAAGGATTCGGTGCTTCGCCTGGCTTTCAGGTCGACGGGCGTCTGACTCTCTCGGAGAATCTGCCCATGGCTCTGTTCGTAAGCGGTCCGGAGTCGCGGATGCTGGCGCTGGGCGGGCAGTTCAGGCTACTGCTCGGCGAGGGTCTGGTTGCAATGGAAACGAGTCGTCAAAGCCATGAAAGTGATCAAAATGAACCCGGCAGCAGGCTCTCGCGTCTGAGTATCTGGACTAGTCGTCAGGCCAGGATTGACGGGCAGCCTGCTCATGTTGGGCTGGTGAAGTTTCTCCGTGAACACGGCGCTGAGGCCGCCATTTCGATGCTCGGAGTTGACGGCCTCTCCGCGGGGGCACGCGAGCGGGCGCGCTTCTTCTCGTCAAATCGACGGGTTCCGATGATGGTGACGGCTGTAGTTCATCGTGAGGCAATCCCGGCACTGCGGGCGAATATTCACGAACTGCTTCCGGGGGCCGCGCTGGAAGAGTTGGATCTCTGCCAGCCGAATATTGAACCGGTCGCTGAGACTGGTCCTTCAGGGATGTGGAAGATCTCAATCTACGGCGGAGGTTCGGCGGCCGGCTCAGGGATCCACCAGCAGAGAGAGATCCTGGGAGTCCTCCGACGAATGGGTGCCGCAGGGGCTACCGGTTACTCCGGGGTATACGGGTTCCAGGGGGATGAACTACCCCACGGCGATTCATTCCTCGCAATCAGACGACGGCTCCCCACACTCACCGAAGTCATCGATACAGCGGCAAACTGCAGGCGTTGGCACGAGGAGATAGACCGACTGAGCGGATCTCCTGCCGTGGTAACGATCAGTCAGGTCCGGGTGATCAACCGACCAGCCGATCAAGCCTGAGCTCAGGCTTGTCCCGCTCGAGCCGTTCAACCTGGAACTGATTGGCAAACAGGGCGAAGACCATTCCGTCGGTCCGGGTCCGAACATCTGCCAGGCCTCCCCGGGTTATTACCTCCGCACTCTCTTCGTCCGTGCGCCTGGCAAGTTTCCAGCGAGTCTGATCAGAAAGGACTTCAACCCCGAACTCGGTCGACATCCGTTCTATGGCGACCTCGAACTGAAGCTGGCCGACCGCGCCAAGAATTGGCATCGGATCACGGCCTCCATCCTGTGTCAGCACGTGAATGACGCCTTCTTCGGCCAGCTGGGAAAGGGCCCGGCTGAACTGCTTGTGTCGACGGGCGTCCGCGTTCCGGATCTGGATGAAGTGCTCCGGGGCCAAGGTTGGCAGCGGTGGATAGAGAAGTGGCTCCCCTTGAAAAACGGTGTCTCCAACCTGAAGGTCAGTGGCTCCGACGATCCCCACAATATCGCCGGGAAAGCCCTCGTCAAGCGTCTCGCGCTGGCGTCCGAATGCCTCGGAGGAATAGTTGAGAGCGATTGGCTTTTCCGTCCTGGCATTGGTTACCTTCATCCCGCGCTCGAAGCGCCCCGAACAGATCCGTATGAACGCGTTTCTGTCGCGATGCCGCGGATCCATGTTCGCCTGGACCTTGAATACGAGTCCGGAAAAATCGCTGTCCAGGGCACGTTCGACACCCTCTAGGTCAACTCGCGCCGAAGGAGGGGGGGAGAGTTCGATCACGGCATTGAGCAGGAGTTCCACTCCAAAGTTCGTCAGGGCCGAGCCAAAGAATACGGGCGTTGAGAGTCCGGATTCGACCATGTCAAAGTCGAACTCATGACCAGCATCATCGAGCAGGGCCAGTTCCTCCCGTGCTCGCACCCAGGCAGGCACCTCGGGATCGAACGAGTCATCGAGGGTGGCGATCACGCCGCCCCTGGAGGACCTGCCCCCGGGGTTCCGGTTGAAACGGTGGAAGCTGCCGCTACGGCGGTCGACCACGCCGAGCAGATCGCCCGGGTCACCAACGGGCCAGCTCATTGCGGTGGGCATCAGGTCCAAGGTCGACTCGATGTGGTCGAGCAGTTCGAGCGGGTCTATTCCGGGGCGGTCACACTTGTTGATGAAGGTAATCAGTGGAATACCACGGCTTCGGGCAACCTCGAACAGGCGCAGCGTCTGGGATTCGATGCCCTTGGCGGCATCGATCAGGATTACCGCCCCGTCTACTGCTGACATGACCCGAAGAGTGTCTTCGCTGAAGTCGCTGTGGCCCGGAGTGTCGAGCAGGTTGATCACCTTGTCCTCGTGCTCGAAGCGCAAGACGGTCGAAGAAACCGAGATACCACGACGCTTCTCCATGTCCATCCAGTCGGATGCGGTACCGCGGCCCCTTTTTGACTCGACCGCGCCAGCCTCGACGAGCGCGTTGCCGAAGAGAAGCATCTTTTCGGTCATCGTGGTTTTGCCGGCGTCGGGGTGGGAGATAATCGCGAAGGTCCGCCGTCGCGCGGCTTCGTCAGTGATGCGGCTGGTGGAAGCGGGTGTGTTGATCATCGGCCTTCCATCAGTCAATCAGCCTCTTCTCCATACGGCTCACCGCCAGCCGCCACATGACGACGGAAAAGACCACCAGCCCGGTAAACCTGAGCAGATCAACGGCCTCGAGCCCGAAGCAGGCGTTTCGCACAAGCTGTACCAACTGGTACAGAGGGTTGAACTGAGCGGCAACCTGGAAACCTTCGGGGAGCTCCGAAATCGGGAAGAAGGTGCCGGCCACCAGGAAAAGAGGGGTAATGAAAAGTGTCGTGACGTAGTTGAACTGATCGATCTTGGAAACAGTCGCAGCCATCGTGATGCCGAAAGCGGCAAAACCCAGTGCGGTTACGAAGGCGTAGAGGGGAACGAGCAGCATCGTGGCGACGGGATCGAGTCCGAAGAACATGGTTACGATCAACGGGAAGCAGCCAAAAAACCCGGCCCTTATTCCGATCCAGAGCATCTCCCCGGTGACCAGTTCCTCGACATCAACCGGCGCGGCGAGAATCGCGTCGTAAGTCCTCTGGAAGCGATGCTTCACGAATGTGCCGAACATGGCTGGCAGGGCAGAAGAGAAGATCACCGCGGTAGCGACTATCCCGGTACCCACGAATTCGACGTAGGGGATTCCGCCGACATCATCGACCAGAGTGGCCCCGAGACCGAGACCGAAAGCCAGCAGGTAGACCGCTGGTTCGAGGACACTGGTGAATGTCGTTGACTTCCAGAAGGTCCGGAAGTTGGCGAACTCGCGCCCCATGACAGCGGCGATAGCTGCCCATTCGAGCCTGCCGATGCGGTCCTTCACTCCGCTTCTTCTCCTGTGAGAAGTACGAAGACGTCCTCAAGTGAACTCGCGCGGCGTATTGCTCCCTCGGGAACATCCCAGCTTCCGGCGCGTTCGATCCCGACAATCGCGACGGCCGGTCCGGCTGGCCGAACTGAAAGACCCGCTGCTTCGGCCGAGCGCCGGATCTCGAGAAGTCTCTGTGGGGGGGCGTACACCTCGGCAGTCACCTGGCCAGCATGCTCGGCGATCAGCTCCGCGGGGCTGGCCCGGGCGATGATCCTGCCACCGGCCATCAACGCCACCTCATCGGCCAGCCGTTCGGCCTCTTCGATGTAGTGGGTGGACATCAGGATGGTTGTCCCACTCGTGCGCAAAGCGTCGATCAAAGTCCAGAGTTCGGTTCGGATCTGGGGGTCCAGACCGACGGTCGGTTCATCCAGCAGCAGCAGTTCCGGTTCGTGAACGAGTCCCCTGGCCAGGAGCAGGCGCCGCCTCATGCCACCAGACAGGTTTTCTACTGCGTAGTCGCGACGATCACTCAGTCGTGCGAGCCGAAGCGCCCTGTCTACCGCGCCCGGCACATCTTCGACCCGATAAAGCCTCGCGAATATGGTCAGGTTCTGTTCAACCGTGACATCGATATCGAGGTTGTCAAGCTGGGGCACGACTCCCATCCGCGCACGGGCCTGCTTTCCATCTTCGGGCAGGCGATATCCAAGGACTTCCATCTCGCCCGAATCCGCAACGGCCTGGCCGGTCAGAAGGCGCATGGTGGTCGACTTGCCAGCCCCGTTGGGCCCGAGCAAACCGAGACAGATTCCCTGGGGGACCTCCAGGTCGAGTCCGTTGACCGCCTTTACCGGGCCGAATGACTTATGCAGACCATTGATTCTGATTGCCTTCACTTCGGCAGTGAATCAGAACGGCAACGTCCATGGTCAGGCCTTGGCCTCCAGGGCACCCCCGGCCGTGGTGGCCGCAGTCGCTTCGACCAGCCCGATCAGGCTGACATAGTCAGCGACTCTCGATGCAGCAAGAAAGTGTTCGGTGACGCGCTCGCGGCCAGCATTAGCCATGCGTCTGGCGATCTCTGGATTCTCAACCAGAAAACGGAGAGCGGTTGCGAACGATTCCAGGTCCGACGGGTCCACCGTCGCCGGCATGCCCGTGGATCTTGTTGTGAATCCGCTTGGTGATCGTGAAGAACTCAGGCTGCTCACTGAGCACAACCCAGCGTGTGTCAACGCCGGAGTCATTGGCGTACGGAAGGAAACTGGGGAGCATCTCTGCGACGCCGCCACCCAGTTAGGTGGAGTTGATGTGCCAGACGGTGCGACCCTCAAAGTGCTTGACCGCGAAGTCGGCGGTCTCGCGTATCCGGTCAAATGTGCCCTGCATAACGGCGCGATAGCGCTCAAGGGGCTGCGGATCGAGCTTGACGAACGTAGGCTTGGCCATCAGCGAGCCTTCCTTCCGGGTGTGTGGCGTCGTGCCTGTCCGTCACCGTTATTCATTTCTGCCCTGATCCACAGTCTGTTCTCTCCTGAGCAGATTCAACCCGCCGCTCTCGGCGGGCAAAAACAAAGGTGAATGCCGGAAAAGAGGCCCCTGCTACCGGAGCACCCTGATCAGCTTCTTGTTGACAAACTCCTCGATCCCGTACCTCCCGAGCTCCCGTCCGAAACCCGAACGCTTGACACCACCAAATGGCAGCTCGGCGCTGTCGGCGCCGACGCCGTTTACGTAGACCATTCCGGTGTCAAGGCCGTCGGCAACGCGCATCGCCTGTTCGGGATCGTCAGAAAACACATACGAACCAAGCCCGAAGTCAGTGTCGTTGGCGAGCCGGATCGCCTCTTCCTCGGAGTGCACCTTGAAAACCATTGCCACGGGGCCGAAGAACTCCTCCCGGTAGGCGTCGTTGTCTGCGCGAACGTCGGTGAGTACGGTGCTCGGGAAGTAGTTGCCCTCGCGCTCGCCTCCGACCACAACCTTCGCTCCCTGCGCCACGGCTCGGTCAAGCTGCTCCTGAAGGCCATCGGCCGCAACGGATGAGGAGAGCGGTCCCATTACGCAAGCGTCAGATGTTGGGTCACCAGGCTCTGCTGCAGCCATTCCAGCTGCGAACATCTCCAGGAAGTCCTCGTAGAGTTCTTCAATCACGATGAACCGCTTGGCTGCGTTGCAGGACTGACCGCTGTTGTCCAGTCTTCCAGCAACGGCAGATTCGACTGCCTTGTCGAGACGCTTGGTACCGAGGAGGATGAACGGATCAGAACCGCCGAGCTCCAGGACCACCTTTTTCAGATTGCGACCAGCCACCTCGGCGACTGCTGCTCCGGCGCGCTCCGAGCCGGTAAGTGAAACGCCCCGGACCCTGGGGTCGGCTATTGATTCAGCGATCTGCTCATTCGAGGCGAAGATCGTCGTGTAGGCACCGGGGGGGAACCCTGCGTCGTCGAATATGGACTGAATGGCGAGGGCAGACTCAGGACATTGCCCTGCTGGCTTCAGCAAAATCGGATTGCCCAGTGCGAGATTGGGACCGGCAAAACGGGCCACCTGGTAGTAGGGAAAGTTCCAGGGCATGATCCCGATCAGGGCCCCGATCGCGCTGCGCCTGATGACCCCCGTCCCTTGATCACTGGCGAGGTCAATCTGCTCGTCCTTGAGAAAGTCCTCTGCATTGACGGCGTAGTACCCGTAGATGTCAACGCAGAAGTCAACCTCACCAAGGGCCTGCTCGACCGGCTTGCCCATTTCCCGGACGATAATTGCGGCAAGCTCAACTCGTCGTTCGCGGTGCGCGTCGGCAACCTTCTGGACCATCGCCGCACGCTCGGCTACGGTGGTTTCCGCGGTCCAGGTCCGGGTGGCCTCACTGGCCTGCGTGAGTGCGGCGTCGAGCTCGGCATCGGAAACCGATTGGTACTGACTGACGGTTTCGCCGTTGGCCGGATTGACGACTGCGTAGCTGTTGCTCATAATTCTCCATTCCTCAAGAGCGGGTCATGTGATCTGAGCTTACCCGGCGTCCGGAGAGGCGAATGCTTTCAGGGCCTGTCGCCAATGGTTCCGCGCGACCATGCTGGGCCGGGGCTGGCATAGCCGGGACTCGGCGCTCGCGGGAGTCGAACAATGGCGACAGGCTGCATTTTTCCGGGAAAGGCCCGAGCTGTCGCTGTCGCAGCAGGCGTGGCGACTGTCTCCTGGATCATTGACGGCCTCGCCAGAGCCGTTGAGTGGCTGGACGCAGTGGCCGCCTTTTCGCCCTATCGGATCGCCTATGGCTCTGGGCGCGGTTTCCGTCTTCGGGCTGTACCGCCGTGACATCCGGCAGTGAGGGCTGGCCTCACCTATGCTGGGGGAATGAGCCCCCTCACCAGCTACTCACTTGACGGGTCCGTAGCCACCATAACTGTGGATGACGGCAAGGTGAATGCGCTTTCGTCCGAAATGACCGGTGAGTTGGCCGGCCGTCTCGACCAGGCCGAAAGCGATGGCGCGGTAGCGCTGCTTACCGGACGCAGCACCACCTTTTCGGCTGGCTTTGACCTGCGCTGTGAGCCCGGGCTATGGCAGGACATGATGATCTCGGGTGGTCGGCTGGCCCTGAAGATGCTCACGTTTCCCTATCCGGTCGTTTTGGCCTGCAACGGCAATGCGATCGCCATGGGCGCGCTGCTGCTGAACGCGGCCGACTACCGGGTCGGCACCAGCGGCGATTTCAGAATCGGCCTCAATGAGGTTGCAATCGGCATGACCCTTCCGTGGTTTGCCATCGAACTGGCGCGGCACCGGCTCACCCGCCGCCACTTCGACATCTGCACCGTCTCCGGAACGATGCTGGATCCTCAGGAGGCCCAGGCGGCCGGATTCCTCGACCAGCTGACCGGTTCGGACGATCTTTTGAATAAAGCAGCCGCCAGGGCTTCAGAGCTCGCAGAAGTCGACATGGGTGCCCATCTGGCGACCAAGCTCAGAGTCCGCGAACAGGTGATTGCGGGGATTGCTGACGGGCTGGAAAGCCTTTCGGGTGACCCCGACGGCTGGTAGTCGTGCCCGTGGGCAGCGGCCTGCACCCGCACTTGGTGGCCGGGCGGTCTCAGGCGGGATCTACAGAATCGACGAAAAGGTCAACCCCGAGCTTTGATCCTTCGCCGTCGGCTGCATAGACGCTGAAGTCTGTTACGCCGGATGCCTTCAGGACGTCCTCACAGAGCAGGGTCTCTCCGGTGCAATCCCGGCTGTTGCGGGTAAGCACTTCGTAGGCGGCATCGGCGTAAACAGCCGGCGTCCGTGACATCTTCATCGCTTCGTCGCCGCCGAGCAGATTCTGGACTGCCGCAGTGGCCACGAGAGTCCTCGGCCAGAGTGCGTTCGATGCTACGCCGTCACCTCGAAGTTCCTCAGCGAAACCAAGGGCAGCGAGGGTCATCCCGTACTTGGCCATTGTGTAGGCGGTGTGAGGTGCGAGCCACCTGGGCTCAAGCGAGATGGGAGGGGAGAGGGTGAGCACGTGACCGTTATCGCTCATGCGCAGGTGCGGGAGACAGGCCTTCGTCAGCGCGAAAGTTCCGCGCACATTGATGTCCTGCATCAGGTCGTAGGCCTTCATCGGCAACTGGTCCGGGCCGGCCAGGTTAATTGCGCTGGCGTTGTTCACACAGATATCGATTCCGCCGAAGCGCTCGACCGTGCGGGCCACCGCGTTGGCGATGTCTTCGTCATTTCTGACATCGCCGACGATCGGAAGGGCAACGCCGCCAGCGTCCTCAATTTCACGTGCTGCGGTGAACACTGTCCCGTCGAGCTTCGGGTGCGGCTCCGCGGTCTTCGCCAGGAGGGCAACATTGCCACCGTCAGCAGCGACCTTCAGGGCTATGGCCAGACCGATCCCCCGGCTTCCGCCGGAAATGATCATTGTCTTGCCGGAAAGGTCTCTGGAAATCTCGTCGTCATTCATCGTCGTCAATCCTAAGGGTAGTCGGGCGGCCGCAGGTATCTGCGGGGGCATATATTGGGACTGCTGTCATACAGGCCACCTACCCTTAATGGAGTACTCATGAGCACTGACGCACTGATCTTCGACGCGATTCGTACGCCACGCGGCAAGGGAAAAAGCAATGGTTCCCTCCATTCGACCAAGCCGGTCGACCTTGTGGTCGGCCTGATGCACGAGACCCTGATCCGCAATGAGAAGTTGGATCCAGGGACGATCGACGACGTCGTGCTCGGCTGCGTGACTCCGGTCGGCGACCAGGGCGCCGACATCGCCAAGACGGCCGCTATCAAGGCAGGCCTGCCCGACACCGTCGCCGGTGTTCAGCTGAACCGGTTCTGCGCTTCAGGCCTCGAGGCCGTGAACATGGCGGCCCAGAAGGTCGCCTCCGGCTGGGAGGACCTCGTGCTCGCCGGCGGAGTCGAATCGATGTCGCGGGTCCCGATGGGAACCGACGGTGGTGCCTGGGCGATGGATCCGGAGACCAACTACGAAACCAGCTTCGTGCCTCAGGGAATCGGAGCCGATCTGATCGCCACGATCGAAGGCTTCTCCCGTGACGATGTCGACGAGTTTGCTGCCCGTTCACAGGAGCGTGCATCGGCAGCCCAGGCAGCCGGTTACTTTGACAACTCTGTCGTTGCCGTCAAGGACCCCAACGATCAGGTGATCCTCGACAAGGATGAGTTCATCCGCCCTGGAACCACTGCAGAGTCGCTTTCCAAGCTCAAGCCTTCCTTTGCGGCGATGGGGGAGATGGGCGGCTTCGATGCCGTCGCGCTCCAGAAGTACCACTGGGTCGAGAAGATCGACCACGTCCATCACGCCGGCAACTCGTCCGGCATCGTCGACGGAGCAGCACTGGTCGCGATCGGAAACGAGAAGGCCGGTGAAGCCAACGGTCTCACCCCGCGGGCCCGCATCGTCTCGACCGCGCTGTCCGGGGCTGACCCGACGATCATGCTCACGGCGCCCGGCCCGGCCAGCAAGAAGGCCCTCAAGAAGGCCGGAATCACTGCCGACGACCTCGACCTGATCGAGATCAACGAGGCGTTCGCAGCCGTGGCTCTGCGCCTGGTCCGCGACCTCGATGTCGACATGGACAAGGTCAACGTGAACGGCGGCGCTATCGCGATGGGGCACCCGCTGGGTGCGACCGGAGCGATGATCCTCGGCACGATCGTGGACGAACTCGAGCGCACCGGTGGCCGCTACGGTCTCTGCACTCTCTGCGTCGGCGGCGGCATGGGCATTGCCACTGTCGTCGAGCGCATCTGAAACCCCTCCAGACCCAGGAAAACAACTAAATGAGCGAAAGCACCACAATCAAGTACGAGCGTGGCGATGACGGCATCGTCATCCTGACCATCGACGACCCGAACCAGGGCGCGAACACGATGAACGCCGCCTACGTCGCCTCGATGGGGGCGACCGTCGATCGTCTCGAGGCCGAAAAGGACGACATCACCGGCGTCATCATCACCTCCGGCAAGAGCACCTTCTTCGCTGGCGGTGACCTGAATGACCTGCTCGCTGTCACCAGGGAGCAGTCGGCTGAGTTCGCGGTCGGACTTCGCGAGATCAAGGGCCAGCTGCGCCGCCTGGAGACCCTCGGCAAGCCGGTCGTTGCCGCGGTTGCCGGCTCGGCCCTCGGTGGCGGCCTCGAGATCACCCTGGCCTGCCATCACAGGGTGGTAGTCGACACGCCAAAGATCCAGCTCGGTACTCCTGAGGTGACGCTCGGCCTGCTGCCGGGTGCCGGTGGGGTCACCCGCACGGTGCGCATGATGGGCATCGCCAGCGCGCTCATGAACGTGCTGATTCAGGGCAAACCGCTCCGCCCCCAGAAGGCTCTCGAACTTGGCCTGATCAGCGAAGTGGTCGCAACGCCCGACGACCTCATCCCGGCGGCAAAGAAGTTCATTGCCGAGAACCCGGAGGCGGTCCAGCCCTGGGACGTCAAGGGCTACAAGATCCCCGGCGGAACCCCGATGACTCCGTCGCTGGCCCAGAACCTGCCGGCATTTCCATCAAACCTGCGCAAGCAGATCAAGGGTGCCAACTACCCGGCACCGGTGGCGATCATGTCCGCTGCTGTCGAAGGCGCACAGGTCGATTTCGACTCCGCCCAGGAAATCGAAGGCCGCTACTTCATCGAACTGGCCACCGGACAGGTAGCCAAGAACATGATCCAGGCCTTCTTCTTTGACCTTCAGCGGGTCAACGGAAGTCGTGGCCGTCCCGATGATGCCGAGACCTACCAGGCAAAGAAGGCAGTGGTGCTCGGTGCCGGCATGATGGGTGCCGCGATTGCCTACGTTTGCGCCAAGGCCGGCATCGAGGTCGTCCTCAAGGACATCTCCCAGGAAGCCGCTGATCGTGGCAAGGGCTACTCGAAGGACCTCGTCGACAAGGCGATCTCCAAGGGCCGCTCTACCCAGGAGAAGGGTGACGCGCTGCTGGCGCTGATCCACCCGACAGCCGACGCCTCGGACGCGAAGGACGCCGACCTCGTGATCGAGGCGGTCTTCGAGGACCCTGCAGTCAAGGCGCAGGTCTTCGCCGAGATTGAGCCGTTCCTCGCCGAAGGTGCCCTGCTCGGCTCCAACACTTCGACCCTGCCGATCACCGGCCTGGCCGAAGGCGTATCCCGGCCGGCTGACTTCATCGGGCTTCACTTCTTCAGCCCGGTCGACAAGATGCCGCTGCTGGAGATCATCAAGGGCGAGAAGACGTCCGACTCTGCTCTCCACCGTTCACTTGACCTCGCCAAGCAGATCAAGAAGACCCCGATCGTCGTCAACGACTCCCGCGGCTTCTTCACCAGCCGCGTGATCGGAACCTTCATCAACGAAGGAATCTCCTTCCTCAACGAAGGAGTTCCGGCTTCGAGCATCGAGCAGGCTTCATCGCAGGCCGGCTACCCGGCTCCGGTGCTGCAGCTCAGCGACGAGCTCAACATGGAGCTGATGATCAAGATCCGCAAGGCGACGAGGGAAGCCATCGAAGCAGAAGGCGGGGAGTGGGAGCCGCATCCGGCTTTCGCAGTGGTTGACGCCATGGTCGAGGCCGGACGTGCCGGCAAGCTCGCCGGTGCCGGCTTCTACGACTACGAAGACGGCAAGCGAACCGGCCTCTGGTCGGGGCTCGCCGAGAAGTTCCCGTCGGTCGACGACCCATCACAGATCGACCTGCATGAGCTCGAGGAGCGCATGATGTTCATGGAGGCGCTCGAAACCGTCAAGTGTATGGACGAGGGCGTGATCGAATCTGTCGCCGACGCCAACATCGGCTCGATCTTCGGGATCGGCTTCCCGGCCTGGACCGGCGGCGTACTCCAGTACATCAATGGCTACGAAGGTGGTCCGGTAGGTTTTGTCGCCCGCACGAAGGAGCTCGCCGAAAAGCATGGCGAGCGCTTCAACCCGCCGGCCTCTCTGGTCGAGCTGGCCGAGAGCGGCGGAACCTACAGCGACTGATCAGACCTGACAGCGAGTGGGGGAGGGACGCGCAAGGCGCCCTCCTCCAGCTCGGTGCCGGTCTGCGAAGCGCCTCCTAGAAGGCTGCTTCGTCGAGCTCCATGACGTCGTTCTCGATGTTCGCGATCGCCTCGCGGCTCGCCTTGAGGTTCGGAAGCATGTTGCGCGCGAAGAACCTGGCGGCCACGACCTTGCCTTCGTAGAACGGCTTGTCGATTTCCGAGGCTCCGTCCTCAAGAGCCTTCTGGGCGATCTCGGCGTGGCGGATCAGCAGCCAGCCAATCATCAGGTCTCCGAAGGCCTTGAGAAACTGAACCGATCCGAGGCCGACCTTGTAGATGCTCTCCGGGTCCTCCTGTGAGGCCATCAGGTAGCCGGTGAGCGTGGTGCTCATCGCCTTGATGTCTTCGATCGCTTCGGCCAGGTAGGCGCGTTCGGCGTCCAGATCCCCGTCCTTGCCGTCGATCTGGACCTGCATGCGCTCGAAAAGGTGGTTCATCGACTTCGCTTCGTCGCGAACGATCTTGCGGAAGAAGAAGTCCTGAGCCTGGATCGCCGTGGTGCCTTCATAAAGGCTGTCAATCTTGGCGTCGCGAATGTACTGCTCGATCGGATAGTCCTGCAGGAAGCCCGCTCCACCGTAGGTCTGGAGTGACTCGTTCAGGATCTCGTAAGACCTCTCGGAGCCAACGCCCTTGACCAGAGGGAGGAGGAAGTCGTTGATCCTGATGGCCATCTGCGGGTCGTCAACGCCTTCGACCAACTTTGCTGCGGTCGCGTCCTGGTGGACCGCGGTGAACATGTACAGCGCTCTGAGCCCTTCGGCGTAAGCCTTCTGGGACATCAGCGAGCGGCGCACGTCGGGGTGGTGCATGATCGAAACCCTGGGTGCCGTCTTGTCCATGATCTGGGTCAGATCCGCACCCTGAATCCGGTCCTTGGCGTAGGCCAGAGCGTTCAGGTAGCCGGTTGAGAGTGTCGCGATCGCCTTGGTACCGACCATCATCCGGGCGAACTCGATCACATCGAACATCTGGCGGATGCCCTGGTGAACGTCACCAACCAGCCAGCCCTTGGCCGGGGTGCCATGAGCGCCAAAGGTCAGGTCGCAGGTCGCCGACGCCCTGAGGCCCATCTTGTGCTCGAGGTTAGTTACGAAGACACCGTTCCGATCGCCGATCTCGCCGGTCTCGGTGTCGAAGTTAAACTTGGGCACGATGAAGAGGCTGAGACCCTTGGTTCCAGGCCCTGCTCCTTCGGGGCGGGCAAGCGTGTAGTGAAGGATGTTCTCGAACAGATCGTCTGAATCTCCGGAGGTGATGTAGCGCTTGTCACCCTCAATGTGCCAAGTACCGTCGGGCTGTTCGATCGCCTTGGTTCGACCGGCGCCGACGTCGGAGCCGGCATCTGGCTCGGTCAGGACCATGGTCGCACCCCAGCCACGCTCAACCGCCAGCGTAGCCCAACGCTTCTGTTCCTCGTTGCCATTTTCGTATAGAAGCTGGGCGAACGCGGGACCGGCCAGATAGAAGAACCCGGCTGGAAGAGCGCCGACCATGAACTCGGCAATCGCCCAGGAGACGGTCGACGGGGCGGGCACGCCGCCGATCTCTTCACCGAGGCCGAGCTTCAGCCAGTCGGCGTCGGTCCAGGCCCTGACCGATTCCTTGAGCGCCTCGGGCAAGGTGACTACGAAAGTCTCCGGGTCGTAGGTTGGCGGATTACGGTCGGTCTCGGCAAAGGCTTCGGCAACCGGACCCTCCGCAAGGCGTGCAGCCTCGCCGATCATGACCCGTACGGTCTCTGCATCGAGGTCTCCGAAGGCGCCGGACTCAAGAACCTCACCAGTCCCCAGAACCTCGAACAGGTTGAACTCGATGTCACGAACGTTGCTCTTGTAATGGCTCAAGGTGTGGCCCTCCGTGTGATGTTGAGGCGGATATTCGCCTGGAGTGGGTAAGGAGAAAATCTGCATGGAGTTTATCGTCCGGCCACGGGCGCTCAGTCAGAAGGGTCCGGGAGCAGCGATCCGAGGTCAGGAGATCTGGATTTGCCGGGATGTTCTGCGAAAGCTCAAGACACCGAGCAGCCATGACCGGGAAAAGCACCCGAGCTCGAGGTGGCCAGCCCCGGCCAGAGAAAGCAGTCCCCAAAACGCCTGACTGTCAAGGCTGTGGCCATAGAGCTTGTCACCCAGGATCCAGATGAATAGCGTGTCGAAGGCAACAAAGCCCGGGCAAGCGAGTATCGAACGCCCCCAGCAACAATGTCCAACCGGTGCGACACGTTCTGAATATGCCCTGTTGCGGGCTGGAGGAAGTCTCAGATCATCCACCGGACCAACACAATGACAAGACAGGGGGCGCATGGCGACTTTTGGCCACTCTGCGGCCGTACTATGCGGTCAACTCCGCTCAGCTTTACATAACCGACATTATCGCGCATAGGGCTGAATCCGGGACCAGCACCCGGTTGTTCCCGGGTATCGGAGCACTGGAAGGCTCCTGACCGTCTGTGAATCAGCTACCGGGGGCCGTTTGTATCCAGAAAGACGACCGGGCCATCTCCGAGGCGGCCGTCGTTCAGTTCGATCAGTCCCGCCATGGCTTTTGCCGTGTAGACCGGGTCGAGTTCGAGATCCGCCTGCCGGGCGCCAATCTGCCGGGCGACTTGCGCCTGGGCGGTCGTGTGGCCGTATCCGTCACCAATCTGGTCGTCAACGACCATCAGTCGGTCCGCTGAGACGGTCAAGCCCTCCAGGTTCGCACCCCGGCTGCGCAGAAGCGCTGCCGCTCTACCGGAAAGCCTGAGCAGAGCCTTCGAGTCAAGCCTCAATGTGTCATTGACCACTATTGCTACGACTTTGGTATCCAGGCCAGCCAGTTCGAGCCCGAGCATCAGGCCGGCGGCAGTTCCTCCTGATCCGACGGCGGTTACGACATGCGATGGCTCAGGAAGCTCCCCGCTTCCCACCTGCATCCCCAGCTCGAGCCCGATCTCGACTGCGCCAAGGGTCCCGACCGGCGAGGAGCCTCCCGCGGGCAGGAAGTACGGGCCATGCCTCAGCATCAGCCAGGGAACCGCGGCGATCGTGCGGATTTTCGAGTGAGTGAAGTAGATCTCCGCTCCGGAAGCGCTCAGTCGCTCCATCTGGGCTTCGACGTGCTCGTCGAGCGGCTGGTCGACAAGGGCCAGCACGGTGCTCAGGCCATGTTCTCGCCCATACAGGGCGCAGGCGAGCCCCCAGTTCGTGCCAAGTCCCCCCACCGTGAGAATCGTCGAACGATTTCGGCGCTTCGCCTCAGGTATCAACCACTCGAGCTTCCTGACCTTGTTCCCTCCCCAGCCGCCGTCGCCAAAAAGACTCTCATCTTTCAGCCAGATTTCAGCCGGACCACTGCTCAGGCCGAAAAGCCTTCTGACCGGGGTGGGAACACTCCCGAGTCGGACTCTCTCAAGAGAGTCCTGGAGGACAGGAAACAGATGGTGAAGTCGACTCATCCGGAGGCGTCTGACAATAGACCCTGGGCATCTCTGACCCCCACTTCGTCGCGCTGCGGCTGAAACGTCGATCCTGCATGGCAACTTTTACCCCTCCCAGGGTTTGTTTAATCGTATGACTGGCTGTACAGTTGCCCAGTTACGCTAAAGAACAAGACCAGGAGAGAACCTTGATAGCTCGCCCCAGCCGGATGCCCAGTTTCTTCGCAATCGTCACGCTGATGATCATCAGCCTTTTTATGGCCACCGCGACCATCTCTTCAGCAGCGCCGGCAGGCGCAGCTCAGGTCTCAGTTACAAAGCAGCAGGCGGCCAAGGCTAAGGCGAAAGCCAAGGCGAAGGCCAAAGCCAGAGCAAAGGCCAGGGCACGGGCAAGGGAACGTCGGGCCAGGATGCTCAGGGGGCCATCGGGCCTTAGTTTTTACACACCGGTCAGGTCGATTCCGGCCCGCCACGGGACCTTGATCTGGTCGCGTGTCGCCGGCGGATCCGTTCCCCTCCAGAGCGCGGCATCAACCAGGCTGATTCTCTACAGCTCCACTTCAGTCACTGGTGATCGGGTCGCTGTTTCAGGCTCCGTGAGCATCCCGAAGGGCAAGGCACCCGCGGGTGGCTGGCCCGTCATCTCCTACGGTCACGGCACCACCGGCATCGCTGATCAGTGTGCTCCCTCTCGAAACACCGTGGGCGGTGTTGCGGATGGATACATCAGCTACACCGATCCGATCATGAACTCCTGGCTGGATGCCGGATATGTGGTCGCCCGAACTGATTACGAGGGTCTCGGCACGGAAGGTGTTCACCCTTTCCTCGTCGGCAAGTCCGCGGGCCGGGGAATTCTTGACATCGTCCGGGCAGCCCATCAGATGAACCCGGCAATCTCGAAGGACTTCGTGATCACCGGTCACTCGCAGGGCGGCAATGCTTCGCTCTTCGCTGCCGACCAGGCAGCAACCTGGACACCGGAGCTCAAGCTCAAGGGAACAGTCGCTTACGCCCCGGCCTCACAGCTGAAGGAGCAGCTGCCGACCCTCCAGGGTCTGACCTCAACCGGCCTTACCCCCCTGGCGACGATGATCGTGAGGGGCATGGATTCCGTCTACCCCGAAATCGACGCAGACGCGCTCCTTTCCGATGAGATCCTCCCGTTTTACCCGGAAACCCTCACCAAGTGCCTCTCGGAACTGTCTCAGGCAGACAGCCTCGGCTCAATACGCGGAAATCAGGTTGTCAGAGCAGGTGCTGATACCGCCGGCCTGCTGGAGATTCTGGGAGAGCAGAACCCGGTCGCCACCAGTGCGGCGCCGATAGTCCTTGCTCAGGGACTGGCAGATACAACCACCCTCCCCGGATTCACCGATCTGCTCAGCTCCGTTCTGAGGAGGATTCCTGGCAACAGGGTGAGCCTTCTGGAGTATCCGGGTGTGGATCACGGGTCGATCCTTCAGGCATCCGCTGAAGACGTGAATCAGAGGATTCAAAGCTGGCTGCCTTCGGGCAGGTAGTCGGGATCGGGGCTCTCTCGTGAGGCAAACGACGGCGGCCATGCGGCCGGCGTCGTTTTCTCAATGTCCCGGCCTTTCATGAATCA
>CAIZLN010000070.1 GCA_903933815.1 uncultured Solirubrobacterales bacterium
GAGCAACTGGGCTGGCTCGGCCTGAATCTCCGGTGGTACGACCATCAGCGGCATCGAATCGCTGACCACGACGTAATCCTGCCAGCCGGTGAGGCCGTTGACCAGGGCGCCGACGGGATAGTTGTCGTTGTTCGATTCGACCACTTCGCCCAGCCCAAGGGCGCGCATCACTTCTCCGATCGCCACCGGGGGAAGATAGGTCGGTTCCTCACCGATCCACATGCGGTTCGTCGGGTCGATCGAGATCGACTTGACCTTTACCAGGGCCTCGCCTTCGCCGATCTCCGGCACCGGCTCACGGACCAGGTCATAGGTGTTCTCATCCACGGGCCCGGTCGGGCGCTCGGCCAGCAGGAAACGGCGGTTTTCTTTGCTCATTCTGGAGAGGCTACCCCGCCGGGCTGTCTTCACCGAGGCAGGGCTTTTACGAAACGGTCGAAAGCGATGCGTCGGTCGCAGCAGGGCCGTGACCGGAAAGGTTTACAGCGGGGTTCAGATCGGCCAGCTTGCGGGTCGAGCGGCGGTTCTCCTCCGGGTCGATGGCGAAGACGTCCGGCGGTTCACGAAGTCAGGTCAGGCCGTTAGGTCGGGTCGCCGGGCGTGCGCGGCTGACCGCTGTTTTGCGACAGTGCTTCAAGTCTGGCGATCTCCCGCTCACCGAAGATCCTGGCCGGATCATCGGCTGGCAGCGGCCCGATCAGGCGACGGACCCGGTTTCTTATCTGGAGGGAGAAGTGCGGGGTGACTGCGCCGGTCAACTCGCGGATGCTCTCAGGGGTAACCCGCTCGCCGGAATCAAGAACTCCCAGATGCTCGGTTTCACTCATTTTCGACCTCCGTTCATTGTTGCTTCCCCGTTTAGGTGTGCTTGCGTCCGGCGTTTCAGGGTCAGGGGACGGTGTTCAGCGTTTCTACAGGAGTCAGTTCGGCGGCGTCGTCGATCACGGCCTGTTGATCCACATCGATGACCGATTCACCTCCGATTATCCAGACATGGTTGTAAAGCGCCCGGGTCGGGTCGGTGTCGTACCCGGGTTTGACATCGAGCAGGTAGTCGAGCACGACCTGAGGCAGCTTGCTGCTGCTGTCTGTCAGCAGCAGTGCCGGCCAGGTACCACCGGTTGAAAGGGGGGTCGAGGCAATCGTGTCCATCGGCCGGTCTGATCGAGCGACCGTATAGCCGTGTCCGGGGTCATTCAGATTCCATCCGAACGAATCGCTCGAGAAGGTGACCAGGGCTACCGAGTTGGCCGCGGGGTCGCTTCCGGCAACGCGTTCGATTTTGTCCGTGGCTTTGTCCAGTCTTGCGAAGGCGGCCGCAGAAACCGCTTCGGGTGGACCCAGCACGAAGACCGGGACATCGGCGTTCTGCTTCTTCTTCAGGAATCTGATGGTTGGATCCGGTACTTCCTCGGAACCGGTGAACAGCACCACGTCGCCAGAGCGGGCAGCCCAGGTTGCAGCCGGTGCGGAAAACTCGGGGTCCTCGGAGGAAACGACCAGAATGGCATCGGGCGCTCCCTCAAGCCCGAACTTCAGCTCGGCCGCATTGACCGCGAGGGTTGCCGGGTCAGATCCGACTACGGCTTTCACTCCGTATCCGGAAGGGGGGGCGACCTCGCCAAAGGTGAACACTTCGGCGAGCCCAGTGGTCGGCGAACCTGTCGGGTCGAGTTGTTCGACAACGCTGAGTCCGTCTTCGGAAAGCTTTCCTGACGGAGCGAGCAGTATGGGGGAGCCGATCGGTTGCGAGCTGAAACCGGCCGCCACGATGCCGGCCTGCCAGTCCTCTGCACTCACGATCGAGACCGCCGGGGGCGGGGTGCCCGGGCCGGTGGTGGGATAAGCGGCGAGCGCTGCCGCCAGTGAAATCTCGACCGGATCGGTGCCGTCTATTCGGGTCGTATTTCGGGTTGCCACAACCGGATAGCCGAGTGAAGTGACGCTGGTTCCACCGACCTCACCGGGTGGTGTCGGGGCCACGGCGGAGCCAGCGTCACCACCAGCGGTACCGCTGCCCTCATCTCCGGGGTCAGAGCCCACATCGAAGAAAAAATGCGCAACAAAAGCAGCCAGAATCAGGGTGAGCACCACCAGGATCCCCAACCCCACCCAGGGCACACCGGAGGCTTCGGGCATTCCGGAGGGGGCGTTTATCGGCTGTCTTCCAGAGGTGGGCATGGAGCAAACCGTACCGCTCGGCCGAAATCGTAAGAATGGTGGGGATGCCTTACCCGGTGGGAACAGTCACAAACAGCGAAGGACACCTCGAGATCGCAGGCTGCGATGTGGTTGACCTTGCCGCGCGCTTCGGCACCCCTTCCTACCTGTTCTCCGTGCCGGAGATGCGCAACCGGGCCCGGGCCTATCTCGATGCCTTCGGTGCGCATACGGACGAGTTCGAGGTGCTTTACGCAAGCAAGGCCCTGCCGGTCACTGCCGCTTACCGATTGTTCGCCAGCGAGGGGCTCTCAGTCGATGTCGCCTCGGGGGGCGAGCTGACCATGGCCCTGGCGGCCGGCTACGAACCCTCGCGGATCTACATGCACGGCAACAACAAGACCGATGCCGAGATCAGGCTCGCCGAGGAGTCCGGAGTCGGCCACTTGATCCTGGACTCCTTCGACGAGATCGAGCGCTGCGAGCGGGTGCTGACGGGCAAGCAGGACGTGATGATCCGGGTGACCCCTGGCATCAAGCCCTCGACCCACACCTATATCCAGACGGGCCAGCTCGACTCCAAGTTCGGCTTCGGCCTCGAGGACGGCTCGGCTGAGCGGGCGATCCGGCGGACTCTGGCCTCGAGCAAGCTGAGGCTGGTCGGCCTTCACTTCCACATCGGCTCCCAGATTTTTGAGACCGAGCCCTTTCGGCTGGCGGTCAAAGCACTCGCCTCGATCAAGGGCGACTGGTGCCGCATGCTCGATCTTGGCGGCGGTCTGGGCATCTCATACGAGAACGCGGACGAGCCCCCGAAGATCGAGAGCTATGTCGATTTCAAGATCGAGGCAGTTCGGGAGTTCTTCGGCCACGAGGTCAGGATCCTGATCGAGCCCGGGCGCTCCCTGGTCGGAAACGCCGGCGTCACCATCTACACCGTCGGCACGATCAAGGAAATCCCCGGGATTCGAACCTATGTTTCGGTGGACGGTGGAATGTCTGACAACCTTCGTCCCATGCTCTACGACGCCCGCTACGAAGCCGCGATCGCCAACCGCGCCGGGCGGGCGGCGGAGACCGTTGCAACCATCGCCGGCTCACATTGCGAGTCCGGGGATATTCTGGTTCGTGACGTGGCACTCGCCGATCCCCATGTGGGCGACATCCTGATTACCCCGGCAACCGGCGCCTATGGACACGCCATGGCCAACAACTACAACGGCATGCCCCGACCCCCGGTGATCTTTCTCGAAGACGGCGAGGCCCAGGTAGTGGTCCGCCGCGAGACATGGGATGACCTGCTGGCGAGGGATGCATGAGCAGCGAAGGCAGCGCGACAGCAGCCGGGGCCGGCCGGGGCGAGCCGGTCAGGGTCGGCCTGCTCGGACATGGCACCGTTGGCAGCGCCTTCGCGAAGCTGATTGAGGACCGTGCTCCCGCAATTGCCTCGGCCACCGGACGCCCGGTCGAGGTGAGCGGTGTGCTGACCACCAGCCGGGGCAAGTTCGAGGAGGTCCTCGCCGGCGCTGACGTGATCGTCGAGCTCATGGGCGGCACCGATACTGCCCGGGAGTACGTGCTCGCCGCGCTCGCTGCCGGCAAGCCGGTGGTAACCGCGAACAAGCAGTTGCTCGCCCAGCACGGGGCCGAGCTCTTTGAAGCCGCCGGGAAGGCTGGAGTGCAGCTCCGCTTCGAGGCTGCCGTCGCCGGCGTCGTTCCGGTAATCCGGGTCGTCCAGGAGAGCTTCGGAGCGGTCGAGTTCAACAAGGTCTTCGGCATCGTCAACGGCACAACCAACTTCATTCTCTCCGAGATGGCCTCGACCGGTGCCCCCTACGAGGAAGTGCTCGCCCGGGCGCAGGAACTCGGGTACGCGGAGGCCGACCCGACCGACGATGTCAACGGAGCTGATGCGGCGGCGAAGATGGCGATCCTCGCCCGCCTCGCTTTCCACACCCCGGTGGACTTCGATCAGGTCAAGTTCGAGGGCATCGAGTCGGTTCAGCCGGACGATCTGGCTTACGCCAAGGAACTCGGCCTCTCGCTGAAGCTGCTCGGGGTGGCTGAGCGCTTTGAGGACGGCATCACCGTGCGGGTCTTCCCATGTTTCCTCTACCCCGGTCACCCGCTTTCGCCGATCGAGGGACCCTTCAACGCGGTGATGGTTCAGGCACCTGAAATCACCGAAGTTACGATGTCCGGCCCCGGGGCTGGCGGGATCGAGACCGCTTCGGCGGTGCTCGGTGACCTCGTCTCGGTCATCTCAGGCGACGCGCCGGTTCATCAGGCGAAGAACGACCTGCCGATTCTTTCCGATGTCGAATCTTCCTTCTACCTCCACCTCGAGGTTGCTGACGAGCCCGGGGTGCTGGCTCAGGTCGCGAAGATGCTCTCCGACAGCGGTATCTCGGTCAAGAGCGTGGTTCAGAAGGGCATGGGCAACGATGCCCGCCTGGTCATGGTTGTCCACCGTTGCTCCGAGACCCTGTTCATGGATGCGGTCGCGCAGATCGCTGAACTCGGCTCGCTGCGTTCCAGTCCGCGTTTCATCAGGGTGATCGAAGAGGAGTTCTGAGCCGGCCATGCCCCAACCCCTGATTGAGAGATACCGCGAGTACATCCCGCTCGAGCCTGGTGATCCGATCGTGTCGATCAACGAAGGATCGACCCCACTTGTTCCGGCCCCCCGGCTCTCCGAGCGGATCGGTGCCAATGTCTTCCTCAAGATCGAAGGCGCCAACCCGACGGGATCGTTCAAGGACCGGGGTATGACGGTCGCTGTCTCCAGGGCCAAGGGTCGTGGTGCCGAGGCGGTTATCTGCGCCTCGACGGGCAATACCGCAGCGAGCGCCGCCGCCTACGCTGTCCGGGCCGGTCTGACTGGTGCGGTGATCGTTCCCGAGGGCAAGATCGCGATCGGCAAGCTCGCCCAGGCCCTTATCCACGGTGCCCGGGTGATAGCCCTTGAAGGCAACTTCGACGACGCCCTGCTGATCGTGCGGGAACTGGCCGAGCGCCACCCGATCGAGCTGGTCAACTCGGTCAACCCGTACCGGATCGAAGGCCAGAAGACTGCCGCCTTCGAGTTGATCGATGAGCTTGGCGGACCGCCCGACGCCCTCTCTATCCCGGTCGGCAATGCTGGCAACGTGACCGCCTACTGGAAAGGGTTTCAGGAGTGGAACACCTCTCCGATCATGTACGGGTTTCAGGCAGCCGGATCTGCTCCGTTGGTGATCGGTGCTCCGGTGGCCAAGCCGGAGACGATCGCCTCGGCCATCCGGATCGGCAGCCCGGCCCGGTGGGAGGAGGCCATGAACGCCTTCAACTCTTCGGGTGGGCGAGTTGCGGCGGTGACCGATGAACAGATTCTCGATGCCTACTCCTGGCTGGCCACCAACGAGGCGGTTTTCTGCGAGCCGTCTTCGGCTGCTTCGGTAGCCGGGCTGCTCACCCACGGCCTGCAGACGATCGACGGAATGGCCAAGCCGGAGACCGTTGTCTGCGTGCTGACCGGCCACGGCCTCAAGGATCCCGACACCGCCCTCGGCACGGCCCCGTCGGTGATCAGTTGCGCCAACAGCATCACCGCAGTCGAGCACGCTGTCTTCGACTGACCTGCGGCTCAAGTCGGAGATGACACGTCCCGAGCCGACATCAGGCCTTGCTCCGGCGGAAATTGAGCGCTGGTACTGGACCCAGGCCGAGCTCCGGCAGATCGCCCGCGAATTGGGGATCCCGAGCAGTGGAACCAAGGGGGAACTGGCGGCCAGGGTCAGGGCGGGCCTTGCCGGTGAACCACTGCCGAGCACGAAAAAACGGCCCCGCAACCGGCTGGAAAGACCCTTGGGCAGAGACACGGTCATCCCGGACGGGGTTGTGCTGAGCAGGGAGCTCAGGGACTGGTTCGTGGCCCAGCTCGGACCCACCTTCCACGCCGACCGTCACATGCGAAGGTTTCTCAAAGAGGGGGCGGGAAAAACTCTCGGAGACGCCGTCGAGCACTGGATCTCAACCCGCGACGCTGCTGAGGACGAGATCGAACCTCAGTTCGAACTGAACCGTTTCACCAGGCAATGGTGGCGGGCCAACCCCGACGGAAGCCGGGAGGAACTGCGAGACGCCTGGCTTGTGTACCGCTCGACACCGGTGAACAAGAGGGTCCTGCCCGGCTCCGACTGACCCGGGGGTCGTCAGGCTCGCAAGCGGTACCCCTTCACGAACAGACGGTGGTTGAGTGCAACCAGTGCAGCCGTCGCCAGCGTGAGCGCCAGCAGCGAGAGAGGTACGTTGACATCCGAGCTGCCGAGAAAGCCGTAACGGACGAGGTTGATCATGTAGAAGACCGGGTTGAAGTGTGTGATCGTCTGCCACGGCTCGGGCAGCAGTGCCGAGGAATAGAAGACCCCTCCGAGAAAGATCAGCGGAGTGAGGACGAAGGTCTGGGCGAAGGAGACGTCGTCGAACTGCTCGGCCCGGATTCCCACCAGCACGCCGAGCTGGGAAAAGAAGAACCCGACCAGAAGGAGCGCCGGGATGAGGACGAGTCCGTGCTCCACCGGAAGGTCGATCAGCAGCGATGCCACCAGGAAGGTGACCACGGCGATGATCAGGCCGCGCAGAAAGCCGCCCAGGGAGAAAGCGAGCAGCAGCTGGAGGGGGGAGGCGGGCGACGAAAGCTGGTCGTCGATCGCCCGCTGGAACTTCTGCTGGAGGATTGATGAGGAGTTGTTCGAGAAGGCGTTGAGAGCCCAGGCCATCATGATCAGACCGGGGGTCACGAATACGACGTAATCAACTCCGTCGAGCTGCCCTACTCGAGTTCCCAGCGCGGCGCCAAAGACTGTGATGTACAGGAAGGTCTCGAGCAGCGGGGCGCCGATTGTCTGACCCTTGATCTTCATGAAGCGGCTGACCTCGCGCCGGGTCAGGGCACTGAAGCGGATCAGTCGGGAACTCATCCGAGCTCCCTTCCTTCGGCTTCGGCAAGGGCGATGGCCTTGGCGCGGGACAGCTCCTCCCGCCCCACCAGAGCCAGGTACGCATCCTCAAGGCTCTCGACCTGGAACTCCGCTGCCAGCTCACGACTGCTGCCCTCCGCCACGATCTGGCCTCCGTTGATGAAGGCGATCCGGCTGCACAGCTGTTCAGCTTCCTCAAGGTAGTGGGTAGTCAGAAGGATGGTCGTGCCCTCGGTATTTACCCGCTGTACGTACTGCCAGAGCTCCAGCCGGAGCTCAACGTCGACACCGGCGGTCGGCTCGTCGAGGATCAGCAGGCGGGGGCGGTGCATCAGCGCCCTTGCCAGAACCAGCCGGCGCTTCATCCCGCCGGAGAGGGTGCGGGTACGCTCGTCCTTCTTCTCGGTCAGAGTGAAGGCGTCGAGCAGTTCCCTGACCCGTTCTCTGCGGTCGTTCTTCTTCATTCCGAAGTAGCCACCGTGGAAGTCGAGCGTCTCTTCGACCGTCAGGAACCAGTCCAGGTTGAGGTCTTGCGGGGCGAGTCCGACGGCTTCGCGCGCAGCCTGGTAGCCGTCCACAGCATCGTTGCCAAAGATCCGGATCGTCCCTGAAGAAGGCGATGCGAGGCCGGTCGAGCAGTGGATCAGAGTGGACTTGCCGGCTCCATTGGGGCCGAGCAGCCCGAAGAACTCGCCCGAAGCGATTTCGAGCGAGACGCCCTTGAGGGCCTCGGTGCCGGTCGGATACTTCTTGGTCAGGTCAGTGATCTTCAAGGCTGGAGGCGAGCTGCCGCCAGCAGGCGGAGAGGGGTCCGGTGAGGGTGATTCGAGCATTCATTCATCATGACCTCTCGGAGCCTTCGGGGTCATTCTCCCGGCCACGATGATGCGCGCCTGCGCTCTCGAGCTGAAGATTCAATAACTTTCGCCACGTGACCGATCGCCACCGACTCGTCCGGGTACCGGCTTCGTCAGCCAACCTCGGTCCGGGCTACGACGTGATGGCGGTAGCGCTCGATGTCCACCTCGAGCTCGAAGTGACCGAAACGGGCAGGTTCGCGGTCGATTGCGATCTGGATGTTTCGACCGGTCGTGACAACCTGGTGGTCAGGGCATTCGAGACCCTCCATCCGGCCGATGACCTTGTTTTCAGGATCGGTGGTGACATTCCCCTGGCTCGCGGCATGGGCTCGAGCGCGGCGGCGATCGTCGCCGGGCTCGCCGCGGCAGACCACATGTACGAGCTGGGTATAGAAAGGGACGAACTGCTTCGGCGGGCAGCAAAACTCGAGGGGCATCCCGACAATGTCGCCGCAGCGATATACGGCGGCTTCGTGGTGTGCTCCGGCAGCGGCGATGATCTCGTGGCGACCCGGATCGACTCCCCCGAAGGGCTTGAAGGCGTGCTGGTCATTCCGCATGAAGAAGTCTCGACGGAGTTGGCCCGTGAGGCAATACCGGCTGAGGTGCCACTGGCCGAAGCAGTCTGTAACGCTGCCTCTGCAGCCCATCTCGCGCTGGGACTCAGCCGCGGGGACTTCGATCTGATCTCGCTCGGGGTGACTGACCGGATCCATCAGGACCGCCGTCGCCACCTCTTCCCAAGGTCAATGGAGATCGTCGAATCGGCCGCCTCGCTCGGAGCGATAGGCGCCACTATCTCGGGAGCCGGCCCGACCGTGCTGGTCTGGACCGGGTGGCAGGAAACCGGAATGGTCTTTTCCGCGCTCAGGGAGCGCTGTGAAGGCTGGGCCGAGGTCAGACGGGTCGGGTTCAGCCCGCTCGGGGCCGACGTACCGGAGCTGTGAAGCGGTGGACCTTCTGCTTCAGATCGGCCTGATCGAGATCGCGATCGGCGCGTTGCTCGGGTGGCTCATGGTGATCCGGGAGCAGAAACCTGAGTGGCTCAAACGGATTGGCATGGTGCGCACTCACCGGATCCTCCAGATTCACCTGGATTTCGTGCTGATGGGCCTGATCCTGATCGCGGTCGGCCTGGTGGTCGGCGATCCGCCGCCCGCACTTCAGTTCATGCTCATCTTTGGCACCGTCGTCAACCCCCTGCTCTTTGCCCCACTCGCATTCGATCCGGACTTCGACAGGAAGCTGTGGTACCGGATCTTCTCGGTCATCTCGTTTCTGGCGGTGTCCGGCGGCCTTGTCTGGGCCGCTGTGCTCGGTCCCTCCTGAGAAGTCAGCAGTCCTGGAGCCGCATGGCTCGGGTCACCGTTTCCCGGGTTCAAGCTCGCTGACGGTTTCCTTCGCACTCTCCAGCGGGCCGTCGAGGCCGAGCCGTTCGAGTACTTCAACCGTGAGCCGGGCGTAGTCGATCGCCTTGGGCTTTCGGTACTCGTAGATCGGCTTGCCGGCCCGGGCCGACTCCGGATAGACGATTGACGGTCGGATCACTGTGTCGAATACAAGGTCACCAAACTCGTCCCGCAGCATTTCGAGCGTGGTCTGGGCATGCCTGGTCCTCATATCGGCGATGTTCAGCATGATCCCGAGCAGTTCAAGGTCGGGATTGAGATTTTCCTTTGCAAGCCCGATCACTTCTATTGCCTGCTCGGCACCCTGTTCGGAGAAATGCTCGGCCTCGGTCGAGAGGATTGCCCGGTCGGCGGCGACCAGCGCGTTGACCGTGAGCAGGCCCAGAGTCGGTGGACAGTCGATCAGAATCACGTCGTAATGCCGTTTCGGATCGCGCAGGGCGCTCCGCAGGGTCAGCTCCCGACCGATCTTGCCAGCCAGCATCAGCTCGGCCTCGGCGAGCCCGAGGTTCGCCGGGATGACCGCGTTGTGGATCGAGTCCATAGCTTTCTCCCGGCCAGCCAGAACCTCGCCCAGCGTCGGATAAGCCTCGGCCGGCACCCCGAAGTACTCCGAAAGGTTGCCCTGGGGGTCGCTGTCGATGGCCAGGGTGTTCAGTCCGGCACGGGTCAGGCCGTCGGCCAGCGAGCGGGTCAGCGTGGTCTTGCCGGTACCGCCCTTCTGGGAAAGGATCGCGATCGTTATTGCCACGGGCAACACCCTACCCGGGCCTTCGCCTGCCCGGCGGTGGCCCGAGGCCGTAGAATCGAGTCCCGATGGGTCCCCTCTACGCCGAAATCGAGATCGACGCCCCGCGCGAGGTGATCTACGAGTACCTGCTGGACATCTCAACCCGGCCCCGGATCTTCGGTGACTCGATCTCGGACTTCCGTCTGCTCAGGCTCGACACTCACGGGACAGGTGCCGGGGCCCGCTTCCGGTTCAAACGCCGCTCGGCATGGGTTGACACTTCCATCACTGCGGTTGAGCCACCCAGGCGGATATCGGAGCGGGGTGCCACCGGAAGGCTGAACAGGAACCTGACCGGAACCGAATGGGAGATAGAAGAGGCTGCGAACGGCATCAGCCTGGTGAGGCTCTCCTACTGGGTCGAGCCGCATGGTGTGTACCGCCACTTTCATCGCCTGACCGGTGGATCGCGTTGGTACGGGCGACAGCTTCGCCTGGCGGTCAGACGCCTGCGGGAACAGGTCGAAGCCGATCGGATGGAGGCGGACCGGATTACGGTCGCCGGAGGCAACCGCTTCGAGACGGGCGTCCTCTAGTCCTTTCGGACTAATAAACTCCACGTCCGATGGAAAACTTCCTCAGCAGCAGATACCTTCGTGCCCTTCTGGCGACTCTCTCAATCGCTTTTTCAGGCTTCGTCATCGCGGCTTGCGGTTCCGGCGGGGCAGAGGAAGGTGCGGGCGGTGAAGAGATTGAAGTCGTGATCGAGGGTGAGGCCGTCGAGGTTGATCCGTTTGAGTACAACGTGCTCTTCACTCGTCCGCTCAATCGCTTCGACGTCGAAGATCGCGAGTACCTGGTGGGGCAGCCTCCACCAGAGCCAGGCGAGACCTACATCGGAGTTTTCGTGAAGGTTGCGAACATCGACGATGTCCCGCACGCTCTACCTGAATCATTCGAGATCGTCGACACAGCGGACCGTCGTCACGAGAGCATCGAGAGCAGGTCAATCTACGCTCTGCCCAAGGGAGCGATGCTCGATCCCGGGGATGAGCTTCCGGAGATCGATTCGACTGCACAGGTCGGACCCATCCAGGCATCGATGCTGCTGTTCAAGGTGGCCGACGAAGTTCTCGAACTGCGACCCGTCGAACTCGAACTCGAGGGCGAAGAGGAACGGGCTGCAGTTGAGCTCGACCTCTAGGGGTCTCTCGCTCAGCAGGCCAGCAGCCGGATTGGTGGGCCAGGCTCTGGTCGGCCTCGGCGCCCTTCTTGTCTTGATTACACCGCTCTGGCTGCCTCTGGCACCGGCAGGAGTGTTTCTGATGCTGCTCGGAATCATCATTTCGGCGCCCGAGGCAAGGCATCCAGGGCCCTATCTGGAGCAGTGGTGGACCTTCATGGGAGTTGCTGCCCTTGTCTGCCTGACCGGCTTTGCGCTGGAGCTCTTTGTCCCGGTTGTCGGGGGGGTCATGCTCACAGTCGGTGGAATAGCCGCTCTGGTGGCAGCAGGCCTGGGCTCACCTCCCCTCCGGGCGGAGTAGCCGGGGGCCTCAGGGCCCCGCTGACATCCCTACAGGCCGGCCGAGAGTACCTGGCTGGCGATCGGTGCGGCGATGGTGCCACCGCCGGCAGAAGCGTCGATGATCATCACGCCGATGGCGAGCTTCGGGTTGTCTGCCGGGGCGAACGCCGAAAACCAGGCATCCTCGACCAGTGCGGGGTTGCCTTCGTCATCTACCGAGCCGTCACCGCGGAGGCCGACTTCGGCCGTACCCGTCTTTCCGGCTACCTGCGCCTCGGGTATGGCTCCATAGATCCCTGTGCCGGAGGTCACGGCAGCGACCATCGACTTCGTTACGAGTCTCGCCGTGGCAGGGTCGGTCACCCGGACCGGCTCTGCGGCCGGCCTGAGGCTCTTGTCAACGGTGATCGGGGTCGGCACTCTCAAGCCGCCGTTAGCGATGGCCTGGGCCACGCTTGCCATCAGCAATGGAGTCGCCTGTACCTTTCCCTGGCCGATAGCGCTCACTCCCAGCTCGTTGTTGTACTCCCCGGGCTGCGGGATGGTGGGAACCGGGGGGTCGACCGCCTGGGTACCCGCTTCATCGAATATCGCCGGGACCTCGTTGAAGCCGAATGCCTCGGAGGTCCTGGTCAGCTGTTCCTCTCCGATCTCCATCCCCAGAGGCGCAAACACCGAGTTGCAGGAGTCAGCGAAGCTCTCGACGAAATCGCCGCCACAGACCTCACCGTAGGCGTTGCCGATCTCACGCCCGTCGGCCACCCCGGAGGTCGCATATTCGTACTCGCTTTCGAGGGTCGCGGCCCCGGTTTCCAGGGCCGCAGTTGCGGTTACGATCTTCATCGTCGATCCAGGGGGCTGCAGGACCGAGAATGCCTGACCGGCAAGCGCACGGATGCCCCCTCGCTTCGCGTCAATGACCGCCACACCGCCATCCTGACCGGCAAGCGCAGCAACCGCGGCCTCCTGCACGACCGGGTCGATAGTGGTCTTCAGCGGCGTGGCAGCCTCAGGCTCACCCTCTCCGAGGACACGGCCTTCGGCCCCTTCCGACTTCTCAGTCGCCACCGCACTCAGTGTGCCGCCCGGTTTGCCAGCCAGCCGTGAGTTGTAGGCGAGCTCGATCCCGCTCAGGCCCAACGGCTCACCCTCGGAAAACCCTGCGGCGATTTCGGCGGGCTCAAGCTCTTTTGTGGCAGCGCCGACCGTCCCGGTGACATCAATCATGGAATCACCAAGCGGGTATGAACGGGCCAGCGAGGGCCCTTCGGCCATCACCTGTCCGTCCTTGGCCAGGATCGAGGCGCGAGGAGGCAATCTGGTGGTCCGTTCAAGCTCTTCGCCTTCTTCGAGCCCGGGGAAGAGCAGCCCGCTCTGCCAGGCGACGCCGTCTTCGCCGAAGGTGAACTTCATCGACTGCTCGACTTCGTCGAAGGCCAGGGTCGAGGCGATCACGGGGATCTCCACGACTGCTTCGTCTCCGCCCGGTTCGCCTGGCTCGATCGACTGAAGGGTCGCCAGGCTCCCGGCTTCTTCGTAGCGTTCGGTGAAACGCTCGAGCGGGACGGCCTGCCGTGAGATTGTGCTGAGTTCGCTGTGCATGGCCGGATAATCGCCGGCCTGCCAGGCCTCGAGGTAGCGTTCGGCGGCGTCCCGGTTCGGGTTTCCGGGACAACCACTGATTGCTCCGACGATGAAAGAGACCAGCGCAAGTCCGATCAGAGGCAGGGCTCGTTTCCTGAGTCGCTGCTGCCTCTCCATCCTTGTCGGACCCGAACTCATAACTCCTGAAATCTACCGGTATGGGCCGCTCTCTAGATTGGTGGCATGACCGCAATCGACTGGGGCATCGCCGGCTTCACCTTTCTGCTCGCACTCTGGGGCTTCCGGCAGGGTCTGATCGTGGGGATGCTGGGACTGGCAGGCCTTGTAGTCGGTGCTGCACTCGGGTCTCGGCTGGCTCCGGTGATTCTCGAGGGTGGATCCAGCTCTCCTTACGCACCGATGTTCGCCTTGCTGGGTGCCGTCCTCCTGGGCTCGCTTGCGCTGGCGATTTCGACTTCAGTTGGAGCCAACCTCCGGGGCGTTGCCGTCCGGGGTCCGTTCGGTGAGGTCGTTGACGGGATCGGCGGGGCGTTGCTGATGTCCGCCCTTGCCCTCGGGGTGATCTGGGTTCTGGGGGCTGTAGTGCTCTACATGCCGGGTGCCGAGAGCATGCGTCGCGATGTGCAGCGCTCGCTCCTGCTGGGTGGAATCAATGACGTCATGCCACCATCGGGACCGCTGATTCAGGCCCTCCACCGGATCGGGCCACTGCCGGCCTTTGCCACTTCGCCCGGCGGGATAGCCGCTCCTGATGCGGGCGTGGGGGCATCCCGGCAGATCAGGGAAGCAAGTGCCTCGGTGGTCAAAGTGGCCGGGACCGCCTGCGGAGTAGGGGTGATGGGGTCCGGCTGGGTGATTGCCCCGGGGACGGTCGTCACCAATGCCCATGTAGTAGCCGGTCAGGGGGACACGAGGATAGAGACCAACGACGGCCAGGTGGTTGATGCCACGCCTGTCGCTTACAACCCTCGAAACGACATCTCGATCCTCTCGGCACCCGTGGACCTCCCCGCGCTGCCAGTACTGGCGGATGCCCGGGATGGGGCCGGTGCCGCAGTGATCGGCTATCCGAACGACGGCCCCCTGACCGTTACTCCGGCCAGGGTGGGGGATACCCGCCGGGTATTGGGTGAGGATGCCTACGGCTCAGGCCCGTTTGAGCGGCAGATGCTGACCCTTCGTGGCCGGGTGAGAAGGGGAAACTCGGGAGGGCCGGTCCTCGACCGGGCCGGTCGTGTGCTTGGCACTGTTTTCGCTTCCACCACGCAGGGCCCCCCCGGTGGCCTGGCCATTCCCAATACGGTCGTGCGAAAAATTGTCACAGGGGCATCCGGCGAGGTAAACACCGGCCCGTGTGCCCGCTGAGCCGGAAGCCGGCCGGACCGGTTTTGTAAGCTCAGAAGTACCTTGTCCGGGAGCATCCTTGATACCGGCGTGGCGGATGGCCGGATGGCGCAGTCACCGCTGACCGAAGTTTGCCCGCATTTTCATGCGGCCATCGAGCTGATCGGCAAACGCTGGAGCGGAGCGATCATCTGGGCGCTGGCTGATCAGCCGATGCGTTTCGCCGAACTCAGGCGGGCCGTGCCGGGCCTCTCCGACAGACTCCTGTCGCGCCGGCTTCGCGAGCTTGAAACCGCCGGTCTGATCAGCCGCAGAGTCGACGATGGCCTCCCGGTCAAAGTCACCTACGACCTGACCGAAAAGGGCCGTTCACTCAAACCGGCAATCCAGATGTTGAGGGAGTGGGCCTGCGACTGGCATCAGGAGCCAGTCAGCTGAGTACGTCCCCTCTGGTCAGGTGCGGTCCGGCCATGTGTCAGGCCGGCTTGTCATGCTTGGCCCATGCCTGGTGACGAGCAAGTTGGGTCGGACTCACCGAAACTCGCAGGAACCGGTTCGGGCAATCCGCGTGATCCTTCGCAAAAGCCCGCCCTCCCGGTCGGGGAGTACGCCAACCGGCTGAAGCGTGAGCTTCAGGGGATGGACCGGGTAGAAGTGACCGGAGAGCTTGCCGACGTCCGCCGGACCCGTGTCCAGACCTATTTTCAGATGCGGGATGAACGCGGCGGGGTGCCTTGCGCCATCTGGAACAACGAGCTTGATGCCCTGGCGCTCCCGGATGAGTGCCTGAGGGATGGCGCCGCTGTGGTCGCACTCGGCGGACCCGACTACTACCCGGGAGGAAAGAACGCCTCGCCGGGGTTCACCTTCAGGGTCACCGACCTCCGGCCGGCCGGTGAAGGCGACCTGCTTGCCAGGCTCGCCGCGCTGAGGAAGCAGTTCCAGGCCGAGGGGCTGCTCGACCTCCAGAAGCAGCTTCCGCGACCGGCCCTGCCGAGGCGGATCGGGGTGGTCACAGCCGAGGGCGGAGCGGCGCGGGACGATCTGGTCGCGGGCCTCGAGCGGAGGGGCTGGTTCGGCGAAATCGTCTGGGCCTTCGCACCGGTGCAGGACCGCCGCGCGGCGCCGGCGGTCACCCGGGCAGTCAGTGACCTTGCGGCCCTGGCAGGAGTCGAGGCGATCGTGGTCAGTCGCGGCGGTGGCAGCCTGACCGACCTCTGGGCCTTCTGCGACGAGGATCTCTGCCGCACAGTGGCAATGCTGGCAGTACCTGTCTACTCTGCCGTCGGTCACGAGCGGGACGTGACCCTGCTCGATGACGTTGCCGCAGTCAGGTGTTCGACGCCGACCCACGCCGCCGAGGCGGTTGTGGCATTCGATCTCAACCGGGCCCGCATCGATCTGAAAAACCGTGCCAGCCGCTTGTCGCGCCTTCCAGCCGCTGTCGTGCGCCTCAGAGCACTCCCGCTGACGGCCAGCGCCGCGGCCCCGGCCCGGGCGATCAGGGCTCAGCGCATCGTCCTCGACCAGAAAACCCGGGAAGTTCGCGCCGCTTCGGAGAGGCAGCTTGGCTTGCGTCATGACTCGATCGCAGCCTTCGTCGGTAAGAGCCTGGTTCCGGCGGTTGGTCGCATCGGACGGGATCACAGGAGGGCCAGGATCGGTCTTGCGGCGCGCGCCGGCACCCTTGAGGCGACCGTCCGGGCGACGGTCGATACCTGCCGGGCTTACTGCCGTAGCTCTTCGGTGGCCCTGCGCGCCCACAATCCGCAGCGGACTCTTGAGCGCGGTTTCACAAGGGTTGAGAATGAAGCCGGAGAACCGGTTCTGACTACGGCTCAGGCACGGATGGCGGGCAGGCTTGGAGTGATCTTCTCCGATGGCCGGGTCGAGGCCGAGGTTGCAGCCGCCCGTCGGCGGCGGCGACGCACACGACCGAAGGACCCGGCAGAGTTCGGCCAGACCCGACTGGAAGGAATCGATCCCGATGAGTGAACTGTCAGAGCCCACCGATTATGAGTCAGCGACGGCGAGACTGGACGAGATTGTCGCCCGGCTTGACTCCGGGGATGCTCAGCTTCGCGAGACTCTTGACCTCTGTGCCGAGGCCAAAACTCTGATCGAGTACTGCGCAACCGAACTGGCCGCGGTTGACGAGGGCCTCAAGGAACTCCGGCTGGAAGACCTCGCTGCCTCGCTCCAGGATTCAGGTCAGCCTGGTGAAACGGCCGCCGCTGTGGAGTCGGCGCAGGCAGGACCGGGACTGGCAGAGTCAACTTTGCCCGACGAGGCACCACTGCCGGACGAGCCATCGCCACCTGAGGAGCCGCCGTTCTAGCCGGCTCCGGCTGACGCCCGCTCGATCTGTCTGACGAGCATTTGGCAGCCGGGGCATTCACTTCTCCCGCATGGGCTGTGTTTGACCCCCGGACCGCCGAAGAACCGGCCACTCGTGATCTCCGCCAGGGTCTCCCTGAGCAGGTCTTCCGTGGCGTCAAAGTCAGCGGCACCGTACAGCTTCATCACTGGCCGGTCGGGCGCCTCGAGAAACGAGTAGGCCGTCTCCACCTCGTCCAGGGCGCGCGCCCTTGCCAGCGCAAGTGCGTAAAGACCGCGCTGGAGTTCGTAGTCGGTCATTTTCTGTTCGGGCTCAAGTCCGTCCAGTTGATTGGTCTTGTAGTCGAGGATCAGCGGGGGTTCAGAGGCCAGGATCAGGTCGGCCGAACCCCTTATGGTCACGTCTTCATAGCGGACTACCAGCGGCACTTCGGCCTCAGTCGAGCCGGCGGCCACGCGCTTGCCCAGGTCACTCTGGAGGAAGCCCGAGACCATCTTCTCCGCTCTCGTGAGGTGCCCCCTGATGTCGTTGCCACGATCGAGTCCGTGCCGGCCCAGCGCGAGTTTCAGGTCCTCGGCAGAGGGGGCCTTCCAGCCGGTCCGGGCGATTGCCTCCAGAACGTCGTGGACGGCCGAGCCGAACCGGGTACTGCGGTTCCTGCCACTGACCGGCTGGATCGCCGGGTCTCCCGGCTGGCTCCACTCGTCTGGCATCTGGACCTTCAGGACACGCTTGGCGTAGAAGCGGGCCGGGCAGTCAATGAACTCCGAGAACGCCGTGAAGGACAGCGGTATGTCCGGATAGGAGCGTGAATCGGGCCTCGCCAAGGGCGGCGTGCCCGACTCCGTTGGCGTACGCGCTGCAAGCGGGGGGCGAACGCTGGCCAGTTCCGCTGCGCGCTTCGAACCAGCAGCGTTGTGCAATACGACTATTCCGTCGGCCTCCTCATCTCCTACAGGGATCCGCGGGCTCCACGCGCCGGGCTCCTCGGGGTCGAGCCCGAACTGGACTGAAGCCCTGACGACCATGGGGGAGGCGTGGGTCGTGCCCTTGGCGGACCACTTCTCCGGCAGGACCCCACTCAGCACAAGGTGGTTCTCGGCCCTCGTGACCGCCACATGGAGCAGCCGCAACTCTTCGTCGTCGGTGGCGGCTTTATCTGCTTCCGCCAGTTCCGTCCAGCTGTAGGCGTCGATCTTGCCACCATCAAACCTGGGGAAGCGCAGACCCAGCTTGAAGTCCCCGGGATCGTTGTCATTCGAACGGCCCAACCTCAGTGCATGACTGTGTTTCCCTCCGCTGGAGCGGCCGAGGTCAGGTACGCAGGTGACCTTGAACTGCAGCCCCTTCGCTGCGTGAATTGTCATCAGTCGCACGACATCACTCGCTTCGTCCGCGGTCGCCGCGGCTGCTTCCGAGTCGAGTTCTTCGCTCAACCTTGACCAGTCGAGAAAACCGCGAAGGTTTCGGCCCTCCCCGGCCTCGTACTCCCGGGCCAGCGACTCTGCCCGCCTGATCGTTGCCAGGCCGTTTGCCGATGGATCCCTCAGCAGGTTGGCCAGGTCGTATCCGGTCTCAGTCACCACAGCTTCGATCAGCCCGGCCAGCGGCATCGCCGCAGCCCTTCGGCGGAGAGAGTTGATCGTCCCGACAAACCGGCTGGCTCGCTGACGGTCCTCTTCCGGGACGTGCGTCAGCCATGCGGCTCCTTCGGCCTCCGCAGCGTCTCCGCTGGCGAGCATCGTGAGGGCGGGCCACAATGGCTTGTACTGCGCGCTCGCCTTTCTGACCAGCCAGAGGGTGTCGGTGCTCAGCCCACAGGCAGGCGACGTCAGGGCTCCGAGCAGCTGGTTGTCATCGAGGGGGTTGGCGATGACCGAGAGCAGGGCTCTCACTTCGACTGCCTCACGTTTCTTCCAGAAGCCTCCTCCACTGACGACGTAGGGGCTCAGTCCGAACTGCTCGAGGGCCTTGACATAGAGGTCCGTGCGGGTCTTTGCGCGCAGCAGAATAGCGATATCGCCCTGACTGACACCGTTTTCACTGTCGTCCACCAGACCCCGCAGGTGGTGAGCCAGAGCCAGTGCCTCGGCCTCGTTGCGGTGGTCATTCGCCTTGCCGACATCGCTCCCCTCAGGCACCTCCGGGGCCATCTCCCCAAGATCGAGCTCCTTCCAGCCACTCTGGTCGGTCAGGATCAGAGTGGTCGAGCTGCCAGACGGGTCTTCTTCTGTCAGCCCCACCTGTAGCGGTTCGAACTGGTGGCGACCGACATCTTCGCCGCGCCTGGACCACGCTTCCTGGTCCAGCGCCGTACCGATTTCGTTGATCGCACCGATCACCCTTCCCTGGGACCGGAAGTTCTCCTGGAGTTCGATCCGGGTCACGCCCCCGGTGTCACGCCGCTTCCTGAAAAGGGCGACATCGGCATGGCGGAATCCGTAGATCGACTGCATCTCGTCACCGACGGTCAGCAGGGTTGTATCGCTCCCCTTGAGTTCCTCGATCAGCTGGATCTGCAGCCCGTTTGTGTCCTGGAATTCATCGACCATGATCTCGCGGAAGCGCTCGCGATAAGCGCTCCGGATGTGGTCGTTTTTGCGGAGCAGCCGCAGCGTGACCAGCTGCAGGTCGTCATAGTCGAGGGCCGACCGGGCTACCTTTGCCGCGCTGAACTCCTCGCCGTAAAGCTCGAGCAATTCGCTCAGGCCGCGACGAACGGGATCGGCAAGGTGCTGCGCCATGGCATCGCAGAGCGACTTGTAGGCCTCTTCGATCTCGACGAGGGCGATGTCCTTCCCGGCCCGCAGCCCGAGGTTTTTGCCGAAGCGAAGCTCGCTCCACGCTTCCCGTTCAAGAAGATCGCAGGTGGCCTCGAGACTTATCCTGCGCTTGTCAGTCGGATTCCCGTCGAGTGCGGCTTCGGCCAGAGACCGGAGCCGGTTGACTTCCTCCCGCGGAAACGGCGTGTCCGCGAAGTCCGGAAGCCGGGGCTCTTCGATTCCGCGCGAGCGCAGTTCATCGTAGGCCCAGGCGATCGTTTCCCTGAGGGCCTGCCCAACGAACCGTCCGACCAGTTCGGCCCTGTCGTCTCCGGCTCCACAGAAGCGGTTCAGTGCCCGGTCGAAGGCCACCTTCATCAGGGTCTCGGTACTGGTTGAGTCAAGCACCGAGAAACCAGGATCTATCCCGGCCTCCATCGGCCATGCTTTGAGGATCCGGTTGCAGATCGAGTGGAAGGTGCCCACCCAGGCATTGCTCATCGAAACCGAGCTCGGGTCTCCGTCACTTTCACTTCTTGCCTTTGCGGACAGTGCCGCCCTGACCTTTTCGCGCAGCTCGCCGGCAGCTTTGTCGGTGAAGGTGAAAACCAGGATCTCGCGGGGGGTCAGGGGTTCCGGACCTCTCTCCAGGAGGGCCTTGTAACGCTCGACCGTGGTGGAAGTCTTGCCCGATCCTGCCCCGGCTGTAACAAGAATTTCGCGGTCGGTGCAGTCAACTACTGCTTGCTGGCTGCCGGTCAGCTCCACGAGGAGGTCCCTTCACTGTCGTCCGGATCTTCGGGCGCCGGCCTGTCAGGCACTGCGGGATGGTCGAAGTGGTCCGGGCAGGTCGCGGGGTCGTGGTCGAGCAGCCCGGCCAGCATCCTCTCCACCGACTCACCCGCTCGTTCAAGGCCCCGCTCGATGAACCCTTCGATGCCACCGGCCGCGTCGTCTTCGCCCTCCGCTGCCGGCAGGACATCCTTTTCGCTTGCACCCCGGCCGACCATTTCGGCGCCCACGCCTGCCGAGTAGGCACCGCGCGCTGGTCCACCCTCGGGCTTCAGGCTGACGTAGAGGCCGGCGACGGGGATGTGCCCGGCCGCCCTGGCTGCGTGTAGGTACAGCTGCAGCTGGAGTCGTCGCGACTCTTCCGACTTGAGGTGGGTGAAATCCTTGACATCGCCCGACTTGAAGTCGATCACGACCGCTTCCCGGGGCGAGTCGTCCCCCCGATCGGGTGAGAGGTCGATACGGTCGACCATGCCCTTGACGCTCCATCCGTCGACCGGGACCGCCAGATTCTTCGTTCGCCTTGTGCCGAAGGAGTACTCGAGTTCCCCTGGCAGGTGGCGGGGTTCCGGACGGGCCGCTTCACGCCTGAGGTGGGTGGAAACGAGCGCCGCGGCGCGGGCTCGCTGGCCGGTTGATACCGGGTCCTGTCCATCCAGCCGTATCGATCGCCTGGCAGCAACTTCGTCAACTGTCCCGGGCACCGCGCCAAGCCATTTCTCAAGAGTCTCCGGACGCGGCACCTGGTCAGGGAACCGGCGGTAGAGCATTTCCAGGACCCCATGGAGCAGGCTTCCGATGGTCAGGTAATCGGGGTTCGGGCCGAACTGGACAGGGTTCAGCTGGCATTCGATGAACCATCGGTACGGGCAGCCTGCGTAATTTTCGATATCGGTCGCCGAAAAGACAGCATCCCGGGCCAGTTCATCGGTGACTGCCCTGATACCCAGAGAGCCGAGTCGCCGTGTCGAGTGCTCGATCAGCCTCGCATCATCGAGCCAGGCGTCAATCCGGGAGCGGAACTGACCCAAGTCAAGCTGGTCGGGGTTGCCCGCCGCCGCGATGCTGCGCGCGGCTTCACGGGGGCTTGGTGCCCCGGTTGCCGTAAAGACAATGTCGCTTCCCGTGCGTCCGCCCCGGGCGACAAGCCCGTGGCCCTCCGCATCCTTTTCGAAGAGCTCCTCAACGGCCGCCACAAGAGGCGAAGGCTGCTCCGCCTTGCCGGCTTCGTCTGATGTACGGCTGGAGATCCACAGGCCCTCGGTAGGCACGGTCAGGCACGAGTAGAAGAGGTAGCGGGCCTGGACTTCGGGGTCAGTCCTGTCGCTCATCCCCAGCACCGAGCGGTCACTGGCCGACAGGAACGGTCCGGCACTGTCCATGTCCTGGATGCCTCCTTCCTGCTGCGAGACCATGAACAGGCTGGCGAAGCGCTTGCTACGAAGGCTGTAGGGGCTGGCGATACGCACCGTGCCGGAGGTCGGTACGGACCAGAGCTTGACGGCACCCGAGTCAATCGCAGCTTCGATTTCTTCGGCACCGCTTCGGCCCGGCTTCTGGATCGAAGCGAGTTCACCGGCAGCATCAGCCACGGCTGTGGCGGCCTGGGTCTCGATCAGCGTGGCCGGGGAAGGCGGCATGCCGGTGTCCGCCGCGAGGATCGCCGTGGCAAGCTCGCCGGCGAGCCGGGCGATGAGATCATTTACGGGTTCGCCATCGCGGATCGCGGCCCTCAGTTCGTCCCATCCATCGGGCACGCCGGCCCCCGAGCTTCGCAGCCTTTCCATCACGGCCTCGGCTGTGCCGTCGGAGGCAACCAGCGAGTCGAGCTCCACCTGATCGACCACCTCGTCATCCGGTCCGACCGGGCTGCGCAGCCACTCGAAGGCGGATCCGGGACCGGCTCCCGGCCTGACGGACCTGAGCATCGACAGAACCGCAGACCCGGTTGTCGTGTCCCGCACCGCCGTTTCACCCTCCAGGGCTACCGGGATTTCGTAACGGGTCAGGACGTCGCGCAGGACAGGACCGTTGGCGGCCGGAACGTTCACCGCTATCGCGATTTCTTCGGGGGGTGTGCCGGTCGCCACCAGACGAGCCACCTCGGCGCCGACGGCTTCTGCCTCGTTTCTCACACCCGACGATCGCATCACGGTCACCCTGTCAGTAGCCGGGATCGGCACGGGACCGGCGGACGACTGCCTCAGAAAGCGTGTTTCCAGGTCGAGCAGGACTTCGGCGTGAGGTGTCTCACGAGTATCCCTCCGAGTCGCGGTTTCAGTGAATGAGGTGGCTGATTTCAGCTCGACCAGCTCGGCCATCAGTTGGTTGCTCAGCTCAAGCGAGGGGTTATCCGGCTCGTAGCTGAGGGCAACTGTCACTTCAGCCCTGACTTCGACCGCAAGCTTCCGAATCAGCTCGAACTGCTGTCTGGTCATGTCATCGAAGCCTGCGACGAAGACCGGTCTGTTCTCCCATGCGGAGGAGATGAACTTGATCGCACGATCGGCCTCATTGGGCCCGTCGGTCAACCTGCGCTGCCCGACCAGCAGGTCAATGTATCTGCGATAGGCAACCGCGAGCCA
>CAIZLN010000071.1 GCA_903933815.1 uncultured Solirubrobacterales bacterium
CCACGGCTTCGGTGGTAATCATCAACAACAAGGACGCGACGGTCGATGCGATGGTGGCCGGCCCGGACTTCGATACCGAGCCGTTCAACCTCGCCACGCAGGGATACAGGCAGCCCGGATCAACCGTGAAGCCCTTCATCCTTGCCACTGCGCTTGAGCAGGGAATCTCCCCTTACTCCGTTTATGAGTCGGCGCCGCAGCTTTTCAGGTTCGGCAAGAACAACCGTGAGTATTTCCCCGTGTCCAACTACGGCGACAGCTACACGGGCTCCTCGTCTCTCTACGACGCGACCACGAACTCGGATAACTCCGTGTACGCCCAGGTTGGCCTGGAGAGCATCAAGGGCGGAACCAAGGCGATCGCCCGGACCATTCGGAGGATGGGTGTCTGGGATCCGGTAAAGGTAAATCCGGCAATGGTTCTCGGAACATCCGAGGTGACCCCACTCGAATGGACCTATGCCTTCAGCACGCTCGCCAACGACGGACGCCGGGTCAGTGGGACCCTCGCACCAGAGCCCGGAGACACTCCGGTCGCCTACACGAGGGTCCGGGACAAGGAAGGCCGGACCATCCGTGGCGGAGACAATGAGATCATCAGCACCGGAGTGATCGACCCCGAAGTCGCCCAGACCACAAAGGACATCCTCGGGACCGTTGTTTCAAGCGGCACGGGCACCAACGCAAGTGTCGGAGACGATTCGCAGTGGGGCAAGACCGGAACCACCGAGGACAACACCAATGCCTGGTTCTGCGGAGCCGTGACCGAGGTCACGGCCTGTGTTTGGGTCGGGTACCCGCAGGGCTACCAGAAGATGTTGACCGAATATGGCGGCCTGCCTGTGGACGGAGGTACCTACCCTGCCCTTATCTGGGCGAGCGTAATCGGTGCGTGGCAGGAAATTGAGGCCAATCGCGCCGTCGAAAGGGAAGCCAAAGCGGCAGGCGAGGAGACTGATGATTTTGAGTCGGACGAGACGAACCTTGATTCAGGAACCGACTACACGACCCCCGACTATTCGACGCCTGACTACTCGACGGAGACGGCCCCTGTGCCGGAAGCCACTACCCCCGAGCCTGCCCCCGCGCCGGCTCCTGAACCTGTCCCATCCGCGCCGGCACCAGTGACTCCGACAACGCCGACCGGTGGTGGCGTGAGCCCGGGATCCGGTGGGGCCTCTCCCTGACCACTGACTGCCCCGCGTGGGCGGGAATCGTCGCCAGCCGGGCTTAGCTGAGGTCGGCCAGTCTTTCGGTAGCGAACTCGATCTGCCTGACCAGGCTGGCGCTTGAAGTCCCACCTTCGCTTCGTTTTGACTCGAGCCAGCTCGACTGTTTCAGAACCTCGTAGTACTCGTCGTCGAAAAGCTCGGACCGCATTCTGATCTCCTCAGACGTCAGGTCGGAAAGTGATCGGCCCTCCTGAACGCACTGACGGACGAGATCTCCCACAATGCCGTGAGCCTCCCTGAAGGGCATTCCACGCCTCACGAGAAGGTCGGCAATCTCAGTCGCCGCCAGCATCTCGTCACCGGCGGCTGCCAGGAGGCGATCACGGTCGAACCGGATACCTTCCAGAATCCCGGTGGTCATCGCGAGGCTGGCCTCGATCGTGTCGACGGAATCAAAGAAGGGCTCCTTGTCCTCCTGCATGTCCTTCCCGTAGGTCAGGGGCAGGGCATGCATTACGCCGAGCAATGTCGTGAGGTCAGCGATCACGCGCGGTGCCTTGGCTCTCAGAAGCTCCGCCGAATCCGGATTCTGCTTCTGGGGCATGATGCTCGAGCCGGAAGTGAACGGTTCGGCGATACGACAGAATCCAAACTCTGTGCTGGACCAGATAACGAGCTCCGATCCGAGCCGCGAAAGGTGGGTCGCACAGACAGATGCCGCCGCCATGTAGTCAAGAACGAAGTCCCTGTTGGATGTTGCATCCAGCGAGTTCGGAGTTATGTCAGCGAAGCCGAGTTCCCTGGCTACGGCCCGGCGGTCGATCTCCCAGTTGACCCCTGCCAGTGCGCCGGAACCGAGGGGCAGAACAGAAGCAGCCTGGCCAGCAGCCTGAAATCTGGTGACATCGCGAGAGAGCATCCAGAAGTAAGCCAGAAGATGGTGGCCGAGGTAAACCGGCTGGGCGCGCTGCAGGTGCGTGTAGCCCGGCATGGCCCAGTCTCGATGGCTGCGGGCCAGCCCGAGGAGTGCCGTCATGGCATCGGTTATCAGTGTTACCGCCTGACCTGAATGGTCCATCACCGCCATTGCCATGTCAGTGGCGACCTGGTCGTTTCTTGAGCGTCCGGTGTGAAGCTTGCCGGCCAGCGGACCGATCAGATCCCCGAGTCGACGCTCTATCGCCATGTGGACATCCTCGTCCGACGGCAGGAACTCGAACGCTCCGCCCTGAATCTCGGCGTTGATCTCGGCCAGAGCAGCGTCGAGAACCGGCAACTCGTCGTCTACGATGACACCGATTCTGTTCAAAGCCGCAGCATGAGCCCGTGACTGGGCCAGGTCATGCGGTGCCAGTCGGAAGTCGAAGTCAACCGAGCGGTTCAGCCGCCAGAAACGTGGGTCGGGCTCTTCTCTGAAACGGGACACGGTCATGATTATCCCCCGAGAGCCCGTTCCAGCGATGCTGCCACCCTGACGACCCCTGACTTGTCGAGAGAAGTGTGGAAGGGAAGTGCCAGCGAACGGGCCGATATCGACTCTGCCACAGGAAAATCGCCTTCGCCGTAGCCCAGCGAACGCAAGTGCGGAAAAAGGTGGATGCAGGGAAGGTACGCCTTCGCCGGCACCCCGTCTGCCGCGAGGCGCTCAATAACCTCACGACGGTCGCAACCTTCAGGAAGACGGATCGGATACACGAACCAGCTGCGCCGCTCCAGGTCCTTGCCTGAAATCGGCAGCTCGACACCCTCGATTTCCCCGAGCGCAAGCCGGTACATTTCTGCGACTCGCTCCCGCTCCGCCAGCATGAGGTCCAGCTTCGCGACCTGGGCTACTCCGACAGCGGCGGCGATGTCCGAAAGCCGGTAGTTGAAGCCGAGGCGGTCGTGGTCCAGCCAGTCCATGTCCACAGCACGGCCCTGGTTTCGCTCGGACCGTATCCGCTCGGCCTCAGCGGGGTCGCGGGGAATGATCATGCCCCCCTCGCCCGTAGTCATCTGCTTGTTCGCGTAGAACGCGAACGCGGAAAGATTGCCTCGAGAGCCCACACGGCTGCCCTCCCGGTCAATGGCCCCAAGGGCCTGAGCGGCGTCTTCGAGAATTCGCAGGCCTTTCATCTCGGCCAGCGATTCAAATCCCGGCATGTCGCAGGGGTAGCCGAAGATGTCGATGGGCAAGAGGCCCACGGTGTCCGGCCCGACAGCGGCTGCCGCATTCTCCGGAGTCAGGTTCAAGGTCACCGGGTCAATGTCGGCGAACGCAGGTCGCACGCCTTCATAAAGAAGGCAGTTTGCACTGGCTACGAAAGTGAAGGGCGACAGCACCACCTCGGACCCCTCGCCCCAGCAGAGGGCGCGAACCCCGAGGTGAAGGGCAGTGGTTCCACTGTTGGTCGCAATCGCGTCGTCGACACCCAGCCACTCGGCAAAGTTCCGCTCGAAGCGCTCGAGCATCGGACCGAGCGAAAGCCTGCCCGATCGCAAAACCTCGAGTACCAGATCCTCCTCCTCCGGCCCGATATCCGGCCTGGCCAGCGAAAGCGGGACGTCCTGCTCGCCGCCCACGCTCAGGTCTTGCCGTTCTCTCTCGGGAAGGCGTACTCAAGCGAGTCGACCAGCGCTTCCCAGGAGGCTTCGATGATGTTCTCGGAAACCCCGATTGAGCCCCACGACCTGTCGCCGTCCGAAGAGTCCAGGATCACCCTGGTTCCCGCACCTGTCCCGTGGTCGGAGTCGAGGATTCGGACCCTGTAACCGGTGAGCTCGATATCGGCCAGATGGGGGTAATGGCTGGTGATGGCAGATCGGAGGGCCTGATCGAGAGCGTTCACCGGGCCGTTGCCTTCCGCCACACAGAGGTGACGCTGGCCGTCAACCCAGATACGCAGAGTTGCCTCGGTCTCCACGGTCCCGTCCTCACGCATTTCGGTCAAGACCCTGAAGCCCTCAAGCCTGAACAGTGGTTCGTACTGACCGGCAACGCGGCGCAGAAGAAGGTCAAAGGATGCCTCCGCAGCCTCGTAATGGTAGCCCTCGTGCTCGCGTTCCTTGAGCAGGTTGATGGCTTCCCGCGCCTCGTCGTCGTCAAGTTCCAGGCCGATCTCGTTCGCCCGGGCGACAACGGTTGCCTTGCCCGAAAGCTCGGACGGGAGCACCATGCGGCTGTTGCCTACCTGCGCCGGCACAAGATGCTCGAAGGTGCGGGCATCAGAAGCTATTCCCGCTACGTGCATGCCTCCTTTGTGGGCGAAGGCATTCCGACCGACGTAGGCCTGATCCTGATCTACTGCGACGTTGAGCAGCTCAGCAACGTAGTGGGACGTCGCTGAAAGCTGTGACATCCGCTCCGGACCGACAACCTCGTAGCCCATTTTGAGCTCGAGGGCGGGAAGTATCGAGACCAGATTGGCATTGCCGCAGCGCTCACCGTAGCCATTGATCGTCCCCTGAACCAGTCGGGCACCCTGCCCGACTGCTGCGAGAGAGTTAGCCACCCCGCACTCGGCGTCATTATGAGCGTGGATCCCAAGTTCAACCTCACCGCGGAACTCACCCGCCACCGCGGCCACTCCGTCGGCTACCTGATCGGGAAGACTCGAGCCATTTGTATCGCAGAGGCTCAGGTTCACGGCACCGCCGGCGATCGCCGCCCGCAGGCACTCCATCGAATAGTCGGGGTCTTCCCGCCAGGCGTCGAAGAAGTGTTCCGCGTCGTAGATCACACGCTTCCCGGCTTCGGCAAGGAAAGCTACGGACTCCTGGATCATGGCGAGGTTCTCTTCCGGTGACACCTTTGTCACCTTCTCGAGGTGTAGCGACCAGGTCTTTCCTACCAGTGTGACCACCGGTGCGAAGCATTCCGCCAACAGGCGCAGGGATTCATCGTGGTCTGCCTCGATACCCCGGCGCCTGGTCATTCCGAAGGCGCAGATTTCGGCCTGCTCCAGGTCTTCCTCTGCGAGCAGAGCGAACAGCTCCGCCTCCTTCGGGTTCGATGCCGGGAAGCCGGCCTCGATGAAATGCACCCCAAGTCGATCAAGGGCGTGAACCACCCGTACCTTCTCGGCTGCTGAAAGAGACATGCCCTGACCCTGCATGCCGTCTCTGAGCGTCGTGTCGTAAAGCTTCACCTTTTCCATCACTGCTGTCCTTTCAGAAAATCGAATCCCGGGCCAGACTCAGGCCCCGGCAGAGCCGGACGCGGCAACGGCCGCGTTGCCGCGGGCTCTCAGCCCACAGCACCCGTAATTCGGGCGAACAGCTCGATTTTCGCAAGGTGGCGAAGCATCAGGTCTCGACTTTACTCGGTTCCGCGGCAGACTCCGACTCTCCGACCAGATCGAGCCACTCGTGGTACTCAGGAGCGCGACCGTAAATCGCGTCCTCGTAACGGGACTGAACCATCTTCGTCACCTCACCCGGATCACCGAGAGGATGGTCATCCACCTCCCGCACCGGAACGACCTCAGCCGCGGTCCCGCACATGAACACCTCGTCTGCGGTGTAGAGCTCCGAACGGGCGATGTCCCGTTCGAGAACTGAAAATCCGTTGTCCTCGAGGATCTGCATGACGGACTTGCGCGTGATTCCGTCGAGAATCGAAGCAACTTGAGGTGGCGTGACCACCTTCCCGTTCTTGACTACGAAAATGTTCTCGCCGGACCCTTCGCAAACGAAGCCCCGCTCGTCAAGAAGTATTGCTTCCTCGTACCCCGCGTTTGCGGACTCGGTCTTGGCGAGGATGGAGTTGAGGTATTGGCCCGAAGCCTTGGCGTGGGGAATCAGGCCGGATGAGGATATGCGGCGCCAGGAAGAGACCTTGGCCCTGATCCCGTATTCCTTGCCAGCTTCGCCCAGGTAGGCCCCCCAGGGCCAGACGGCGATCACCAGCTCGACCGGAGCTGTCTTCGCATACAGACCCATCTCTCCGTAGCCACGGAAAGCGAGTGGACGGATATAGCAGTCCCGGAGTCCATTCCTGCGGATGAGCTCGCGCACTGCTTCCGTGATTTCGTCAGTCGAAAACGGCAGGTCAAGGAAGTACATCCTGGCGGAATCGGAGAACCGCTCAATGTGCTCCCGGTGACGGAAAACAGCCGGGCCTCTTTCGCCGTCGTAGCAACGAATCCCCTCGAAAACCCCGGTCCCGTAGTGGAGGCCGTGGCTCAGGACATGAACCCTGGCGTCATCCCAAGGTACGAAGTTACCGCTTTGCCATATGAACTCGGCCTTTTCCACTCACTTCTCCTTCATCGATTCCGGTAGGAGCATGGTACGCGGATCGCCCCGACTTCACCGGTTCACTTTATCCAGCTCAGCCCCCAGGGCCCGATACACCTTCTTTTGGACGGTGACCCTTCACTTGCCGGAGTTTCAGTTGAGCTCGGCCAGAACAGCAGCGGTGACCTCAGCCGTGCCAGCTTCGGTTTCTCCTTCTGAGCCCGAAAAGAGGTCGGGAGTTCGAATCCCCGAGGCCAGTACCGCATCAACTGCTGTCTCGATTCGACCAGCCTCATCGGCCATGGCGAGTCCGTAGCGCAACATCATGGCCGCTGAAAGCATTGTTGCCAGCGGGTTCGCGATGCCCTGCCCTGCGATGTCCGGTGCCGACCCGTGGACGGGTTCGAACAACCCTGGTTCACCCTCGAGACCGATGCTCGCCGAAGGAAGCATTCCCAGTGAGCCGGTAAGCATTGCAGCCTCATCGCTGAGAATGTCGCCGAAAAGGTTTTCAGTGACGATCACATCAAAATCGGCCGGCCTCGAGACCAGCTGCATCGCGGTGTTGTCGACCAGCATGTGGTCGAGTTCAACGTCGGGGTAATCCCCCGCCACGACCTTGACGGTCTCCCGCCACAGCCGCGAAGACTCGAGCACGTTTGCCTTGTCTACCGAGGTAACCCGCGGCCCGTATCCGCGACCGATGGCCCGCCGTCGCGCTGCCTCAAAAGCCGTGCGTGCGATCCGGTCTATCTCCGGGACGGAATAGGCACACTCGTCGTAAGCGGTGCCACCGTTGTCGTCGCGCCGCCCGCTTTCGCCGAAGTAGATGCCTCCGGTCAGTTCACGGACCACCAGCAGGTCGGTTCCTTCAATCCGTTCCATTTTGAGCGGGCTGGATCCGATCAGGGCCGGTGAAGGTTTGACCGGGCGGAGGTTCGCGTACAGGCCCAGGGCCTTGCGAATACCGAGCAGCCCCTGCTCCGGACGCTGGGCCTTGGGATCTCTCGCCACAGCTTCGTCCCACTTCGGACCCCCGACGGCACCGAGGAGAACCGCATCGCTAGCCCGGCATGCATCGGTGACGGCGTCAGTAAGGGCCGTCCCGTTCTCGTCGATCGAGATACCGCCGATCAGGTGTTCTTCATATTCGAACGGAGCAACTCTGTCCAGTACTTCGCGGGTGGCGGCAACGATCTCCGGTCCGATCCCGTCTCCGGCGAGCACGACTATTTTTCGTTTTTCGGTCAACTTGCTGAGTCTCCTTGGTTCAGGCCACGACCATGGTCGTTCGGCCGGGGTGCTGGAACAGACCTGCTTGAACTTCGCCCTTCGAAACGGCTCACGGCAGAGACGTCGTCACCGGACCGTAGCTGCCACCCGGACCCTCTTCGAAGGCTTCGATGTCTTCTTCGGCCTGAAGTGTGAGGGCGATGTCGTCAAGGCCGCCGAGCAGGCGACGCTTGATCTCCGGATCGATGTCAAATGTAGCCTCACCGCCCTCCCACGAAACCTTCTGGTTCTCGAGGTCGATGCGACCGGCTCCTGCGGCGGCGAGGGCTTCACAGTCGGGCTCATCCAGCATGACCGGAAGAAATCCGTTCTTGGTGCAGTTGGAGAAGAAGATGTCCGAAAACGAAGGGGCCACAACGGCATCGAAGCCGAACTGGTCAAGTGCCCAGACCGCATGCTCGCGAGAGGAGCCGGATCCAAAGTTACGACCCGAGACCAGGATGGGATTTGGTTCGAGGCTGATCTCTCCATCCCGGATCCAGTCATAAAAGAGGAACTCACCGAATCCGGTCCGCTCCACTCTCTTCAGGAACTGCTTGGGAATTATCTGGTCAGTGTCCACGTCGCTGCGATCAAGCACGGATACCGGCCCTTCGATGATGTTTATCGCTTCCATTCTCGCTCTCTTCTTTCGCTCTCTTGTGCTCGATGCCCGATCAGGGCCGGCTCAGTTCCAGTTCCGGATGTCGACGAAGTGGCCCTCAATCGCAGCCGCAGTCGCCATCGTCGGGCTGACCAGATGGGTTCTGCCACCCTTGCCCTGACGACCCTCGAAGTTCCGGTTTGAAGTCGAGGCGCAACGCTCACCCTCAATGAGGATGTCCGGGTTCATCCCGAGGCACATCGAACAGCCAGCACCCCGCCACTCGAACCCGGCGTCCTGGAAAATGATGTCGAGGCCCTCCTCCTCGGCCTGGCTCTTCACCATGGCCGAGCCGGGGACAACCATTGCCCGGATGGAGTCAGCCACCTTGCGGCCCTTGATCGCGGCAGCAGCTTCCCGCAGGTCTGATATCCGCGAGTTCGTACATGAACCGATGAACACCCGCTCAGGGCGGATCTCCTCCATTGGGGTTCCTGCCTTCAGGCCCATGTACTGGAGAGCCCGTTCGGCTGACTCGCGCTCGGCCGGCTGATCCATTCGAGACGGGTCTGGTACGCGGTCGCTCACCTCAACGACCATTCCCGGAGTGGTTCCCCAGGTCACCATCGGCGCAATCTGCGTGGCATCGATCTCGACCTCATAGTCGAAGGTCGCCCCCTCGTCAGTCGGGAGGTGCTCCCAGCGCTCGATTGCCGCATCGAAGTCGTCCGGAACTCCCGGCTTTCCCCGCATGTACTCATATGTGGTCTCGTCCGGGGCAATCATGCCGGCGCGACCCCCACCCTCAATGGTCATGTTGCAGACGGTCAGGCGCTGCTCCATCGTCAGCTCACGGATGGCTTCGCCTGCGTATTCGACGACATAACCGGACATGCCGCCGGTACCCAGCCTGCCAATGGTCGCCAGGATCAGATCCTTTGAAGTGACGCCCGGACCGAGTTTGCCCGTGTAGTTGATCCGCATCGTCTTCGGACGGCGCTGGACCAGCGTCTGGGTCGCCATCACGTGTTCGACCTCGGATGTTCCGATTCCAAAAGCCAGGGCACCGAAGGCACCGTGGGTAGAGGTATGTGAATCACCGCAGACGATGGTCATGCCAGGCTGGGTCAGGCCCAGTTCCGGTCCGATCACATGGACGATGCCCTGAGTCTCGGAGCCGAGGCTGTAGACGGGCACCCCGAAGGCAGCCGCATTCTGCTCGAGAGTCTGGACCTGCTTCCGCGAAAGAGTGTCGGCGATCAACTTGGCAGTGGGCGTGCCGTCGGTCGGCACGTTGTGGTCGGCTGTCGCCACGGTCTTGTCCGGACGTCGGAGATTTCTCCCGGACATACGCAGGCCCTCAAAGGCCTGAGGCGAGGTGACCTCGTGGACGAGGTGGAGGTCGATGTAGATCAGCTCATCGCGAACCTCATGTGCTTCCCATATTTTTTCAAACATCGTCTTTGGCATCTGCTTCTCCTCTCAGCCGCGACGAAGGCCGGCGGCGATAACTGCGATGAACCTCGTCGGCTCATCGCTCTGGTTCTCGAAATGGTGCGGCAGATCCGCATCGAAAGTTACGCTGTCTCCCGGCAGGAGGAGATACTCGTCTTCACCGCAGGCGAGGACGGCCCTGCCATCGAGGATGACTGCGGTTTCCCGGCTGCCGGGCTCATGCATGGGTGAGTCACCCGCCCCCCCGGTGCTGCTTCCCGGTTCAAGGACATGTGAGGAAACATCGGCCCGAAGCCCAGGCAGTGGTGGGGTCAGTTCCTCGATCAGGTGTCCCGACCGCTCATGACGACGGTGGTCGCAAGAGCGGCTGACAACCACGTGTGGTGCTTCATCAAGCCGAATCAGCTGCGACAGGCTTAGATCCAGCCCGGAGGCTATTTTCCCCGCAACTGCGAGCGTAGGGCTGGTAGTGCCACGCTCGACCTGGGAGAGCATCGTCGGACTTACTCCGCTGCGCTCGGAAAGGTCCCGCAGCGAAAGGCTCATTGCCTCGCGCAATGCCTTGATCCGGCTGCCGACGGCCGCGCTTTCAGTCAGGCCACCTGATCCGGGATCACCGACCACCTGCCCGGAATGGGCGATTGCGGCGAAACCGGCCGCTGTTTCTTTTACTGCCTGTGCCATGTCTGTACGTTATCACGCACGATTGTCTTGCGAAGCGGCCCCCGCCGGCTTTGCCCGACTCCCTGAGATGCACAAAAAACGCCCCGCGTCTGCGGGGCGTTTCAAGTCAATGGTGTATCGCTCCGGGTCAGGAACCGTTGCCGGGCCGCTTGGCTGGCCTGGGTTTCTCTGCCGGGGTTTTTGTGTTGATGAGGCTGAACATAATTCTGCCCAACATGATTCTCACATCTCGATTCGGTGTTTGTGCGTTTACGGGACTACAGCAATACACACGCTACGGAGGGCAGAGTCGATTCAGGGTGAGGAGCGTCACTCGGGAGAACGGCGGGCTCAGGGGCCCGTCAGCTCGGCGTTTTCCGGACCCGCGTCCTCGGCCAGCTTGATCGCGGCTCCGTCGAGCAGGTTCGACAGCGCCCGCACATAGGCACGACCCGATGCCTCGAGAATATCCGTCGAAACCCCCTGGCCCGACGCTGATCGACCGTCCTCACGGAGTACAACCGTGACCTGACCGAGGGCATCATCTCCGCCGGTGACCGCAGCCACGTGGTACTCACGCAGTTCAGTATCGGTATCGGTCGCCTTCTGAATCGCTCCAAAAATGGCTTCCACCGGTCCATCTCCGGTAGACGCTGCAGAAACCACCTCGCCGGAGGGCATCTTCACCCCCACTTCGGCTTTCGGCTCGCGATCGGAGCCAGCCTGAACACTGAAGGACTGGAGTTCGTGAGTCTCGGCCCGGTCACGCATCTCATCGGAAACAATTGCCTCGAGGTCGAGTGCCGTGACCTGCTTCTTCTTGTCGGCTATCTCCTTGAAACGCTTGAAGGCCTGGTTGAGGGCACCGCCTTCGACTACGAAGCCAAGTTGCTCGAGGGCATCCTGCAGGGCGTGGCGGCCTGAATGCTTGCCGAGAACGATCTGGTTCGAGTCGAGGCCGACTTCGGTGGCATCCATGATCTCGAAGGTCGAGCGCTCCTTGAGCACGCCGTCCTGATGAATGCCGGACTCATGGGCGAATGCGTTCCTGCCAACCACGGCCTTGTTTGGCTGGACCACGTAACCGGTCAGTCGGGAGACCATCCGGCTGGTCCGGGCGATTTCACGGGTGTTGATCCCGGTGGTCATTCCATGCGCATCTTCCCGAACCCTGATCAGCATCGCGATCTCCTCCAGCGAGCAGTTTCCTGCGCGCTCGCCGATGCCGTTCACGGCGCACTCGACCTGACGGGCTCCTGCGAGCAGGCCGGCGTACGAGTTCGCGACGGCCAGGCCGAGATCGTCATGACAATGCACCGAGAGTTCCACTCCGCGCAGCGATGGCGCGAACTCGTAGAGCTTCCCGAAGTAACGGGTGTATTCCTCTGGCGTCGTGTAGCCCACGGTGTCAGGGATGTTGACTACGGTGGCGCCTTCTTCAACCGCTATCGCGCAGACCTCCGCGGTGAACTCAACGTCAGCCCGGGTCGCATCCATCGGGGAGAACTCGACATCTTCACAGTAGGACTTTGCGTGTGCGACGGCAGCACGGGCTCCGGCCTTGACGTCATCACGCGTGTTGCGCATCTGATGCTCAATGTGGATGTCAGAGGTGGATATGAATGTGTGGATACGCGGCCGCTCCGAATCGCTGATCGCGTTCCACGCGGCATCGATGTCGCCCTTCTGGGCGCGGGCCAGGCCGCAGATGGTCGGCCCCTCAACGGTCCGTGCGATCTGTTTGACCGCCTCGAAGTCTCCTGGCGAGGTAATCGGAAAGCCGGCCTCGATCACGTCGACGCCGAGCCTCGCCAGCTGCTGGGCGATCTCCACCTTCTCAGCGGTGTTGAGGGAGATTCCCGGCGACTGCTCGCCGTCTCTCAGTGTCGTATCGAATATGTGGACGCGGTCCGCGTCGTCTGTGTTGACCGTCTTGCTGGTCATTTCGCTTCTCCTTCTGAATCTAAGGGTGAATCCAAGTTTGCTCGCGGCTGACGCGCCGCCCGGCGATCATTCCCCCCTGAGGGGGAGTAGCAGGAGAAGCAGTGCCGGGCTGTCAGTTCTGAGCATCATCACTACACCTAGGGTACCGCACGGCACCCGATGCGTTCAAGAGACGGTCAGGCCTAGAGCTCGATGGAGTATCCGGAAGCGAAACCGTCAAGCTCAGTGATGGCAGCGATGGTCGTGGTGGAAACCAACGCGTCGCTGGTGACCACCATTACCGCCTGATCGCTCTCCGACTCTGCTCCAACCGCAGCTGAGCCGATGTTGACTCCCTGCTCGCCAAGAATGGAGCCAACCCGCCCGATCATGCCCGGCTGGTCCGAATAGCGGAATACAGCCATGTGTTCCGCAAAAGGCAGGTAGAAGCTCTGGTCCCAGATCGAGACGAGGTAGGGAAGGTTCTTCGGCCCAACCGTCGTGCCTCCCACGGATACGGTCTCGCCGTGCGAGGTGATCGACACCCGGATCAGGTCGGTGAAGTCTTCGGCGCCGGGTTCCTTGCTGACGTTGACCTCGATACCGCGTTCTTCGGCCATCTGCGGCGCGTTGACCAGGTTGACGGCCTCGGCGGTATGTCCAGAGAGCAGGCCGGCCTGAACGGCGACCACCAGCAGCCTGGTGTCGTAACCGGCGACTCCGCCCCTGAAATCGACCTCGACCCGGTCGATCACTCCCGGGATCAGTCCGGCCGCAACCTGGCCGAGGGTCTGACAGAGCGGGACGAACGGTGCCAGCGCCTCCATGACGGCAGGGCTGACGGCAGCGATGTTGACCGCGTTGGTGACCACGCCTCCGGTGAGTGCGGCGGTCACCTGTTCAGCAGTGTCGGTACCGGCACGGTCCTGGGCCTCCGATGTGGAGGCACCGAGATGCGGCGTGACGACGACGTCGTCACGGGAGAAGATCGGGTGCTCGGTGAACGGCTCCTCGGGGAACACGTCCAGGGCGGCGCCCTTCACCTGGCCTGAGTCGAGTCCGGCGATCAGAGCGTCGAGGTCGATCAGCTCCCCACGCGCACAGTTGACGATACGCATCCCCGGCTTCATCGCGGCGATCGCGTCGGCGTCGATCCAGTTGACGGTCTCCGGCGTCTTGGGCAGGTGGATCGTCAGCAGGTCAGCCCGCTCATAAAGCTCCTCAACCGTGGCGACACCTTCAACGCCGAGGTCCCGGAACCGTTCGGCCGAGACGAACTTGTCGAAGGCGAGGACCTCCATGTCGAAGGCCTGCGCCCGCTTCGCGACGAGCTGGCCGATCCGGCCGAAGCCGATCACGCCGAGCGTCTTTCCGTAGAGCTCGGAGCCCTTGTACAGCCCACGGTCCCAGCGGCCGGCGGTCAGTGAACCGTGAGCCTGCGGCACATTCCTGAACAGGGCCAGAGCGAGGGCCAGGGTGTGCTCGGCCGCAGCCACGGAGTTTGACTCCGGTGCGTTGGCGACGATGATGCCGCGCTTGGTGGCGGACGGGATGTCGACGTTGTCCACACCGGTACCAGCCCGGCCGATGACCTTCATGCGGTCAGCCCGCCCAATCAGTTCCGGGGTCAGCTTGGTGGCAGAGCGGATCAGGATTGCGTCGAACTCGCCGATTCGCTCGGCCAGTTCAGCGTCATCCATGTCGAAGCCCAGTTCGACCTCGAACTGCTCGCGCAGGAGGTCGATTCCGGATTCGGCTATCTGTTCCTTGACGAGGACCTTCATTGGGAGACCTTCCCGATCGTGGCTGGCAAACATCTCATGCAGTGACCTCGGTGTTTTCGATTACCCAGTCGATACAAGCGGTCAGCGCCTCGACGTCGGAGGGTTCCACGGCCGGGAACATCCCGACCCTCAGCTGGTTGCGGCCGAGCTTGCGGTACGGCTCGACATCGACGATCCCGTTAGAGCGGAGCGTGGCTGCCACGGATGCGGCGTCGACGGAGTCGTCGAAGTCGATCGTGCCTACCACCAGGGACCGCCGGTCAGGATCAGCGACAAACGGGGTGGCAAAATCACTGCTCTCGGCCCACCCGTACAGGTGTCCGGACGAGGCTCTCGTCCGACTGACACAGAAGTCGAGCCCGCCTCCGGCCAGCATCCAGTCGAGCTGCTCGTCGAGAAGAATCAGGGTCGCGAGTGCCGGTGTGTTGTAAGTCTGGTTCTTGCGGGAGTTGTCAAGTGCCGTCTTCAGAGAGAGAAACGGTGGCTGCCACCTGTCGGACGAACCATCGAGCTGCTCGATCCGGGATGTCGCAGCGGGACTGAGCGCGGCCAGCCAGAGACCGCCATCAGCGCCGAAGGCCTTCTGTGGGGCGAAGTAATAGACATCCGACTCCCGCATATCGACCGGCAGGCCCCCGGCACCGGAGGTTGCGTCAACAAGAATCAGAGCGTCGCCGGCACCCTCTGGACGCTCAACCGGAACCATTACTCCGGTTGAGGTCTCGTTGTGGGCCCAGGCGACCGCATCGACCCCCCCACGAACCTCTGCTGTCGGGGCGTTGCCAGGCTCGGCCTCGATCAGGACCGGGTCGGAGAGAAAAGGGGCCCCGGCGGTGACGTCTGCGAACTTGCGGGAAAACTCGCCGTAGACAAGATGAAGGGCCTGGTCGCGAACCAGCCAGGCGGCCGCGGCGTCCCAGAACGCAGTGGCGCCTCCGTTTCCGAGGGCGATCTCGTAGCCGTCGGGAAGGGAGAACAGATCCCCGAGGCCGCTACGCACACGACCAACAAGATCCTTGACCGGCTTTTGGCGATGGGATGTTCCCATCAGGTCGGACCGTTCGGAAAGCGAACGAAGGGCCTCTGGCCGCACCTTCGAAGGCCCACAGCCGAAGCGCCCGTCGAGGGGCTTGAGGTTATCCGGGATCTTGGCTTCGTCAGTCATCTGGGTAATCGTCGTCTCCTTGGGAGGTCCAGGGGTGTCGAGGTCAGCGGCCGGGACAGGCTGAGCCGGTAGACCTGAGCCTCCCTCTGCCGAACTCCCCAGCCTCAGGCTGGCAGGTCAGAATTCAGTATTGATCCAGGGCATCATCGAGCGCAGCTTCTTGCCGACTGTCTCGACCTTGTGGTTCTTGCCCTCTTCCCGCAACCGTTGGAAGTTCTCTCCCCCGGACTGGTTCTCTGCGATCCATTCCCGAGCAAAATCGCCGGACTGGATGTCCTCGAGAATCTGCTTCATGGCTGCTCTGGACTCATCACCAATCACCTTCGGACCGCGGGTCACATCACCGTACTCCGCAGTGTTCGAGATCGAATAGCGCATACCCTGAATGCCCTTTTCGTACATGAGATCGACTATCAGTTTCAGTTCATGCAGGCACTCGAAGTAAGCCAGGCGCGGGTCATAGCCGGCATCCACAAGGGTGTCGAAGCCAGCCCGGACCAGTTCGGTTGCCCCACCGCAGAGAACCGCCTGCTCACCGAAGAGGTCCGTCTCGCATTCGTCCTTGAAAGTGGTCTCGATGATCCCGGCCCGACCGCCGCCGACACCGATTGCATAGGCGAGGACGAGATCATGGGCATGACCTGTCGCATCCTGCTCTATGGCCATCAGACAGGGAACACCGCTTCCCTCCTCAAACTGGCGCCGGACCATATGTCCCGGGCCCTTCGGCGCGACCATCCCGACGTCAACACCAGCCGGAGGCGAGATCTGATCGAACCTGATGGCGAAGCCGTGAGCGAACATGAGCAGGTTGCCTGCTTCGATGCCGTCTGCGATTTCGGCTTCCCAGATCTCGGCCTGCCTCTCGTCCGGGAGCAGGATCATCACGATGTCTCCGCGGCTCGATGCCTCAGCGATAGTCAGGACTTCGAGTCCTGCGGCCTCAGCCTGTTCACGGCTGGGGGAATCCGCACGCAGACCAACGACCACATCGACTCCTGAGTCCTTCAGGTTCAGCGCATGGGCGTGTCCCTGGGACCCGAAACCGAGGATTGCAACGGTCTTGCCCTCGAGGTTTGAGAGGTCTCCGTCCTTGTCATAAAAGATGTCTTGGCTACTCATGGACGTGATGCTACGCGCCCGACCACGTTTCGTGTGGTCTGCCCGAATCGGGTCAGTGGAGGTCCGAGCGCCGGATCTTGCCAGAGGGAGTCCTGGGCAGGGACTCAACGAACTCGACGCGCTTGGGGACCTTGTACCCCGCCAGGTTCCTGGAGCAGAAGCTGCGCAGGTCGCCGGGGGAAACATCCGCGCCCTCGTTGAGCACCACCACAGCGGTCACAGCCGTCTGCCACTCAGGGTCACTCCGGCCAATGACGGCAGCTTCGCGAATTGCCGGATGTCGAAGGAGGATGTCCTCGACTTCAGCCGGCGCCACGTTCTCTCCACCGGTGATGATCATCTCGTCGGTCCGGCCCTCGATGTAGAGAAAACCTTCGTCGTCGATCCTGCCGGTATCCCCGGTGTGCAGCCATCCGTCAGCATCGAGTGATCCCGCGGAAACGGTCGGCCCCTGAACAAGGATCTCGCCCTCGTGGATGCGCAGATGCGAGGTGAGCAGGGGCCTGCCCACCGAGCCCACCTTGCGACGGGCTTCAGCTACCTCGAGGGTTGTCACCTGGGAGCAGGTCTCGGTCAGGCCATAGGTCTGAATCACTGCGGCCCCCCGCGAATGCGCTTCCTCCAGCGCCGCGATCGGAACTGGCCCCCCTCCCACCAGAATCGCGCGAGGCTTCGACAGGTCGACGTCATCCTCAAGAAGCCGGTTCAGCATGGTCGACACGAGTGAGATGACGGTGGCGCCGTCCTCTTCGATTGCCTTGGCGACGGCAGAAGTCTCAAACTCGTCCTGAAGAATCATTGCTGTGCCGTAAATGGCCGAACGCATGACGATCGAGAGTCCGGAGATGTGACTGATCGGGAGAGCACAGAGCCAGCGATCAGACGGCTGGACTCCTATGTTGAAGGCGGACCCCATCGCGCTGAAAAGATGATTGCCATAGGAGAGTGCGACGCTCTGGGGAGTTCCGGTTGAACCGCTGGTGAGGATTCGGCAATGCGTGTCTGCCATGTCATGCTCGCCCAGGAGCGGCATGTCCGCCTCTGTCTGAGTCAGCCGCCCGGGGTCATCAAGGTCGACGGTCACCCCGCATACCCGAATGGCCTCCTCGCGCTCGGCCGCCGAGAGCTTCGGACTCAGCGGCAGTACGACCGCTCCGGTCTTCATCAACGCGTGGATCAGAACCACCTGACGAAGACCACCGCCCATAGTCACAGCAGCGGTAGTGCCGCGACGCACCCCGTGAGCGACCAGGCGCCGGGCAGCATGCTGAGCTTCTTCCTCCAGATCAGCGAATGAAATGCCCTCGCCCTCGCTGATCAGAG
>CAIZLN010000072.1 GCA_903933815.1 uncultured Solirubrobacterales bacterium
AACCGAAACCATCATCTCCGACGATCGGGGCATGGCATTTTTCGATATTCAGCCGACCGGTATGGAAGAAGCGATGGCCTCCGCAGTCGCGGAGCTGGTCGAACTTCAGGATTGATCAGAGATCAGTTTTCGCCGGTATCGGCACCGGGGTCAGCGCCCTGACGGATCACCGAGGCTGGCAGGTCGGCGAGTGAGCGCATGTATCCCCGGGTCACCCAGAGATGGATCCGCAGCTGGGTCTGCGAGTAGAGCCAGGTTCCCAGCCGCGCGAACCAGCCGCTGCCTCTCAGCCACGGGTAAAAGTTGACGACTTCGCTGGTGACGGTCATCGCCTGGTATCCGGGACGGGTCGACCGCTCCGGGTCCCGACGGGCTTCAATTTTAAGGTAGCCGTGGCCCTGCCCTTCGGTGGCGACAAGCAGTCCTCGGTCAATCGGCCATTTCACCCACCCATGGTCGGCCCCGGACTCAAACTCAGGCTCGTGAAAACGCAGAAGCGGGATCCGCTTTGAGACCAGATTCACCGACCGGGAATTGGGCCCGTACCCCATCCGGATCAGACCGAAAGACCGCCTTCGGATGAAACTCCAGTAGGCGCGTGCGAGCAGCTCAAGTGTGGAGGGGGTCCAGAGTTGCTCGAACAGATCGTCCTCGACCGTGACCAGAGCACTCTGGGAGCAGCCGATGGGGCCTGAGGTGGCCAGTCCCTGCCGGACCGGATCCGGCATCAGATCTATCTCGATACTCACGGGTGGTGGTCAGTCCCGGGCCCTGCCGGTACGGATGGCGATCTGCTCATCTTCCGATTGTGCAGCAACTCCGCTCCCGGGGGGGCCTTCCTCACCCTCGCGAGAGGCCGGGGTAGTCAGCGAACGGTAGGGCTCGGCAGCCATAGGCAGTTCTATTTCTGCTGACGGGCCCCCTGCTCCGAGGGCCGCGCTTCGGCTGACTATTCCGTATGGCAGCCGGCCGGTTTCGTGGTACTCGTGGCGAAGCGAGTTAATTACGGCACCGGCAAGGAGGGTCAGCGCGACGAGGTAGAACCAGAGCAGTGCAACGAGGATGAAGCCGAGTGTCGAGCCGAATCTCGAAAGGGTGGAGAGGTTGGTCAGATACACCGGGAAGAGCCAGTTGGCCAGGCCTGCCACCAGGGTGGCAAAGACCGCACCGGGCCAGACCGCCCGCCAGGGCATATGTCCCTTTGGCACCAGCCAGTAGATCATCGCGCAGACCAGGAAGTTCAGGGAAAGGGTAACCGCGACAAGAACGGCGCTGTCGAGGCTCTGGATCTCATCAAGGCCGAACGGCAGGCTTTCTGTGGATCGGATGAGCGCACCCTCGACCGCCGGCAGTACAACGGAACCGAGTATGAACAGGGCCACGGCGAAGAGCATGACCAGAGAGAACCTCTTCTGCTCCCACCAGCCGCGGCACTGGACATGGTAGATCCGGCAGAAGGCAGTATCCATCGCCCCCCAGAACGAGGCACCGATCCACAGCGAACCGAGAGCCGCGACGACACCGATCGTTGCTGAGTTGGAGCGGATGCTCTCAAGCACATTGTCCAGCGTCTGCTGTTCGGCGTCCGGGAAGAGTCGCTGCAGGTCGGCGGTGACGCCGGTGTCGACACCATCGATTCTCAGTACCTGGCTGAAGATGAACAGAACCAGGAACACGAAAGGGAAAATTGAGAGCAGCAGGTTGTAGGCGACCATGGCTGAAAGGCCGGTGATGTTCTCCCGGTAGGCCCGGGTCCAGAATGCCTGGAGCAGGTAGAACCGGCCCCAGGGGGAGGGCGCCCGAGATCCTCCGGTGGTCCGGTTCTCAAGGTCTTTCTCGTCACAGTCAGCGCAACTCATCGCCCACGACCGCGTTTATGCAGATGACAGTCAGAGATATTGACTTTACTAAGTGAAGCGGCTATCCTTCCAACATCCCTCTAACCACTCACCCCTCAGCATCGGTTCCCTCACCGGGCATGGCTGTTGGCGGTTACCGGCAGGTGGTACGCGGAACATAAATTTGGATGCCGGGTCAATCGGCGTCGCCACACAGGAAACCCTGTTCATCAGGGAAATCAGATAGGGAAAAGATGCTCGTAGCGGAACTGCAGGAACTAGAAGAAGTAAAGACCCTCGTCAATCGCGGCCAGCAGCTCGGCGTGCTCACTTTCGGTGATATCGCGACGGCCGTGAAAGAAGTGGACCTCGACGAGTCCGACATCGAGGATCTCTACGGTCACATCGAGAAGCAGGGCATTGAGCTTGTAGAAGATGTCGATCCGGCGCTGAAGGCATCAGCTGAGAACGAGCGCTCCGACGGCCGCCGCGGTCGTCGACGCAAGAAGGACTCGCTCGACCTCAAGCCGGACATGACGACCGATTCCCTCCAGCTCTTCCTGAAGGACATCGGCAAGGTCCGCCTGCTCACCGCTCAGGAAGAAGTTGATCTCGCCAAGCGGATTGAACGTGGTGACCTCGACGCGAAACAGAAGATGGTCGAATCCAACCTCCGTCTGGTTGTGTCGATCGCCAAGAACTACCGTAATCAGGGGCTGCCCTTCCTCGACCTGATCCAGGAAGGCACCCTCGGGCTGGTTCGCGCGGCCGAGAAGTTCGACTACCGCAAGGGCTTCAAGTTCTCGACTTACGCGACCTGGTGGATCCGCCAGGCAATCGCCCGGGCCCTGGCCGACAAGGCCCGGACCATCCGCATCCCGGTCCATGTGGTCGAGAAGCTGAACAAGATCGGTCGTGCTGAACGCAAGCTCGTCACCGAACTGGGCCGCGAACCTACTCCGGAAGAGATCGCCGACGTAACCGGCATCGACCCGGAAGAGGTTGATTCCATCAAGCGCTCGGCCCAGTCTCCGGTTTCTCTGGAGAAGCCGGTCGGTGACGAAGAGGAGTCCGAGTTCGGTCAGTTCATCGCCGACGAGAAGGCCGAGTCGCCGTTTGATCGTGCCGCAGACCTTCTCACCAAGGAAGCGCTCAAGGAATCGCTGGAGAGTCTCTCCTACCGAGAGCGCCGGGTACTTGAGCTCCGCTATGGACTCGGCGGCGAGCATCCGCGCACGCTGGACGAGGTCGGACGCACCTTCAACGTTACCCGCGAGCGGATCCGCCAGATCGAGAACCAGTCGCTGAAGAAGCTTCAGGGACTGAACGAGGCCCAGAAGCTGCGCGAGGCAACCTGAGTTTCCGGCGGCCTGGAAGCGGACCGGCCGCCGGCAAGAGCTTGTGAAGAGGCGACGGGAAACCGTCGCCTCTTCTGTTGCATGGCTGCGGCAACTGCCGGCCGGGCGAAAAGCGCGGTCGGCTCCAGCCGAGCTGGTGCGTCCCCAGGGCGTGCTGGCTCCGTGGCGGCCTCGTAGCATCTGTTGCACATCAGTGAGCCAGACCGATCTAGCTTCGGGTTATGTCTCCCCTTGCCGCGGCAGTTTTGTCAATGGTTCTGGCGATCGCTTCTTTGACTGACCTCAGGTCGAGGATCGTGCCCAACGGGCTGACTTTGTCTGCCGCATCGGCCGGGCTGGCTCTGGCGGCAACGGGTGGGCTGGAAGCGGTCGCGCTGGCCATCACGGCCGGTCTGGCCATCGCTTCGCCGCTGCTGCTCATTGCGCTGCTCCGGCCGGACGGAATGGGGATGGGCGATGTGAAGCTGGTTGCCGTGATGGGCCTGTTCATCGGGTGGCAGGCGTGGTCAGCGCTGCTGACGGGACTCCTGCTGGCCGGGCTGGCCGGGCTTCTGATTTCGCTGGGCACGGGAAGCCGCCCGTCCCGGGTGGCTCTGCCCCTGGCACCTTTTCTGGCGGCAGGTACGTTGCCGGTACTTGTCGTCGCTCTCTGATCCACTTCAGTAAGTAAAGCCTTGTGCCTATACTTGTTGAAGTGATGTGTTCATGAGCCCAGAAAGCAGTGACGCGTGCCCGGTCTGTCGCACGGCCGAGGTGATCTCCGGCAAGTGGACCTTGCTGGTGATTCGTGACCTGGCTGGTGACAGCCGTCGTTTCTGTGAGCTGGAACGCTCGCTGGAGGGAATCAGCCCGCGAACACTGTCATTGCGTCTGCGCACCCTTGAAGACGTCGGCATCGTCGAGCGCCAGACTTTCCCCGAGGTGCCACCCCGGGTGACCTACGCGCTGACTGAGAAAGGCGCAGCCCTGATTCCGCTGATCGAAGACATGCGGGTCTACGGCATCCAGTGGCTGGACGTCGATTCCCCGGCTTCGCTGCAGCATCCAGTGCCGGCCTGAGAAGTCTGCAAGTAAACCTGCATTCGCAGGATGTCGCTTGCGTTCGGTGAAGACTTTGACATGCAAGATTCGGTATTGAACGAGGCTTTGAAGCGGCTGACAGCCGAGGCGTCTATCCGCTTTACCTCGCTGGTTGCCACCGGTGATGGCATTCCGTTCGATGTCGCAGAAAACAACGGCGACAGCTCACACTTCTATCGGTACGTACCGCTTACGTCGAACTTCATTGACTGCCACGCTGACGAACTGAAGTCTCTGCCCGGTTACGGTCCCGCCCGAGGTGTAGTTGTGGCCTCAGGTGTCGCGTCGCCGTATCTCGAGGCTCGTGGGCTCTCCGTGGCCTCCGATCCGGAGATCCGAGCTGAGGCCATGCTGGAAGTCTTCATCCGCGAACTCTGGGAGGGGGCCACCGAGTTCTCTCTCGATCTGAGCCTCGTGGAAGCCGCACTCAACAGACTCGAGGTCGCCGCGCGAGACATTCGTGAGGCAAAAGTTCTGATCGCGCCGCTGAACGGTTTCGAGATGACTCCAACCGAAATCGAACTCTCCTGTGGCATTCGGATCGTCCAGTCCGATGCGGTTGACGCGCCGCTCGAGGCGACGTCCAGTGAAGGGACCGATCGCAGCGCCTGGCAGCCGGCCTATCTTGCGATGGTCCCGCTCTCCGACAGCCCTGATGGTCCGCGTAGCGCGCTTGCTTCCCTCAACGTCCTGGTCCGCGCATTGAGGATCTTCAAGGAAGGCAGCGTCGGTCTCGGACCGTATGCCTTCGCGCCGGTCGGCGAGGATGCCTGGCGCCGGATCGAGACCGGAGCAGCCCCGACCCGACCTGGGAGCTACTTCCTGATCGAGCCGGAAGTTCCCCGGCTCGACGAGTTCATGCGCAGGCTGACCGACGAGACGCCCGAGCTGGAGCGGCTCGCTTTTGCCGAGCAGCGTTTCCTCATCGGTTGCGAACGTGACCGGCCGCTCGATGCGCTCAGCGACCACCTTCTGGCAATCCGCTCCGCGCTCGGAGGAGAAGGCATGATTGATGCTCCTCTCGCTGCCCGGGCAGCGGCTCTGATCACGGGTACGGCTGACGACAGGAAAGCTCGCGAGCGCATTGAGGCCGCGATGGATCTCGAACTGTCACTGATCAACGGCGAGAGCACCATGACTGCCGGCAACGAGTCAGCCGCCTACCTGGCGGCCTGGATAGAAGACTCCGCCCGTCACATCCTGTGCGAAGCGGTACTGGGCAAGTTCGGAGCAAATCTCAACGTCGCCGCCGAGGAGACCCTGATCACGGGTGGACTGCTTTCCGGCGAGGTCAGCACGATCCAGACGGGCTCAACCGCCGAGTGGGACATAGTTGCGACGGAGCACACGTACGGGTCAGCGGAGGAGCCTTCCCGCGATGCCGAGATTCACATTCTTCGACCGCTTCAGGCGGAAAGTTTCGGTTCGAAAGTGGAGGCAGGGGTTGACCCCCTGTTCGGATCGGTTCCCGAGTTCGAGCGTGAACCGCTTGAACCCAAGAGATTCCAGCCAATGCCCGAGATTGAGGCTGCGCTCGGAATCACACCTGACCCAGCGTCCCTTGCGGGCGCTGGTGAGACGGGCGGACCGGAAACCGGCTCCACCCGGCTTCTCGAGCCGGTTCCGGGTCCGGGTGAGATCACTGTCTCAGCTGCCCGCGAAATCGGCGCAGGCCTTCGGGAGGACTGGTTGAGTGAGACCCGCTCAGGATCGACCATCGAGTGGCCGGCGGTTCCGTCAGTCGGCACCGGGTCAGCGCGCGGTGCCAGCCAGGCCCCTCGTGACAGCAGGCTGTTCCCGAGTCCCGACACTACCGAGTGGTCGATCAGTGAGCTTGAGTACCGTCGTCGCCGTTCGATCTGAGGGCGGGGCGGGAAGCAGGGCAGTATCCGCAGGCGGGCTTCAGCCTGTCGCCAGCTCTATCCGGGTCTCTTCATCGGCGAAGAGGAAGCGATTGATTTCACAGAGCCCGGCGACGTCGTGCACATCAGTGTCAAGGTAGGGCACCCGGATCACCGGATCCCCAGCAAGCCTCTTTGAGAGACCGGCGATGTTGTCGTTGTCCCGACGGGCGAGCAGGTCGTACTCGATCAGGTTGCGCGCAGCCCGGTCAGCAAGGTCCGGCTCCACGCCGCTGGCTTCGATATCGGCAGTCAGTGCCTTCAGCTTCGGCACTCTGGTGCCGAGGCGGTAGCGGACACGGTTCACCACGGCGCCAGCGAAGTTCATGTTCGCTTCGATCAGCTTCGAGTGGAAAAAGACGGCTTCTTCGAGTGGCTCCGCCTGCGGTCCACAGACGATCACGAAAGCTGTCTCCCTGGCGCGCAGAAGGGTGTTGACCCTGTGCGCGCGCTCCTGGAAGCCATCGATCATGCCGCTGAAGGCGGTGAAGAACTCTGACAGGTCAGCCAGCAGGTCGAATCCGAGGATTCTCTTGAGGATGGAGAGCACGACACTGGCACCGCGGCCTGCGACCCGTGCGGCAAGTCCGGTCGGTTTGATGAAGAGCTGCAGCGATCGGCCTTCGATGAACTGGGTCATTCGGGTAGGGGCATCAAGGAAGTCGAGTGCGTTCCGGCTGGGGGGAGTGTCAAGTACCAGCAGGTCGAACCTGCCTTCGTTGTGAAGTTCGAACAGTTTCTCCATGGCCATGTATTCCTGCGAACCGGCCAGGGCACCTGATATCTGCTGGTAGATACGGTTTCCCAGAACCCGGTCACGGGCCTCCGTATCTTCGGCGTGCCGTGCGACCAGGGCATCGAAAGTCTCCTTGGCATCGAGCATCATCGCCCAGAGCTCGCCCTTGCCTTCGATACCGTTCTTCTTCAGCAGGGTCGGGTCCACTCTGGTTGCCTCATTACCGAGTTCCTCGAGCCCCAGCGAGTCGGCCAGGCGTTTTGCCGGGTCGATGGTGAGCACACAGACCTTGAGTCCACGCTCGACCATGCCAAGCGCAATCGCAGCGGAAGTCGTGGTCTTGCCGACTCCGCCCGACCCGGCACAGATGCATATGTCACGCCCCTCAATAATCTCGTCGATGGAAGGCATCAGGCCAGTTCCTCTGCCAGCTGACGGGCGGCCTTCAATGTGACTTCCGGCTCGAATATGAAGGGCAGGGTGGAAATCGGTGTCGAGACCATCTCCTTGAGGCGGGTGAGTTGTTCCTGTTGAGCAGCGGAGCGCCGCGACTGGGAGAGCGCCGCACGGTAAACGGATCGCAGCTCGTGGTTACTGCTTTCGCCAAGCGCCCCCAGCGCCTTGATGTCCTTCTTCGGGAAGCGGTCCGGATAGAGCGCGTTCATGATGACCCGATCCACTGACACTCCGATATCGCCTGTCAGCTTGGCCTCCAGGCCGGCCGTCTCGTTTACCGGCATCTCTTCCGGAAGGGAGACGATCACACTGCCGGTCAGATTGTGGTTGCAGATCATCTCTTCCAGCTCACGGGCCTGACTGTGCATCGGTCCCACCCGAGCGATATTGGCAAAGGTGCGTGGGGTCTGGAGGAAGCTGATGCCGTGACCGGTCGCGGGTGAGTCGACGATCACCAGGTCGTAGCGGCGGCCGTGCCTGATCTTGCGATCCGGCTGTGCCAGCTCCCAGATCTTGCCGATCGTGACCAGTTCGTTGAGGCCCGGCGTCGCATCGGCAAGGTAAGTGAACATGCGGCTGCGAAAAAGCAGATCGCGCATCGCCTTCACCTTCAACTGAAGCAGCACGTACTCGCGCATCGAGTCGTCCGGATCGATCGAGATCGCCCAGAGGTCGTTTGTGACTTCCAGTTCGCGGTAGCCGACCTCCTCCTGCTTGAAGATTCTCGAAGTGTTTTCGGTCGAGGCAACCTCGACCACGATCGTACGCTTGCCTTCCATGGCGGCGCGGATACCCATCGCAATCGCGACAGTCGATTTGCCGACGCCACCCTTGCCGGTTACGAACACCAGTCTTTTTTCCAGATAGTCGAGGATCAGGACATTCAAGCGGAATTACGCCCCCGGCACGGTCGCAAGGCAGGAAAAAGCCTCTGGCAACCGAATAACGCCCCAAATGCGAATTCTCAGCCGCAAGAACCAGGACCGTATCCACGGCGCAACCGGAGAGTCGGAGGCCGAGCAGCAGCCTGTCTCGACCCAGCCTGTCACTCCGGTGGCCCCTGCCGGAGGCCCGGAACAGTCTCCACCGGCTTCCACCGACACAGCACCGGTCGAACCGGTGCCGGCGGTCGAGGAGGAGCTTGCCCGAGTCGAGGAAGAGGCAGCGGCCGAGGAAACGGAGATCCGGCTCAAGGCCGCCGATCTGCTCGGACCCGACCTGCGCGACAAGGCTCGATCACAACCGCCTGAGCCGGAAGCCCCGGTCGACCTGGCCGAAGTAATCAGCTTCGCGAACCAGAAAGGTGGGGTTGCCAAGACGACCTCCACACTCAACCTCGCAGTGGCACTCGCGGAGATGGGCAACCGGGTTCTCTGCCTGGATCTCGACCCTCAGGGCAATCTGACCATGAGTCAGGGGATCGACCCGGACCGGATCGAGAAGAGCATGTACAACGTGCTGGTCGACGACCTTCCGATCAGCGAGATCATCGTGCAGCGCGAGATCGACATCGCGCCCGCCTCGCTTGATCTCGCCGGGGCAGAGATTGCGATGAGCACCAAGATCGGCCGCGAGCGCTCTCTGGAAAAGGCCCTGCGTGAAGTTCAGGGCGATTACGACTACATCTGCATCGACACCCCACCGAGCCTCGGACTGCTCACCATCAACGCCCTCACCGCGTCGAACAAGGTGATCATTCCGGTGCAGTGCGAGTACCTTTCGATGCGCGGCCTCGTACAGCTTCAGAACACCCTGACCATGATTCAGGAAAACCTCAATCCGGATGTCCGCATCGCCGGCATACTGCCGACGATGTTCGACTCACGCACCCTCCACGCGAGGGAAGCGGTGGCGATGCTGGAGGAAAACTTCGGAGACCTCGTCTTCAAGTCCCGGATCCGCAAGGCGGTCAAGTTCGCCGAGGCCCCCGTTCGGGGAGCCAGCGTGCTCAAGTACGATACGGAGAGTCGTGCAGCTTCGTACTATCGAAACCTTGCCAAGGAGGTCCTGAATAATGGCTCGTCGTAAGCGCGCCAGCATGCGTGAAGGTCCCCTGGCGGATCTTTTTCGCTCCACCTCCGAGGAACCAGAGGGAGATTCTTCCCCCGGGTCGGAGCCAGAGCAATCGTCGCGTGGTGAACAGGACATGGCCGGGCAACCTCGGGTTCATGATCAGAAGGAAGCTTCGGGCGAGAAACGCGGCGGACAGGCCCCCGACCCTTCGGCGGCTGGCAGGTTTGGGCGTGGCGATCCACTAGAGCGTGAGCCGGCAGCCCGGCCGGCCGCATCTGCCCCGAGTGAACCCCGTGAACCACTTCGGGCTCCGGTGGCAGAATCAGCTGATCCTCCCGACCCTCAGGACCGGCTTCGCAGGATCTTCTCCGAAACTCCCCCTCCGGCCCGTGACGACGGCCCCCGCTACGGACGCCAGGACTCTTCGAGCGGTTCAGGCCTGGGGATCCCCCACACCCCGGTGATTCGGGTGGTGGGTGTCGGCGGCGGCGGTGTCAACGCGATCAACCGCATGATCGAGGCCGGGATACCGGGCATTGAGTTCATGGCGGTAAACACTGACCTCCAGTCACTCCAGCTCTGCCTCTCCGACGTGACAGTCCACATCGGCGGCGAGGAAACAAAGGGACTCGGCGCAGGCGCCGATCCGTCACTTGGATTTCGTGCGGCCTTCGACGAGCAGGACAGGATCAAGCGGCTGCTGAAGGGGTCCGACATGGTCTTCATCGCTGCCGGCGCTGGTGGCGGCACCGGGACTGGCGCAGCACCGGTTGTGGCCAGACTGGCCCGGGACATCGGTGCCCTGACCGTTGGCATCGTCACCAAGCCCTTCACCTTTGAGGGCAGCCGCCGGACGAAGCAGGCCGAGCAGGGAATAGAAGCACTCGCTGGCGAGGTCGACACCCTGATTGTGATCCCGAACGACCGCCTGCTTGAAGTTCTTGATCAGTCGACTCCCATGGTTGATGCCTTTCAGGTCGCCGATGATGTCCTGCGCCAGGGCGTTCAGGGCATATCGGACCTCGTCACCTTGCCTTCGGTAATCAACCTGGACTTCGCTGATGTCCGCTCGATCATGTCCGATGCCGGCCGTGCGTTGCTCGGGATCGGGATGGGGTCCGGTCCGGACCGGGCCATGCTGGCCGCCGAAAAGGCGATCTCGTCGCCGCTGCTCGAGACCCCGATGGACGGTGCCCGGTCGATCCTGCTTTCCGTCACCGGAGGAACCGACCTCTCACTCGTAGAGGTTTCAGAGGCTGCCCGTCTGGTCGGCGAGGCCGCTCATCCGGATGCCAACATCATCTTCGGGGCCAACATTGACGACGAGCTCGATGACCAGATCTGGATCACTGTTGTCGCGACCCGTTTCGATGCCAAGCCCGGTGGGCGCAGTCGGCCGGCGGCGGACAAGGAATCCGTCAAGGACCGCGAGCGGGGCTGGCGCGGCGAGAGGGGCAGCTCAAGGGCGTCAAGCTCCTCGACTGGCGGGGGCGACGTACCCGAGTTTCTTTCCTGATCGTTGGCCTCCCGCGGGGTTGTCGCAGCAGGACACCCGCTGACTGCAGAAGCAGGCGTCGCAGTTCTGAGGGAGGGCGGCAACGCAGTTGATGCGGCCGTGGCTGCGGCCCTGGCTTCCTTCTCAGTCGAGAGCGCCCTCACCGGGTTCGGAGCCGGTGGATTCATGATCGTCAAGGGGCCCGGTGCGCCTGCGACTCTGATCGACTTCTTCGTGGCAGCCCCCGGACTCGGAGGCCATGAACTGGGCGGCGAGCTGATGCCGGTCCCGGTTCACTTCGACGCTACGACCACACAGGTGTTCAACGCGGGGGCTGTCTCATGCGCAGTCCCGGGCACTGCCGCCGGTCTCTCGCTCGCACTGGAGAGGTTCGGCTCGGTTCCACTGGCTGACCTGATCGGACCTGCGGTGAGGTTTGCTCGTGAAGGGGCACCACTCAATCGGCAGCAGGCATACGTGCTGAGCATTCTCGAGCCCATCTACACGGCTGAACCGGCGGCTCGTGAGATCTATGCGCCCGAGGGACACATCCTGCGCGAAGGTGAGATCTTCCGGTATCCGGACCTTGCGACAGCGATCGAACGCTTTGCCGCCGAAGGTAGCGCCTCGGTTTATGGCGGGGATGTGGCAGAGGCAATCGAAAACTACATCTGTTCACGCGGCGGGATCCTCTCCAGGGCCGACCTCTCGGCTTACGAGGCCATTGAGCGCGAGCCGGTTTCAGTCCCCTTCCACGGAAGCAGGATCCTGAGCAATCCGCCTCCGTCTGCTGGTGGAATTCTGGTTGCGTACAGTCTCGCTCTTCTTGAGCAGACCGGGGGCAGCGACACGGCTGCGGTCGTGCGGGCGATGACAGCCGCCAATCGCGCCCGCGAGGAGGAGTTCGCGTCCGGGCTGGAGCGCGATGGTTTCGCTGCCGAGTTTCTTGATGGGGACTCCCTGCGGCAGGCGGTCAGCCGGAACGACCGACTTGGCTCGACCACTCACCTCGCAGTCATGGACAGCGACGGGCTCTGCGCTTCGCTGACCTGCTCGAACGGCACCGGATCGGGCATGGTTGTCCCCGACACCGGAATCCACCTGAACAACATGCTCGGTGAAGAGGACCTCAACCCGCTCGGCTTTCATCAGACGGTGCCTGGCAGGCGGATCAGCTCGATGATGGCACCCTCACTCGTGCTTAGGGATGACGAGGTTACCGTCGGCCTGGGCAGCGCTGGGTCCAACAGGATCCGCTCCGCGGTACTCCAGACGATCGTCAACCTTCTGTCTCACGGTCACTCCCCCCAGCAGGCAGTGGATGCGGCCCGTGTGCACGTTGAGGGTGGGGTACTTCAGGCAGAGCCGGGAACCGATCCGGTCCTGCTTGATCGGATCGAGTCCGAAGGAGGCAGAGTTGTGCGCTGGTCCGAGCGAAATCTCTTCTTTGGCGGGGTACAGGTCGTGACCCGGGACCCAAGCACCGGCAGGCTCGGCGGCGGCGGGGACCCGCGGCGCGGGGGAGCGGTTGGCTTTGCCTGATCCGCAGGAAATTGAGACCGGGTATTGAGGCTCTCCCGCTAGTCGGCCTGATTTGCTCAGAAAGACAGTCGTACAGAGCGCAGGCGCTCCCAGGCCGCTGCAAGCAGCGCCACTACGGTGAAGACCTCAAGGCGGCCGGCAATCATCAGGAAGCACGCCACGGCCCTGCTCGCAGCGGGCCGGGTCACTCTCGATCACGGTCACCTCATGGCCGTCCGCGCTCAGCGTTCGGGCGACGATGGTGCCGACCTCACCGGCACCGATGACCAGAGCTTTCATGCGTTCGACGCTCATGCGAGAAACCTCACCCTACGGGCTTCGTGTCACCGGCAGTTGCCTATGCCGGCTTGCGGGCCGAGAGCAGCAGGTTGTAGAAGAGCTCAGCCGGCAGATACGGCTCCAGCACTGCCACATCTACCTTCTGGAAGGCGATGTAGCTGCGGAAGGCGAAGTTGCGCCACCGCATCGGGATCGTCTCCGGTACGGCGCTTGACTCCATCGAGCGCATTCCCCAGCCCCACACGTTGGCGACAAGCTCCTCGCCGTTGACAGCGGTCTCTTCGAAGCCTGCCCGCGGCGGGATCGCCCTCAGGTCGGCCGGTACGAAGGCGTGTACGTCGACCTCGGGTTCGAGGCCGTGCTCCTCGCCGCAAAGCTCCTCCGGGGTGTGGACCAGTCGCTCGGCGCTGACAGCCTTGCGCCAGACCGGTGCGACGAAGGAGCCGACCCGCTTGGGTACCGCCGCCAGCCGGTCTCCGTAGCGGGAGGGCTCGCCGCAGAAGACGATCACCCCACCCGGCCTCAGAACCCTGAAGAACTCCGAGAAGGCCTGGTCGAGGTCCGGGATGTGGTGGAGGACGGCGTGTCCCATGACCACGTCGAAGCTCTCGTCTTCGAACGGCAGGCTCTCGGCCTCACTGACCACGGTGGTAACTGATACGTCCAGCCGCTCCGCAGTCTCGCTTAGCGACGCCAGCATGCCGGGGGATATATCGGTCGCCGTCAGGTTCCCGATAAGTCCCTGGGTCGCCAGGTTGAGCGAGAAGTAGCCGGTGCCGGCACCGATCTCGAGCGCGTCTCCGAGCACCGGAGGGTCATCGGTGCCGAGTGCTTTGCACAGCTTGGCGGCAACCTGCTCCTGGCCTACGGGTCCGAAGTCGATGCCCCACTTGGCGTCGTAGGATCCGGCCGCAGCGTCGTGGTAGCGGGTGTTGACATCTTTGATGTGTTCGGGCGTGGCTGTCGGGGAAGCAGGCATGACGGCGAAAGATAGGGAAGAATCGCCTCCCTTGACCGATACCTATGTCCAAAACGACCAGCCCGACGGTGTCCCGCCCCTCGAATTGACCGGGGAGCGCACCCTGCCCGACGTGCCCGAGGAGAACTAC
>CAIZLN010000073.1 GCA_903933815.1 uncultured Solirubrobacterales bacterium
ACCGCACTCTTGAAGACCTGACGGCCCCCGAAGGCGTGGAGCTTATCGCCGACGATCCGGCCGAGATCACGATCGTGACTCTCTCGCCGCCAAGGATCGAAGAGGAGCCGGAAGCAGAGGTCGAAGAGGAACCCGGTGTCGTCGGCGAAGAGGCTGCCCCAGAGGCCGATTCCTCCGCCGAAGAGGGCGGCAGCGAAGAGTCCTCCGACGAGGGGTAGGTCCTGTCTTTCTTCCGACGGTCCGGTAGCCGCGAAGGCGGCGATCCGGGCCCGGTGATGATCGTCGGCCTGGGCAACCCGGGCCGCAAGTACGAGAGGTCACGTCACAACGCCGGCTACATGGTGCTCGACCGGTTGGCTGAGCGCTGGGGGATCACCCGGACCAAGGAGAAGTATCGCGCCGTGATCGGTGAGGGTCGCGTTGCTCCGGGTGGCCCAAGGGTGATCCTGCTCAAGCCGCTCACTTACATGAATGAGTCAGGAAAATCAGCAGGCCCGGCGGCCGGGTCAAGCCGGATTCCGCCAGAGCGGATAGTGGTGGTACACGACGAAATCGACCTTCCCTTCGGCGAGGTTCGCGCCAGGCTGGGTGGAGGGCTGGCCGGCCACAACGGACTCAAGAGCCTGAAGACAGGATTCGGCAGCGCGGATTTCTGGCGGATCAGGGTGGGGGTGGACCGTCCGGACAGCACTGACCCCGAGCGCGTGGCCGCATTCGTTCTCGGGCCATTCACCGAGGGTGGCGAAGAGGTCCGTGAACTGATCGAATCTGCTGCAGATGCAGCCGAAGGACTCGTGGAAAAACTGAATGCCGTTGAAGACGGCGAAGAGGAGATGAACAGTTGAGCCTGACCAGCTATCACGTCGAGGATCACGTTGCCCTGATTCAACTGGACCGGCCCAGGCAGATGAACGCCATCAGCACCGGGATGCTGGGAGAGCTCCTGATGCATGTTGCGGTCGCCCGGGACGATGAAAATGTCCACGTGGTCGTTTTCTCCTCAACTGACTACAGCTGCTTCTCTGCCGGCGCCGACATCAAGGAGGAACTCGACGAGGAGGGGCGGGTCACCCGGATGCAGCAGTTTGCCGACCTCTACGACGCCGTGGTTCAGTTTCCCAAGCCGACGATTGCTGCCTGCCACGGTTACACGGTCGGCGGCGGGGCCGAGATCGCGGTTGCCTGTGACATCCGGATTGGTGGTTCCAACCTGCAGATGCGATTCCCGGGTGCCGCGCTGGGTGTGCCGGTTGGCCCGGCCCGGCTTGTCACCCTTTGTGGCCTGTCAGCCGCCAAGTACATGCTGCTGACCTCAAGTGTGGTCAAGGCTGACGAGGCTTTCCGGCTGAATCTGGTCAACCGTCTGGCACCAGGTGCAGCAACCGAGAACACGGCGCTCGAGCTGGCTGGCCGGATCGCCGCCTTCGATACCGAAGCGGTCGCCAACCTCAAGCGCATGCTTCACAAGTGGGACGACATTGAGGGCCGTTCGGCCGACGAGGGCCGCGGTCAGGTCGAGTGGCAGCGCCACGGCCCCGGCCTCGGCTGATCCGCGCAGCGCCCCTACCGTTGCGGTTCGCATACGATCGCTGACCGCTGTCACTTCGTCCTTCCATAGAACTGCTTCTTGACTCCCCCCGGGTAGCTTTGCTTTCCGGGCGGGTGCGTGCGGCCGCGGCAGGGGGAGAGGAGGTCCGGGCCCGGGTCTCGACGGCCCTGCGACCGGCACTGATCGCAGCGATCCTCGAGGACGAAGCGGGCCTGGAAGATCGGCCGGCCTTGATCGTTACCGCCGATGACCGTTCGGCCCGGGAGTTGAGCAGTTCACTGCGCGCCTACCTCGGTGACCGCAAGGTGCGCTCCTACCCGTCGCGTGGAACAGGCTACGCCTCGCAGATCAGCCCGCCTCCACATCTGATCGGCCTGCGGATCGACGCGCTCGACTCCTTTGGCAGGAAGGAGGCGACTCCGCCAGTGGTGGTTGCGAGCGCGGTGGCCCTGGCTGAGGCCGTGCCGGGGGAGAGTCTCCGGCCTGCCGGGTTCAGGATCGCGGTCGGCGAGGAGCACGATCCGACCCGGGTGGTCAGCGACCTGGCCGCGGCCGGCTACGAGCGGGTCGACCAGGTCACCGGACGAGGCCAGTTCGCAGTCCGTGGAGGCATCCTGGACGTATTCGCCGCGACCGAAGATCGGGCAGCGAGGGTTGAGTTCTTCGGAGATGAGATCGAGTCGATGAGGTGGTTTTCGACCTTCACCCAGCGCTCATTGGGCGAAGCTGAAGCGCTTGACCTGGCCCCCGCGGCCGAGCTCGACGCCGAGCATCGTGAGCTGGCCGAGCTGGTCGTGGCCGAAGCACTTGAGAAGGGAACCCAGCCGGAGCTCGCCGAGGTTCTGCCGGTGGGTGAGTTCAGGGCGCCGCTGGACCTGATCCCGGAGACCACCGTGGTGATCCTTGCCGGAGAAGAGGAGATTGAGCCGGCCCTGAGAGACCATTGGGAAGACGCCACCACCTCGATGCATGCCGATGATGCCCGCCATCTCTATGAAGACGTCGCTGGTCCTCTGAGTGAGCGTGCGGCACTCGTAATCTCGCGCCCGGTTGATGGCGATGGCATCCATGAGCCCGAAGACGATGGCTACGCCAGCGAAAGCAGCGGGGCGACCAGCCGGATGAACGCGGACGGGCAGGCTGCGGACCTGCCGGATCAGACCAACTCCCGAAGCAGCTCCGACGAACCTTTCCGGGCGACTTTCGCGGAGACCCCGTCCCGAAACCTGGCAGAGGCCGAAGCCGAGCTGAAGAAGCTGGTTGCGTCCGGGTATCGGACCGTGGTTGCCTTCGACTCCCGTGGCGAGGCCGAGCGTACCCGGTACGGATTTGAACGCACCGACGCGAAGATCCTCGATGCCGGTCGGATGCCGGAGGCCGCCGGGGTGAGCCTGGTCGAGGCGCGGATCACCGAAGGGTTTGTGTGTCCCCAGTTGAAAGTCGCGGTGATTCCTTTCCGGAGGCTGGTCAACCGGCGGCGTCGGGCCGATGAGAGCGCCCCGGAGGGAGTGCGCGGCCGGCTGGTCTTCTCCGAGCTGCGGGTCGGCGATCACGTTGTCCATGAAGACCATGGTGTGGCCAGGTTCGCCGGCTTCGAGACCCGTGAGGTCGGCGGAATCACCAGGGATTACCTTTATCTTGAGTACAAGGGTGAAGACAGGGTCTATGTCCCCACGGACCAGTTCGCCAAGCTCTCGCGGTATTCCGGCGGTGCCGGCGCTCCGACACTCTCGGCCCTCGGCGGCAAGAAGTGGATGAACCTGAAGGCACGCGCAAAGCGTGCCGCGGCCGAGATCGCGGGTGAGCTCGTCAACCTGTACGCCGAACGCCGACTGCGCAAGGGCCACGCCTTCAGCCCTGATTCCGAGTGGCAGATGCAACTGGAGGCCGCCTTCCCGTACCGCGAGACCGCAGATCAGGTGGAGGCGATCGAGGCGGTGAAGGCCGACATGGAGTCTGACCGCCCCATGGACCGGCTGGTCTGCGGAGATGTCGGCTACGGAAAGACCGAAGTAGCCATTCGAGCAGCAGTTAAGGCCGCTTCCGACGGCAAGCAGGTGATGATCCTGGCCCCGACCACGATCCTTGCCCAGCAGCATCTCGGAACATTTCGTGAACGGCTGGCCGACCTTCCATTCCGGGTGGACGGGGTCAGTCGACTCCGTCGGCCGGCCGAGGTCAAGCAGGTGGTCAAGCATTGGTCGGAGGGCTCTGTTGACATCCTGATCGGTACCCACAGGCTGCTCTCCCGTGATGTGAGGGCGAAGGATCTCGGCCTGGTCGTGGTTGATGAGGAGCAGCGTTTCGGGGTCAAGCAAAAGGAGCTTCTCCGGCAGATGAAGCTCAAGGTGGATGTACTTTCGATGTCGGCAACGCCGATTCCGAGGACGCTTCAGATGTCGATGGCCGGCCTGCGCGACATTTCGGTGATCGAGACCCCGCCGGAGGGAAGGCGACCGGTGCGAACCTATGTCGGACCGTGGGACGAGGCCCTGGTGGAAAAGGCGATCCGGCGGGAGGTTGAGCGCAAGGGTCAGGTCTTCTTCCTCCACAACCGGGTCGAGTCTCTTGACAACGCTGCCGAGCGGCTCAGGGCTCTGGTGCCCGGCCTCCGGGTCACGGTCGCCCACGGCCAGATGGACGAAGGGGTACTCGAGCAGGCGATGCTGACCTTCATGCGTGGCGAGGCTGACTGCCTGGTCGCCACGACGATCATCGAGTCCGGGATCGACATCCCGGCGGCCAACACTCTGATCGTCGAGCGCGCCGACCACCTCGGTCTGGCCCAGGCCTACCAGATCCGCGGTCGCGTGGGACGATCCCGGGAGCGTGCCTTTGCCTACCTTCTCTACCCCTCGGAGGAGGCGCTGACAGGCGAGGCTTCGACCCGTCTGGCCACTCTGGCCGATCACACGGAGCTCGGCTCCGGCTTCAGGATTGCGATGCGCGACCTCGATATCCGCGGCGCGGGCAACCTGCTCGGCGATGAGCAGTCCGGTCACGTCGCGGCGGTCGGCTTCGAGCTCTACTGCCAGCTGATCGACGAGGCGGTAGCCGAAGGCTCCGGGCGCGAAGCAGCAGACGAAGCACCTGAGCCAGTCCGCCTCGATGTAGGTGTGGATGCCTACCTCCCCGCCTCCTACATTCCGTTCGAGGCCGCCAAGATCGATGTCCATCGCCGGATCGCCGCCGCCCGCCGGGTGGGTGATCTGCGGATGATCCGGGACGAGATGACCGACCGGTTCGGCCGGTTGCCCGACGAGGCCGACAACCTGCTCGCCCTCCAGCAGGCCCGGATCGGGCTGGGGTCTGCCGGAGCCACGGCCGTTCAATTTCGCGGTGGCAGGCTGACTGTGGTCGGGGTTGAGCTCGACTCCGGGTCAGCCGATGTTCTCCGGGAGAAGGTGGAAGGCGCAGCTTATGACTGGAAGGCTCAGGAGGTCACCATCCGGGTTGAAGAGGATCCCGTTGTACGGCTGAAGGTGATCGCCCGGCTGGCCGATTGCCTAAGCGAGGTCCGTATGGATATGCTGCCGAATTCGTAGTGAGGTCTTTTTTCAGCCAATTCAGGAGGGAAACTGCATGAGCGGTGCGCGCAAGTCGGGTTTGATTATTTTCGGGGCGCTTCTCGTCCTGCTTTTTGTCTATGTCGCCATCGCAAAGGGCATCGGCAATCCGAGCGTGCCCTCCGGTGACGTCGCTCTGGTCGAAGATGTTCCTGATGGCAAGGGTGACATCAGCCAGAAGGACTACGATCGTGCCTTCCTCCAGACTTGGAAGCGCAGCGGCCTCCAGGCGGCTCCGGAACCGGACAACGCCCAGTTTGCCGAGATCAGGGAGGCAGCCATCAATGACCTGCTCGACCAGGCCTGGCTCACTGGTGAAGCGGCTGAGCTTGGTGCAACGGCATCGGACCGTGAGGTTCAGAACGAGTTCCAGACCATTCGCCAGGATCAGTTCCCCGACGATGCGGCCTTCAAGCAGTTCCTCAAGGAAAGTGCCTTCAACGAAGAGGAAGTTCTTGACCGGGTGAAGCTCCAGGTTCTGAGCCGGAAGATCGAAGCGCAGATAAACGAAAGCGTGACCGAGGTGCCTGAGGATGAGCTCGAGCAGTTCTACGAGGATTCAAAGGCGAACTTCACCACCCCGGAGACTCGCGACATCCGGCTCGTCGTAACCGACAACCAGGCGGAGGCAGACAAGGTCGAGGCCGCGCTCGCGAAGAGCGATGAGGTCAAGGATTTCGCCAGGCTGGCAAAGCAGTTCTCAAATAACGGAAGCAGCAACCAGGGCGGCAAGACCATCGCCACTGAGGGTGCGTTCCCTGACCCGGCAGGCTCGGAAGTGATGAGCGCCGAGGAGGGTGCCGTCCTGGGTCCGATCGAAGCGGGTGGCGATTTCTACTTCTTCAGGGTTGAGAAGGTCAATCCCGAAGAGACCCAGTCCTTCGACGATGTCCGGGAGCAGATCCAGCAGCAGCTCCTGCCGACTCTCCAGCAGCAGAGATTTGCCGATTTCGTCACCGACTACAACTCGAAGTGGACCTCCCGGACCTTCTGTGCCGAGGATTACATCGTTGCCCGCTGTTCAAACTTCGAGGGTGATGGGCGGCTTGAGAGCGCCGATCCAGCCTGCTACGAAGAGGGCGCGGCTGACGCCGATCCAGCCATCTCCTGTCCGGCACCGATCGGACTGAGGGCACCGCAGTCACCCGGGGGTAACACTCTTGATCCGTTCGGCGTGGCCGGTGGAGGCAACCTGCCTCAGGGGCCGGTCGCTCCCGGTGATGCCGAAACAGCAGCGGCTGGTGCCGCCGGCGCGGGGAGTGTCCCGGGTGGCATCCAGCAGGTACCGGGTCAGTAGACCCGGTAGCTGCTGAACGGTCAGGGCGCGGGTGAGTCACCGGGACCTGGCCGAGGCACTTGCCCGGCTGGATGAGGTAGCCCGGACCCTGAGGGTCGAGTGCCCTTGGGACCGGGAGCAGGACGCACGCTCGATCGTGCCCCACACTGTCGAGGAGGCCTACGAGCTGGCCGAGGCTGCCCGCACCGGCGATACCTCCTCGATGCGGGATGAACTTGGCGATGTGCTTTTTCAGGTCGTCTTTCTTTCCTTGCTGCTGGAGGAACAGGGGGAGGGAGACCTCTCCACGATCGCCACCCAGCTGACCGAGAAGCTGATTCGCCGCCACCCGCATGTTTATCCGCCACCCGCGAAAGAGGGATCGCCAACCGGGGAATCGGTGGACCGCGAGGCTGTAGGGAAGCCGGTGGCTGAAGGTGCTGCCGGCAGGATCGAAACGGCCGACGATGTCCGGAGACAGTGGGACCGGATCAAACAGGATGTCGAAGGCCGCACAACCGAGAAGGACTGGCGCAAGCCCGGGCTGCCGGCACTGGTCTATGCGAGCAAGGTCCAGTGGAAGCTCGACCCGGTCGAGCGTCCCGCCAACGCGGGCGCTGACAACCCCGACCGCAACTCCGACGAAGAAGAAGTCGGACAGATGCTCTGGGAGGCGGTTGCCGAGGCCCGTCGCCGCGGCGTCGATCCCGAACTCGCTCTCAGAGCTTTGGCCGAGCAGCGAGCCCCCCGCAACTGACCAGCGATCCACCCCGGGTCGGAGCAGCTGTCCTGGGGGGACCGGGGCTTGAGCGGTAACGGTGGGCGTGGCAGGACACCCTTAGCGGGGCAGCTTCATGACCTTTGCCATGTTCATGACCGCAGGCCCGATGGCTGTCGCATTAGACTGGCGCTCGATGAGCACTATTGAGGCCGTTCACGCACGTCAGATCCTCGACTCCCGAGGAAACCCGACAATCGAAGTCGACGTCCGGCTGGTGGAGGGCCAGATCGGGCGCGCCGCGGTTCCCTCGGGCGCTTCGACAGGTGAGTTCGAGGCGGTGGAGCTGAGGGACGGTGGGTCCGAGTACCTGGGCAAGGCAGTGGGAAAAGCCGTCGCCAACGTCAATGGGGAAATCCAGAGAGCCGTGAGCGGGTTCGACGCCACCGACCAGCCCGGACTGGACAACCTGATGCTCGATCTCGACGGTACGGCCAACAAGAGTCGCCTGGGAGCAAATGCGATCCTTGGCGTTTCACTCGCCGCTGCGAAAGCCGGAGCGCTGCTCGAAGACAGGCCGCTTTACTCCTACCTGGGAGACATGTACGGGAGCGGCAGCGCGAGCCTTCTGCCGGTACCGATGATGAATGTGCTCAACGGTGGTGCCCACGCGGATAATTCGGTCGACTTCCAGGAGTTCATGGTGATGCCGGCCGGTGCTTCCAGTTTCTCCGAATGCCTGCGTATCGGTACCGAGGTGTTTCACTCGTTGAAGAAGATTCTCTCCGGCCATGGATTCGCCACGGCGGTCGGTGACGAAGGAGGGTTCGCACCTGACCTGCCGTCAAACGAAGCCGCACTTGAGATCCTTGTTGAAGGGATCGAGGCCGCTGGCTACCGTGCCGGCGAGGACGTCTTCATCGCGCTCGACCCGGCCACCAGCGAGATTTTCGAGAAAGGTACCTACCGGCTCGAGCATGAGGACCGCTCGCTCAGCCCGGCCGAGATGGCTGCCTACTGGGCCAGCGCCTGCGACCGCTTCCCGATCGTTTCGCTGGAGGACGGCATGGACGAGGAGGACTGGGACGGCTGGAAGCT
>CAIZLN010000074.1 GCA_903933815.1 uncultured Solirubrobacterales bacterium
CCGAGCTCCGAGGCCGACTCAGCCAGGTCGGCGTCGCAGAGCAGCACGATCTCCGGCAGGTCGGGAGCGCTGAGCATCGCCTCTGCGCAGGCGGTCATGTTGCCGCCCTTGCCATGGACTTGGTCCCGGCGGACGACGCTCGCCCCGAGGGTCATCGCGATTTCACTTGTCCCGTCCTCGGAGGCGTCATCGGCAACCCAGACCGCAGCCCCGGGGAAAGCCGACTCGAGAGCTGAGACCGTCGCAGCGATCTTGTCAGCCTCGTTACGGGCAGCGACCAGGACGGCCAACCGCCCGAAGGACTCCCCCGTCGCCTCTTCTTCAGCGCTCATCGCCAAGGACTGTATTAGGGTTGCCGGTCTATGGCCGATATTGAAGCTCACATAACCGGAAATGTCTGGAAAATCACCTGTGTCGTCGGAGACACGATCAAAGACGGGGATGAAGTGGTGATCCTCGAGTCCATGAAGATGGAGATTCCGGTGGAGTCGGAAGATGACGGTGTGGTCAAGGAGATCAAGTGCGAAGAGGGCCAGTCGGTCAGCGAGGGCGATGTCCTCATCGTGCTCGAGTAGCTGATGGCCGGCTCGATCGAAACCGGCACCGACAAGCTTCAGCTCGACTTTCCGGCCGAAGCGGTCGCCCGGCTGACGATCTCCAATCCGGAGAAGCGGAATGCTCTCGACCACGAAATACTCGACGCGATCACCGAGGTCGTGCCGCAACTCGACGACGGAATCGAAACCCGGTGTCTGGTGATCACCGGGGCTGACCCTGTTTTTTCAGCTGGCTATGACATCGGTGGAATTCCCCGGGAATCATTTGAGCGGGATGCCGAGGCCCTTGTTGCCCACCCCTTCCCGGCTGCGCTGGACGCGCTGGATGCCTTTCCGTGGCCGACCGTCGCCGCGCTGAACGGGCATTGCCTTGGCGGTGCCCTCGAGATGGCGGTCACCTGCGACCTCCGTATCGCCGCACCGGGCGCAAAGCTGGGCATGCCCCCGGCCAAGCTGGGCCTGATCTACGGACACACCGGCCTGATCCGGTTCGTCCAGACGGTCGGACTCGCGCGCACTCGTGAGCTCTTCTTCACCGGCGACATGCTGAGCGCCGGACGTGCCGATGAGATCGGCCTCGTGAATCGGGTGGCGGGCGAATCAGGTGAGACCTTTGCCGCCGAGGCGCTCGCGTTCGCAGCGGAAATCGCCTCCAACGCGCCGCTTTCGATGAAAGGAAACAAGAGGTCGATTGAAACGATCGCGGGAAACCCGGTTCTGTCCGAAGGACAGGTGGCCGAGCTGGTGGCCCTGCGTGAATCCTGCTTCGCTTCGGAGGACTTCCTCGAAGGCATCACTGCCTTCGGAGAAAAGCGCAAGCCCCGCTGGCAGGGCCGCTAGCCGTCAGCTGCTTTCAGGCCTCTTCGACGATGTCGAGGAAGGCGTCCGAAAGCTCCACCTTCAGCCCATCCGACTCAAGCACCGCTGCCACTGACTCGGCGTCGGTCGGCAGCTTCCGGGCGCTCAGCACCAGCCGGGCCACATCACCACGAACTGCCTTGGCCATGTGGGAGATGACCTTGCGACTCCCGCCAGACTCGGTGAAGGCCCGGACCGACAGGAGCCGGGCCCGTTTTGGCTTCCAGGCGGCAGAGTAGGCACCCGATCGCATGTCAAGGATCAGTCCGCCCTCATCGTCTCGGCCAGCGGCCTCCATCGCTTCGGCAAGCGCCGGTCGCCAGTAGGCGGCCATGCCCGGCAAATCTGCCAGCCTCGCCTTCATCGAGAAGCGGTAGTTCGGGATGCGATCGGTTGGTCTGAGCATGCCCCACAGCGCGCTGGCAATCAGGACTTTTTCGGCCGCGCGCTTCGCAGCAGTGACGCCAAGCGAGTCGAAGTCGAGGTGGCTGTAGAGCACTCCCGAGTAGACCTCGACTGCCGGTCCTGCGGGGGCAACCTCAAGCTGTCCGTCGCGGGCAACGTCGGCCGCCTGACGGGCTGATATTCCCAGCGCCTCAATGGCCTCCTCGACCGGTCCGGCGCTGAGCGTCTGAAGCCCGGTGAGCAGCCGTTCACGTTTCGCACTCAACTGCCTGGAAAACACCAACTCACCCAGGTCGGTCGGGGGTCCGGGCACCGGTTCGGACTTGCCCTCTGACGGGGGAAGGAGGATCAGCAAGGAGTAGACCTGTCCGGGTGCACGCGTGAAGAATGGCGCAATCAGTCCACCGGGCGGTTTCAGGCTCCGATGATTCCGTGATCCAGTGCGTACCGGACGAGTTCAGCCCGGCTGTTGAGGTCGAGCTTCTCCTGAATGTTTGCCCTGTGGCTTTCGACCGTGCGGATACTGAGGAAGAGCTGGTCGGCAATCTCGGCGTTGGTATGCCCGAGGGCAATCAGCTTCAGGATGCCGTACTCCCTCTCGGTCAGACCTCCGTTATCGGGGTCCGGCGCCTCCCTGGCCAGTTTTACCCCGAGTGCAGGCTGGAGATAAGTTTCACCGGCCGAGGCACTTCTAACCGCCTGCACCAGTTCAGCGTCAGCGGCCTCCTTGAGTACATACCCACGAACTCCGGCCTGCAGTGCTTCACGGGCAAACTCGGATTCGCTGCGCATGGTCAGGATCACCACTCCGGTTTCCGGTGAAGCCTCCATGATTTCCGGCAGCAGTTCCAGACTTGAGCGCCCGGGCATGTCAAGGTCAAGTATCAGCACCCTGGGTTTGTGGCCTCGAACGTAACGGAGCGCATCTTCGGCCGTTCCTGCTTCTGCGACAACCTCGATATCGGGCTCCACTTCCAGCAGCATCCGCAGCGCACTGCGGACGACCGTGTGGTCGTCGGCAAGGACAATCGAGAGAACCTCGACCTCCGGGTTGGGGGTCTCCGCCTTCACTACGGTAAGCGTACCGACCGAAATACCGGCTTCATCCGTGTTTTTCCGCGATTTCGCAACCTGCCCCTAGTATGAACTGATGGAATCGACCCGAACTGCACTCGACGAAAGCAGGCTTGAACGGCTGATCGAAGTCGGGCGCAGCCTGGTTACCGAACGAGACCCGGATGCGGTGATCCAGAACGCGCTCCGCGCCGCTCGCGACCTGACCGGTGCCCGCTACGCCGCCCTCGGGGTGCTGGACAAAAGCCGCTCCGGGCTGGAGCGTTTCCTGACCGACGGCATGGACGCAGCCACGGTCGAATCGATCGGCGACACTCCCCGGGGAAGAGGAATCCTCCGCATGCTGATCGAGGATCCACAGCCTCTGTTGATCGAAGATGTTGGCCAGCACCCTGGTTCGGCCGGCTTCCCGCCGAATCACCCACCGATGAGATCCTTCCTCGGTGTACCGGTGAAGATCCATGGGGAGCCCTGGGGCAATCTGTACCTGACAGAGAAAAAGGAAGGTCGGTTCGACCAGACAGACGAGCAGTCAGCGGTGATCCTCGCCGAGTGGATAGCCATCGCGGTGAACAATGCCCGCTCGGCAGCCGCCGAACGGGTGCAGCTCAGCTTCGAAGCAGCCGAACAGGAGCGCCGCAAGTGGGCCAGGGAACTCCACGACGAGACACTTCAGAATCTGGCCGGACTCAGGGTTCTGCTTTCCGCCGCCAGGCGCCACGCGGATTCCGGGCCGTCCATCGAGGTGATTGACACTTCGATCGAGCGGGTGGACGAGACGATCGAGGAGATGCGACGCCTGATTGCAGACCTCAGGCCGGCGGCGCTTGACCAGCTGGGAGTCGGACCGGCGATCAGCGCCCTGGTGGAGCGTGTCCAGTCAGAGCGGGATGTAACCATTGACCTCCGGATGGACTTCGTCGTCCGGGGCAGCTCCGGCACCGGCCGGCTTGTCCCGCAACTGGAAGACACGATCTACAGAGTCGTGCAGGAGTCGTTGAACAATGCCGTCAGGCACGGTGAGGCCGACCGTGCGATCGTCGAAATCTTCGAGGAGAACGGTGAGGTGAATGTCAAGGTCGCCGACGACGGTTCCGGTTTCGATCCAGATGCCCCGAGGACGGGCTTCGGGCTGACGGGCATGAGTGAGCGAATCGCACTGGCCGGGGGCGAGCTTGAGCTGTCCTCGAGCCCCTCCGGTTCCACGGTGAGAGCCCGCGTACCTACCCGAAGACTCGGTCAGACCGCCTGACCGGGAGCCCACTCCCGGACGGTTCGGGATTCATCGAGCACCAGAACCCGGTCGAAGTTGGCGTTGTCGGCGATCGCATGCGTGATGACGACTATTCCCGCGCCTCGCTCGCGTCCCTTGACCAGGGCGGTTTCCAGGGACAGGGCTCCATCCGGATCCAGATGCGCGGTGGGCTCATCAAAGACCATGAACCGCGCGTCCGAGAGCAGGCACCGGGCGGCGGCAATTCGC